>DATKEH010000155.1:0-7188 GCA_035546355.1 Thermoanaerobaculia bacterium
AAAACCCGGAGGAGGTGCCGGCGCCTCGGCGCCGGCACCCCAACCGGGACGGAGCCGGTGGACGCCGCCCGCGAGCGGCGTCCGGACTAGGCGTCAGCTGAGCTTCCGCACCACGCCGGCGCCGATCAGGGCCAGCAGGCCCAGCAGGCCGACGAGCGGCAGCTCGCTGCCGGTGGCCGGCAGCTCACCGCGGGTGTCGCCATCGAGCATCTCGTCGTTGTCCTGGTCGAGCTCGACGCCGAAGGCATCCTCGACCTCCCCCTCGGTGACGTCATCGACGTCGTCGAGGTCCACCCGCGCCGTGGTCTCTTCCTCGGCACGCACCGTGTACGGGCGGATCTGCTGCGCCAGCATCACGCCCTGGGTGGTGCGCACGTAGTCGACCGACACCCGGTCGCCGACCTGAAGATTCGGCGGCAGCGTGGCGGCCTCGATGCGGACGTGCATCGTGCCGGTGTTGGTGTCGAGGACGATCTCGTCGTCGTTCCACGACTGCACCGTGCCGGTGAGCGTCAGGCCCGAGTCCTGGCTGATCGAGCCGGCGTTCGGGTTGGTGCGCTCGACCTCGCCTTCGGTCTGCGCCATGACCGGCGCCGCTACCACCAGCGCCAGTGCGGTCAACATTGCTAGGAGCGTCCGTTGCATTCTCTTCTCCTCCTGGTTGTAAACCTTGCATCCTCTCGCCCTCGCACGTTCCACTCGGGGACCGGGCTGGGCGGGTTCGTTGCCGTCGCGCCGGTGCAAGGGCAATGCCATGAGGGGTTCTCAACGCCGGCGGAGATCGAGCTGCCCCTGGTGCACCGACTCGACGCCGCGGCGGTTCCAGCGTCCCCCGAGGTAGTGCGTCGCCTCGATGCGGTAGTCGAAGCGTCCGGCGTCCAGGATGGGGCGGACCTGCCGCAGCAGGGCGAGGTTGTCGAGCCCGATGGTCAGCTCCACCGTCTCCGAACCCAGCCGTGGCACCTCGAAGCCCGCGTCGGTCGTGCCGCGACCCACCCGCACTCCGCCGAGAAACAGCTCGTAGGAGGCGGCGGCGACCGGCAGCGCCCAGCGATTGGGGTTGAAGATCCGTAGCGACAGCCCCAGCGAGGTCTCGAGCAAGCCCACGTCGCGCAGGCGGAGGTCGACCAGGTCGACCTCGGGGGGCTCGAGGCGACCGAGGGACGCGCAGCCGGCGAGGGCGGCGCCCAGGGCCGCGAGGGCTACGATCGGCAGCAGCGCGCGAGCTCGCATCGCCGGGGGCGGATACAAGACCCGGGCCAGCGCCTGCCGCAACCGGACAGCAGGCACGTCTCCTGCATCACCGCACGCGAATGGTCTCGTTGCAGCCAGGGTCTTCCTTCCTGGGGCGTTGGCGTCTGGGTGCGCCGCTATGCGAAGACCGCCTCGGGCTCCTCGCCCCGGCGGCAGATCTCGCGACGCGACGACCGCGCCTTCTGCGGGTGGCTCCCACCGCGGGCCCGCTGGCGGCCCGCCGGCTGCGCCGGCTCCGGAACGAGCCCCACGCGCAGCTACTTCCCGTGCGCGAGGTCGCATCGCTGCCCGGCGGCGGCCTGGTGGTGGCGTACGACGCGCCGTCCGGCGACCCGGGGCTGCTCACCGACCTGCTGGCGCGAGCTCCCCTGTCGCCGCAACTGTGCCTGACGCTGCTGGCGCAGCTGCTGGCGGGCGTCGCCCACGCGCACGCCAGGGGGGTGATCCACGGCGCCCTGTACCATACGGGCGTGTTGCTGTGCGGCCGGCGCCCCCGCGGCCTCCGTTGCGACCCCTCGCGGGACCCCCGCGTCCGACTCGAAGGCCTGGCGCTGGGCGCTGCGCCCTCCGGCTGCAGCGAGGACCCCGGCGCCGACGTGCGCGACACGGGGCGGATCGCCTGGCACGCGCTGACGGGCCGACCGCCATCCCCTGCGCCGCGACTGTCGGACGCGCTGCGCGCCGCCCTGCCGCAAGGGGCGGCAGAGCTTCTCGACTCGCTGCTCGCGCCGCGCCCACCGGATGCGGCGACGGCGGCCGCCGCCTGCCGAGCGCAGGCGATCGCTCTCTTCGCACAGTGGCAGCGCCGGCGCGAGCCGGAGCTGCTCGCCGAGCAGCTGCGGCTGGCGCTGGAGGAGCGGGACGAGATCGAGGTCCGGCGGCTGGCGGCCGCGGTCGAGGTGCTGGCCCCCGGGGAGGCGAGCCTCCCCCTCGCTCGCAGCTGGCTGCAACGCCGCCAGCGGCGACGGAGGGCATCGTCTGCCAGTTTCCGCGCGCCGGCGGCCCGTTTCTCGCCCACGGCACGCCCCGAGGTCGCAGAGGTCCTCGCCAGCGAGCGCCGGCGCGGCATCGCGCCCCCACCGCAGGCTGCCGTCAGGCTCGCCGTCACCGCCGGTCCGACCGCTCTGGCCGCCCTGCTCACCGCGCTGATGACGTCGGTGTTCCTGCTCGCAACCTGAACTGGAGGCCCGGATCAACCCGATGAATCACGCCGGCACTGCCTCCGAGCGCCCTACCGCTCCCTCCCCCGACTCCGAGCTGCAACAGCGACTGGATCAGCTCGAGTTGCTGCACGCTCTCACCGAGACGGTCGGCCAGGCGCGCAGCCTCGACGAGATCTTCGCCGCGGCTCTCGACGGCCTGCTCGCCATCCTGCCCGCCGACCGCGCCTCCATCCTCCTCTTCGACCCCGACGGAGTGATGCGCTTCAAGGCCTGGCGCAGCCTGTCCGATGAATACCGGCGGGCCGTGGAGGGGCACAGCCCCTGGCAGTGGGGGGAGGAAGGAGCCGAGCCGATCCAGGTCGACGACGTGGATGCGGAGGCGTCGCTCCAGCCCTTCCGCGACGTCATCGCCCAGGAAGGCATCCGCGCCTTCGCCTTCATTCCGCTGCTGCGGGCGGGGAAGGTGGTCGGCAAATTCATGCTCTACTGCGACTCCCCCTACTGTTTCGGGCCGGAGGAGTTGCAGCTCGCTCGTGCCATCGCGCGTACCACCTCCTTCGCGGTCGAGCGCCAGCGAGCCGAGGAGGGGCTGCGGGGAAGCGAGGCGCGATGGCGGCTGCTGGCCGAGAGCGGGGCCGTGCTCGCCTCGTCCCTCGAGCTCGCGGACACGCTGTCGGCCATCGCCCACCTCGCCGTACCGGCCCTGGCGGACCTCTGCCTGATCCACCTCTGCGACGACGCGGGCAGTCTGCGACAGGTGGCGGCGGCCCACATCGACCCGTCGCAGGAACGAGCCCTGGAGGAGCTGGGCGGCCGTCACCTGCCGAGCGACAACCCGCGCAGCAGGCTGATGTCGGTGCTCGAATCCGGTGAGCCGGCTCTCGTCGAGGAGCTGGACCTGGAGCATCTCGAGGAGATGCTGGAAGACGGCGAGCTGATGGACCTGGTCCACGAGATACAGCCCCGATCGGCCGTCGCCGTGCCGTTGAGCGCCCGCGGCCGCTCGGTCGGCACGCTGTCGCTGATCTACACCCTCTCCGAACGCCGCTTCGACCGCGACGACCTGCCCTTCGTCAAGGAGCTCGGCCGGCGCGCTGGCCTGGCGGTGGACAACGCCCAGCTCTACGGCCAGCTGCGCGATGACGATCGCCGCAAGGACGAGTTCCTCGCCATGCTGGCGCACGAGCTGCGCAACCCGCTCGCCGCGGTCGTCAACGCCGTCGAGCTGTTACGGCTGCGGCCAGAGGACGCGCGCGTGCGCACCATGGCCACCGACATGGTCCACCGCCAGACGCACCACATGGCGCGGTTGATCGACGACCTGCTGGACGTCTCCCGCATCACCCGCGGCCGCATCCCCCTGCGCAAGGACGCGGTAGAGCTGGTGAGCCTGGTGCGGCATGCCGTCGACGGCTATCGGCCGCGGCTCGAGCGCCAGGAGCAGCAGCTCTCCCTCGACCTTTCTTCCCATCCCGTCTGGCTGCAGGGCGACGCGGCGCGTCTGGAGCAGGTGGTGGGCAACCTGCTCGACAACGCGACCAAGTTCACCGCCCGCGGCGGCGCGGTGGCGGTGACGGTGGAGGAGGCCGGCGACGACGCAGTGATACGGATCGCCGACAGCGGCGCCGGCATCGGCGGCGACTTCCTTCCCCACGTCTTCGACATCTTCGCCCAGGAGGACCGCTCCCTGGCGCGCACACAGGGGGGCCTGGGGATCGGCCTGACGCTGGCGCGCAGCCTGGTCGAGCTGCACGGCGGCCGGGTGGAGGCGACCAGCGCCGGCCTCGGCAAGGGAAGCACCTTCGAGGTGCGCCTCCAGCGGGCGCCGGCCCCGCAGGCCGAAAGCGAACCGTCCGTGGCGAGCGGCCAGGAGGCTCACAAGGTAATGGTGGTCGAGGACGAGCCCGACACCGCTCGCGCTCTGAGCGAGATTCTCCGCCTGTGGGACTGCGAGGTGCTCACCGTGCCGGACGGGCCCGCCGCCCTCGCCGCCGCCGGTCGCTTCGGTCCCGACGTGGTTCTGCTCGACATCGGCCTGCCGGGGATGGACGGCTACGAGCTGGCGCGTGAGCTGCGGGCGCTGCCGGAGACATCCGCGACACGGATCATCGCCCTGACCGGCTACGGCCAGCCTGCCGACCGCCGTCGGTCCGCCGCCGCCGGCATCGACCAGCACCTGGTCAAGCCGGTGGAGCCGTCGGTCCTCAAAGAGGCGCTGGCGAAGGGTCCTTAGGCCATCCTTAGGCCTTCTCAGGCCCTGCCGCGCAGCTCTCCCCGGGGCGCGCGGCTACGGCGCCATCTCGGCGGCGAGCAGGTTGCCGTCGAGCCGCGGCCGCCAGCTCAGGCCGCGGCGTACCCCGTACAGCTCGTGAGGCACGTACAGTGGGATGTAGGGCGCGTCGCGCGTCCACAGCCGCATGCACTCCTGTAGCAGGATGCGCCGCTCGAGCGGCTTCGGCTCGCTGCCACTGCGCTCGATGAGCTCGTCGAGCTCGGGGTTGCGATAGCCGCCGTAGTTGCCGTCACCGTAACCGCGGCGGGGGTCGGGGGAGTGCCCCATGCTGTCCAGGACGTCGCTGGCGTCGGCCGACTCCACCACCAGGCCGACGTAGGCCAGGGACGTCTCGCCGGCGATCAGTCTCTCGTACAGCGCCTGCCACTCGCGCCCCACCGGACGGACGCGGATCCCGGCCGCCTCGAGCTGGCGGGCGATCGGCTCCACGGGTCGTCCCGCCCGGTGCTCGAGCTCGACGTCGAGCCCGTCCGGGTACCCCGCGGCGTGCAGCAGGCGCCGCGCGGCATCCGGGTCGGCGGCAGGAGCCGCCAGGTCCGGAGCGAACCCCACCGCCATCGGTGGCACCAGCTGCCCCGCCGGCACGCCCTGCCCATGGAGCAGCTCCCGTACCAGCGCCTCGCGGTCCAGCGCCAGCGACAGGGCCCGCCGCACCCGATCGTCGTCGAACGGGGGACGATCGCTGCGGGTCTCGAGGTACTCCACCGAGAGACCCTCTCGCAAGGCCACCGTGGCGACGCCCGACCCTTCGACGCGAGCGACTTCCGCCGGCGGCAGGGCCTGGGCGAGGTCGATCTCTCCATCCAGCAGGCGCTGCACCCGCTCTCCCGGGTCCGGGATGGCCAGCAGCTCCACCCGGCGAAAGGCAGGGCTCTGCCCCCAGTAACCGGGGAAGGCCTCGAGCGTCACGCGCTCACCGGGATCGTGCCGCAGCAGCCGGTAGGGACCCGTGCCGATCGGCTCGCGCACCGCCTCGGGAGAGCCCTCGGGGAGGACGAACAGGAACGCCAGCTTCTGGAGCAGCACCGAGTAGGCCCGTTCGGTGGTGATCTCGACGGTGCGGGCGTCGAGGGCACGGACGCCAGCGACGGCCACCAGGTAGCTGGCGAACTCCGTGCGCGGATGATTGCGCGCCCGTTCGAGGCTCCACACCACGTCCTCGGCCCGCAGCGGCCGCCCATCGTGGAAGGTGACGTCGGGGCGGAGGTAGAACCGCCATACCCGGTCGCTGGGGTTGTCCCACCTCTCGGCCAGGCAGGGCCGGATGCGGAGCTCGGCGTCGAAGGTCACCAGCGCCTCGTACAAGTGGCTCAGCACCGATACCGTGAGGAACTCGTTCTCGAGGTGCGGGTCGAGCTGCGCGACGCCGTCGTACATGCCGAGTCGCAGCGGCCGCTCGCGCGCCGCCTCCCGGCAGCCGGCGGCGAGACCCGCGGTCAGCAACAGGCAGGCCAGGGGACCGGCGAGCGTCGCCCGGCGCCGCCGGCAGCGCCGCCTCCGTCTCATCGCCAACGGCCCTCCCGCCGCCGCATCTCCCGCGCCAGAACCAGGCCGTCGAGCCGCGGCGTCCACTCCACCCCGTCCCGCACGGCGTAGAGATCGAAAGGCACGTACAGCGGCACCAGCGGCAGGTCCTCCATCAGCAGCTGCATGCTGCGCTGCATCAGCTGCCGGCGCTCGAGCATGTTGAGCGTCGCCCCGCTGCTCTCGATCAACGCGTCCAGGGCGGCGTTGGCGTAGCCGGTGTGGTTGGTGTCGCCGTATCCGCGGGCGGAGTCGCGGCTGTGGACCTTGCTGTCGAACAGGTCGCTGGCGTCGGCCGAGATGGCCAGCAGACCGCCGAGGTAGAAGTCGACCTGGTTGCCGGTGAGGCGACGGTACATCTCCTCCCACGGGCGCGCCACCGTCCGCACCCGGATCCCCGCCTCGCCCAGCTGCTCGACCAACGAGCCGGGGTCGCGGCTGGCGCGGAATTCGAGGTCGACGTCGAAGCCGCCCGCGTATCCCGCCTCGGCCAGCAGGCGGCGTGCGGTCTCGAGGTCGCGGCGCGGCGGTGAGATCCCGGGCGCGTACCCGAACACCTGGCGGCCGACCATCTGCCCCACCGCGACCCCCTGGCCGCGCAGCTGTTGCTGCACCAGCGCCTCGCGGTCGATCGCCAGGTGGACGGCCCGTCGCACCCGGAGATCGGAGAAAGGGGGTGCGTCGAGGCGGAACTGCAGGTACTCGACCAGCAGGCTCTCGCTCCCCAGGACACGGTAGGCACCCGCAGCGCGGATGCGATCGATCGCCTTGGCCTCGATGTCCTGGACCAGATCCGCCCGGCCCGACAGCAGTGCGGCGACGCGCTCCCCGGGGTCTGGCACCACCAGCAGCTCGACCCGCTCTTCGGGCGCCCTACCCCGCCAGTAGCGGGAGAAGGCGCGCAGCGCCAGCCGCTTCCCCGGCTCGTGCGCGTCCAGGAGGTAGGGACCGGTG
>DATKEH010000156.1:0-3715 GCA_035546355.1 Thermoanaerobaculia bacterium
TGCTGCTGCTCGCCCACCCCACCTGGTCCGGGACGCTCTTCGCTCCCGGGCACGGCATCGCCCCGGAGGTCGTCTACGGCGAGCTGCTGCGCCTGCTGGGGGCCGACGGGGTCATCTACGTCAACCCCGGCGGCCGCTTCGCCGTCGCCGAGGAGCTCACCCTGGAGGTCAACCGCCGCCTGCGCCGCCCCTGGGAGGGCATCCGAGCCGCCTTCCCCGCGCCCGGTGGCGGCATCCAGGTGGACACGGTGCCCCATTGGGTGGAGCGCTACGGACCCGACACCCTGTTCCTGGTCGGCGGCAGCCTCTACCAGGCCGGTGGCCGCGAGGGGGGGCTGGAGATGGCGACCCGCCGGCTGATGCAGGCCCTGGCGGCAGCCGGCCGCCCGGCCTGAGCGCCGCGGCTCACTCGCGGTTGCTGTTGGTGATCAGCCGCGCGATCTTCCACTCGCCGCCCGCGCTGCGGCGGTAGATGACGATCTGCTTGACGTCGACCTCCACCACTTCGCCGCTGCCGTGCAGCTGGACCGTGCCCGTCACCGCGCTGCGGGCGAAGGCCCAGTCGCCGGCGACCTCGATCTCCAGCGGCTCGATGTGGATCGCCGCTCGGTGGCGGAAGCCGGCGCGAGCGACGTCGGTCAGGCCCTCTCGCGTCGTCACCGGCGGGCTGCCAGGCGGCATGTAGACCGCATCGTCGGCGAACAGCGCCACCCACCCCTCGACGTCCCCGGCGTTGTTGGCCCGCTCGGTGCGCTCGATCAGCGCCCGGATGGCATCCGCCGCAGTGGCATCGCCGGCGCGCAGCGGCAGCGCGGAGGCGAGGAGGAGGAGCGACAGGGCGGGGGCGATGGCGTGGCGCAAGCTGTGTCTCCCAGGGTTCGTCGTCGTTGGCCGTATGGTAACCGCCGCGGCGGCGCATCGGCTGTCGGGATCCTGCTCGCGGCACCTGGCGCCCAGGCTGCGGATGGCAGCCTCTTTGCGTCCGCGCCCCGCATGGCTCGCGCCCGCGGCCGGCACCGCCTGCTCCTCGCCCCGCTGCTCGGGCTCGCCGTGGCTTGCGGCGGCGCGACGCCGCGGCCGGAGCCGACGGCGCCGCCGCCGGTCGAAGAGAGCGCGCCGGCCGCCGGCGAGGCCCCCCCGGCGGCCGCCGCCACCCCGACCGCCGAGCCGGCCGTCGCCGATCCACGGGTCGCCGCGCTCGCCGAGCGGGCGGCGCAGGGGGACGAGCGAGCGAGCGCGTCCCTGCTCGCGCTCTCCGCGGGGGAGGCGGGTGCGGCCGCGCAGGAGCAGGCGGCCCTGGCGCTGGGGGCGCTGCTCGTCGAGGAGGAGCGGCAGCAGCAGGCGCTGCCTCTCCTGCGCCGCGCCGCGCTCGGCATCGTCGCCCCGGACTACGCGCGGCTGCTCTTCGCGCGGGCGGTGGCGGAGGGGGCGCTCGAGGGCGTGCTGGCCGAGGCCCGCGATCTCCTCCTGCCGGTCCTCGAGCGCGCCGACACGCCGGCGCTGGCACGGCAGGCCCGGCTGCACGCTCTGCACCTCGCCACCCGCGCCGGCGACTGGCCGGAGGCAGCCGAGCACGGCCGCGAGCTGCTGGCGCTCGGGCCGCCGGCCCGGCAGCTCGACGAGGCGCGCTGGCTCACCGCCGAGTCGTTGCGCCTCGCCGGCCGCGACGACGAGGCGCTCGGCCTGTACCGCACGATCTGGCTGGAGACGCCGGGCAGCCGCTGGGCGCTGGAGGCGCGCGACAGGCTGGTGGCGGCGGGGGCGGAGACCGAGCCGCCCGCCGTCGCCCTCCTCCTCTGGATCGAGCAGCTGCAGCGCTACGGGCTGCACCGCGAGGCGCTCGCCGCCCTGGCGCCGCTGCTGGAGCCGACGGCGGAGCCGGCGCGCCGCACGCAGGCGCGCTTCCTGGCCGCCCGCAGCCACCTGGCGCTGCGCCAGAACGCCGAGGTGGTGGCGCAGGCGAGCTTCCTGCGCCAGGAGAGCCCGCAGTCGGCGTGGGCGGGGCGCGCGGCCGTGGAGGCGATGCGCGCCCTCGGGCGCGAGGAGAAGACGAGCGCCATTCGCGAAGGGGAGGCGTGGCTGCGCGCGGCGCATCCCGGCGCGGAGGCGACGCACGAGGCGCGCTACTACCTCGGCTCCTACCTCGGCGGCATCGCCGGCGGGGAGGCCGAGGCGCTGGAGGTGCTGCGGGAGGTCGCCGACGGCAGCGGCCCCCGCGCCGCCGACGCGCTGTGGCGGGTGGCGTGGCTCGAGCGGCGCCTGGGGCGCACGGCGGCGGCGCGCGAGCTGCTCGAGCGCCTGCGCCGGCATCCGCAGGCGGGGGGCTACCTCCCGGCGGCGCTCTACTGGCTGGGCCGCTTCGCCGACCCCCCGGGCGGCGACCGCGCTCGCGAGCTCTACCGAACGGTCGTCCGCGAGGCGCCTCGGGATTACTACGGGGTGATGGCCGGCGATCGACTGCGCGAGCTGGGGGAGGCGCCGCCGGGCCCCGCCGAGCCCGCGATGCCGCTCGCCGTCGACCCGCTCAGCGATCCCCAACGGCGACCGGAGCCGGCCTACCGGCGGGCGGTCGCGCTGCGGCAGCTCGGCCTGCCGCACCTCGCGGCGTCCGAGCTCGAGACGCTGCCGCTCGAGCACGACCCGCCGCTGCAGCTCGCCCTCGCCCACCTCTACGCCCGCGGCGGCGACACCTGGACCGCCATCGGGACGATGCTCGACGTCCCCGGCGAGCGGCTGCGCCCCCTGTCGCCGGCCGCGCCGGACGTGCCGCGGGCCGTCTGGGAGACGCTGTATCCGTTCCCCTACCGGCAGTCGGTGGCCGCGGCGGCGGCGCGGCATGCGCCCGCCGGCCTGCCCTTCGACCGCTGGCTGGTGGCGGCGCTGGCGCGGCGGGAGAGCCGGTTCTGGCCCCGCGCCACCTCGCCGGCCGGGGCCGTGGGGCTGCTGCAGCTGATGCCGGAGACCGCCCGCGCCGTCGCCGGCGCCCTCGGCGCCCCGCCACCGCAGCGCGGCGACCTCTTCGACCCGGCGCTCAACCTCGAGCTCGGCACCGCCCACCTGGCGTCGCTGGTCGCCGCCTTCGACGGCGAATGGGCGCCGGCGCTCGCCGCCTACAACGCCGGCGAGACGGCGGCGCGCCGCTGGTGGCGGCAGCGCCCGCCCGGCCAGGCCCTCGACGAGTGGATCGAGACCATCCCCTACCCGGAGACCAGGCTGTACGTCAAGGCGATCCTCGGCGCCCACCCGCTCTACCGGCAGCTCTATCCCGACGCCGACGGGTGACGTCCGCCCGCCGCCGACCCTCGCCGCCCCGCGGCTCAGCCCATCCGCAGCCGGCGCACGGCGAACAGCCCGGCGACGGCGAGGGCGAGCAGGAGGAACCCCAGCCCGCGCCCGTCCGTCGTCGGGATCTCGAGCACCGAGACCGGGCACAGCTGCAGCTCGACCTCCAGCTGCGACGCGGCGGCGGCCGACGCGGTGTCTCCAGGAAAAGCCTCCGCCACGGCCGCCGACAGCACGGTCAGCTCGAGCGTCTCGCCGATGGTGGTGGAGAAGCTGCCGCTCAGCTCCTCGTCCAGATCGGCGTCTCCCGGCTCGACGATCTCGGGGCCGAACTGGAACACCACCTCGGGAGTGCCGCTGGGGTCGATGGTGATCCGCGCCGGCTCGTCGATGGTGAGCACGACCGGCAGGAAGCTGGCGGTGAAGCCACCGT
>DATKEH010000157.1:0-2659 GCA_035546355.1 Thermoanaerobaculia bacterium
CCTCGTAGCCGAAGCGGGAGACGTCGTAGTGGCTCGACACCACGCTCATGAACTCGATGGCGCAGCACGCGGTGCCGAACGGCAGCGGCCAGAAGGAGCGGGTCTGGGCCCAATCCTCCAGCGCTTCGAATTTCGTGGTCAACCAGCTCTCACCGATCATCCAACGGGCTCCCTTCCGGCCGGCAGGTTATCCCATGTGCCTGGCAGTCACAAACGGGACTCCGCACCGTCTCCAGGGTGCAACGGCGCCCCCGCGGGAGGGCATTCCTTCACCCTCGGGGCAGCAGCCGCCAGACCTCCGCCACCCGCTCGCGCCGCGGCCGCAGGCGGCGGCGTGCCTGGGCCAGCGCGGTCTCCGCCGCCGCCAGGTCGAGGGCGCCGGGGGCGCCGAGGTGGGTCCGCCGCCGCCAGCCTTCGGCGGGGTCGCCCTCGACCGCCGCCTCGGAGTCGGCGGCCACCTCGCGGTAGGCGGCGCGGAAGGTCGCGCCGGCTGCCACCCGGGCGTAGAGCGCGTCGGTGGCGCCGGCGGCCCGTGCGATCAGCGACCGGCAGCGCGCCGCGTCCACCTCCAGGCCCCCCAGCACCGGCACCGTCACCCGGACCAGCTCGACCGCGTCCCGCAGCCCCTCGACGAACGGCCCCTTGGTGAGCTGCAGGTCGCGATGGTACCCCGAAGCCAGCCCGTGCCACAGCCCGGTCACCTCCGCGTGGCGGGCGGCGAGGCGCGCCGCTCCTGCCCGCACCAGCTCGAGCACGTCCGGGTTGCGCTTGTTGGGCATCAGGCTCGAGCCGGTAGTCACATCCGGCGCCAGACGCACGCAGCCGAGCTCGTCGCTGCCGAGCCACAGCAGATCGGCGGCGAGGCGCGACAGGTCGTGCACCGGCGCCAGCGCCGCGCCGAGCACCAGCATCTCGGTCTTGCCACGGTCGTTCTGCACCGCCAGGGCGTTGCCCTGGACGCTGTCGAAGGCGAGCAGCTCCGCCACCTGCCGCCGGTCGAGCGGCAGCGCGACGCCGTAGCCCGAGGCGCTGCCCAACGGCGAGCGGTCGAGGTGGGCGAAGGCCCGCTCGAGCCAGGGCAGGGAATCGATCAGGCCTTCGGCGATAGCGGCGAAGAGGAAACCCAGCGTCGACGGCATCGCCTGCCGACCGTGGCTGTAGCCGGGCAGCGAGGTGTCGCGGTGGGCGGCGGCCAGGCGCAGCAGCTCGCCGGCGGCTTCGGCCGTTGCCTCGGCCAGCTCCAGCACCGCCTCGCGCCCCCAGAGCCGCAGCGCCGCGATCACCTGGTCGTTGCGGCTGCGGCCGGTGTGGATGCGCCGGCCGGCCTCGCCGCAGGCGCCAACGAGGCGGTTCTCCAGGGCGGTGTGGCCGTCCTCCTCCTCCGGCGCGACGGTGAAGCTCCCGCTGCGCGCCTCGCGCGCCACGGCGGCGAGCTCGCGCAGCAGCGCCGTGACCTGCTCCGGCGCCAGGACGCCGATCTCGCCCAGCATCACCGCGTGCGCGGCGCTGCCCAGCGCGTCGTGCGCCACCAGCAGCCGGTCGAGGTCCGCGTCGCGACCGACGGTGAAGCGCGCTACCCCTTCGTCCAGCGGCTCGCCGCGGTCCCACAGCCGGCTCATCGCGGCTCCCCGGCGGGCGCCTCGCCCGGCGCGTGCGGCGCCGGCGCCGGCTCGTCGTGGTGCACGCCGCGCCGCTCCGCCCCGGCGACGATCAGCCGGTGGGCCCGCAGGCGCAGCGCGCTGATGCGGATGAAGCCGCGCGCGTCCTGCTGGTCGTAGCCGCCGTGCACGTCCATCGAGGCCAGCTGCCGGTCGTACAGCGAGCTCGGCGACTCGCGCCCGAGGACGGTGACGTTGCCCTTGTACAGCTCGAGCGCCACGCGCCCATCGATCAGGGTCTCGGCCTGGGCGAAGGCGGCGCGCACGAAGTCCATCTCGGGGCTGAACCAGAAGCCGTTGTAGATCAGCTGGGCGAATTTCGGCGACAGCGAGTCGCGCAGCCGCAACACCTCGCGGTCCATGGCGATGCCCTCGAGGTCGCGCAGGGCGCGGTGCAGGAGGGTGGCGCCCGGCGTCTCGTAGACGCCGCGCGACTTGATGCCGACGAAGCGATTCTCGACCATGTCGAGGCGGCCGACGCCGTGCTCGCGCCCGAGCTCGTTCAGGCGCTCGAACAGCGCCAACGGGTCTTCGACGACCGGCTCCTCCCCGCGATCGCTCTCCTCCACCAGGCGCACCGGCAGGGCGTCGCGGAAGTGCAGCTCGACGCGGTGGGCGCGGTCGGGCGCCTCTTGCGGCGAGCGCGTCAGGCGGAACATGCGGGGGGGAGGCGGCGCCATCGGGTCTTCCAGGACACCCGCCTCGTAGCTCTTGTGCATCAGGTTCTCGTCCATCGAGAAGAGCTGCTCGGGGGAAGCCTCGATGGGAAGACCGTGCCGTCGGCAGTAGGCGAGCAGGTCGCGCCGCCCCTGGAAGGCGGCGAGGAACTCACGCTCCTTCCACGGCGCGATCACCGCCAGCTGCGGCGCCAGCGCGGCGTAGGCGAGCTCGAAGCGCACCTGGTCGTTGCCCTTGCCGGTGGCGCCGTGGGCGACGGCGGTGGCCGCGTGGTCGAGCGCCACCTGCACCTGGTGCCAGGCGATCAGCGGCCGGGCCAGCGC
>DATKEH010000158.1:0-2512 GCA_035546355.1 Thermoanaerobaculia bacterium
TGCCGGTACGTGAACGCTGGGGGACCCGCGTCGGGCTCATCCTGGCGATGGCGGGCAACGCCGTCGGGCTGGGCAACTTCCTGCGCTTCCCCGCCGAGGCGGCGCAGAACGGCGGCGGCGCCTTCCTCATCCCCTACCTCATCTCCTTCCTCGTCATGGGGATCCCCCTGCTCTGGGTGGAGTGGGCGATCGGCCGCCACGGCGGGCGCTTCGGCCACCACTCGGCGCCGGGCCTGTTCGACGTGCTGGGGCGGGCCCGCTGGCTCAAGTACTTCGGGGTGCTGGGCCTGTTCGGCAGCGTCACCATCGCCGCCTTCTACTGCTACATCGAGTCGTGGACGCTCGCCTACGTCTTCCACTCCCTCGCCGGCACCTTCCGCGAGGTGGCTCCCGGCGACTTCTTCCCCGCCTACCTGGGGATCCACGAAGGGTCGCTGTTCGCGCTGCCGGGGGAGGCCTTCTTCTGGTTCGCCCTGACCCTGGCGCTGAACGTCTGGATCCTGTCGCGCGGGCTGGCCCGCGGCATCGAGATCGTCGCCAAGGTCGGCATGCCCCTGCTGCTGCTGTTCGCCACCGTCTTGGCGATCCGCGGCTTGCTGCTCGAGCCGGGGCAGGATCCGGGGGTGGTGGAGAGCCCGCTGGTGGGGCTCAACTTCGTCTGGGAGCCGCAGCTGGCGGGCCTCGCCAGCCCCCGCACGTGGCTCGCCGCCGCCGGCCAGGTCTTCTTCACCCTCTCCCTCGGCATGGGAGCCGTCAGCTGCTACGCCTCCTACGTGGCGGAACGCGACGACATCGCGCTCAACGCCTCGGCGGCGGGATGGATGAACGAGGCCGTGGAGGTGATCCTCGGCAGCGCGCTGCTCATCCCCATCGCCACCGCCTACCTCGGCCTGGCGGCGGTGCAGGAGGCGACGGTCGGCGGCAGCGGCTTCGGGCTGGGGTTCCTGACGCTGCCTTCGCTGTTCAACAACTGGGGGGCCTTCGCTCCCCTGGCCGGGGCGATGTGGTTCGGCCTGCTGTTCTTCGCCGGCGTGACCTCGTCGCTGGCGATGGGCCAGCCGTTCGTCGCCTTTCTCGAGGACGAGATGGGGGTCCGCCGGCGCCCGACAGCCGCCATCTTCGGGCTGCTCGTCTTCGCCCTCGGCTTTCTCTGCGTCTGGCTCTTCCCGGGCGGCACCTTCGACGAGTTCAACTTCTGGGCCGGCACCTTCGGTCTGGTCGTCTTCGCCCTCGTCGAGGCGTTCGTCTTCTCCTTCCTGTTCGGCATCGACCGCGGCTGGGAGGAGATCACCCGCGGCGCCGACATGCGCGTGCCGGGGATCTTCCGCCACGTCATCCGCTGGGTCACGCCCGCCTTCCTGCTGGTGGTGTTCGTCGGCGCCATGGTGCAGCCGGCGGACGGCGAGTGGCGGCGGGAGCTGCGCTCGCTGGTCACCACCGGCACCTGGCACTTCTCGCCCGACAGCGTGGTCGGCAAGGTGCTCCACGTCGGCGAGGCCGAGTACCGCTGGGTGGACGATTCCGGACGCCTCACCCGCCCCCTGGTGGAGGACGCCACGCGCACCCTGCTGGTGGTCGTCTTCCTCGCCCTCTGCTGGCTGACGCGGGTGGCCTGGAAGCGCAAACGGCGATCGACAGGCGGGGCCGCGCCGACGCCAGCGGGGGGCACGCCATGACCGCCGCCGCCTGGTGGATGCTGGGGGGGACCTGGACGGTGGTGCTGTTCCTCACCCTCCGCTTCTTCCTGCGGGTCATCGCCCGCGAGAAGAGGGACTGAGCGCAGAGGCGAGCGGGCGGGCTAGTCGCGGCCGGCGGAGGCCGCCAGGCCCTTGCTCAGCGGGTCGAGCAGCGCGCCGGGCTCGGCCCGGTGGCGCTCCACCAGCTTCGCCGGCGGCTCCTTGAGGTCCCACACCAGGCCCACCCACGACAGCGTCTTGAGCAGGTAGTAGGTGAGGTCGACCTCCCACCAGAAGAACCCCTGGCGGGTCGTCGCCTTGTAGTAGTGGTGGTTGTTGTGCCACCCCTCACCGAGGGTGAGCAGCGCCAGCAGCAGGCTGTTGCGGCTGTCGTCGCGGGTGGCGTACCGCCGGCGTCCGAACATGTGGGTGAGGCTGTTGATGCAGAAGGTGGCATGCCAGGTCAGCACGGTGGAGAGGAAGAAGCCCCACACCAGGGCGGGCCAGCCGCCGAGGGCGAAGAGCACGGCCGCCAGGGCCACTCCCGGCACCACGTGCCACCTGTCGAGCCACCGCAGCTCGGGGTAGCGCGCCAGGTCGAGCACCTCATCGTACTCGGTGGCATCGTGGTCCGCGGAGAGGATCCAGCCGACGTGCGCCCACAGCATGCCCTGCAACCCCGGGGAGTGCAGGTCGCCGTGGCTGTCGCTGTGGCGGTGGTGGTGCCGGTGGTGCGCCGCCCACCACAGGGCCCCCTTCTGCAGCGAGGTGGAGCCCAGCACCGCCAGCAGGAGCTGGAACGCGCGACTGGTCTTGAACGATCGATGCGAGAAGTA
>DATKEH010000159.1:0-10603 GCA_035546355.1 Thermoanaerobaculia bacterium
GGCTACGGGCCGCGGCTGCTGCTGCCGGCGCTCCCTGCCCTGGTGGTGCCGCTGGCGCGGCTGGCTCGGCGGCTGCCCGGGAGCTGGCGGCGAAGACTGCTGCTGCCGCTGTTCACCGCCGGGTTCACCGTCGGCTGGTGCGCCGCCCTCGACCCGGTACCGGCGTTCTGGAGCCTGGGGGTGGGGCCGCTGCTCGCCAGCTCGCCGGCGGCCGCGCTCTCGCGGGTCGCCGTCGGCGCGGCGTTGGGATGGCTGCTGCTGAGCCGGCCCCCAGGCGCGCCGGGCGCCGGCGGCGAGGGGCCGCCGAAGGCTCCGCCCCGTTGACAGTCCCCCTGACGGCGGCTACGCTTGCGCCGCGCAGGTGGGGGGGAGTGCATGCGGGTCCGGCTCGACAAGGTTCGCGACCAGCCGTTTCGCTGGGACCAGACGGAAACGGTGGACCCGGCGAGGCTGGAGCATTCGGACGTGCTGGCGCTCTCCCCGGTTTCCTGGCGCGGTGAGATCAGGTTCACCGATCCCGGTTTCCTGCTGACCGCGTCCTACTCCTACGAGCAGACGTTGCCCTGCCAGCGCTGTCTCGAGCCGCTGGTCGAGCCGGTGAGCGGGTCGTTCCAGCTGCTCCTGCTGCCGGCGGCGGAGGGGGCGGGAGGCGGGGAGCGGGAGCTCAAGGAGGAGGAGCTGGGGGTCGTGCCGGTGCATGGCGAGGAGGTGGAGGTGCAGCCGCTGCTGCTCGAGCAGCTGCAGCTCAACGTGCCGATGAAGCCCCTCTGTCGCATCGAGTGCCGGGGGCTCTGCCCCACTTGCGGCGCTGACCGGAATCGCGGTCCCTGCGGCTGCGTGGAACGAGACGTCGACCCCCGCTGGGAGGCCCTCGCGGCGCTGAAGCGGGCGCCCGAGGAAGATCACTGAGCGGGTTCGCGAGCGAGACTCAGACCTTCGAAGGATTCGAACGATGCCCAATCCCAAACGGCGTACGTCCAAGGCGCGCCGCGATCGGCGGCGCTCCCATCACGCCCTCGACCTGCCGGCGCAGTCCACCTGCCCGCACTGCGGCGAGGCGAAACTGGCGCACCGCGTCTGCCCTCACTGCGGCCACTACCGCGATCGCAAGGTGATCGCGGTCGAGGACCAGCTGTAGTCTCGCGCTTGCCGGCTCGCCGCGCCGCCTCCCACTGAGCTGCCGATTCGAGGGCGGACGGACGGGACGCCCGCGATGCACCGGAGACCGTCCTCAGCCCCTGCCCCGGCGGCGGACAGCGCGCCCGCCGGCGGCCTGGTACGCATCGCCGTCGACGCGATGGGCGGCGACCGCGCGCCGAAGGTGCCGGTGGCCGGGGCCTTCGCCGCCGCCGCCGGGGACGGCATCCACGTCCTGCTCGTCGGCCAGCGCGAGCGCGTCGAGCCGGAGCTCGAGGCCCTGGGCGATCACGGCGGGCGGATCGAGGTGGTGCAGGCCGACGAGGTGGTGGGCATGGACGAGCCCGCCACCACGCCGCTGCGCAAGAAGCGCCGCTCGTCGATCCGCATCGCCGCCGAGCTGGTCAAGTCGGGGGAGGCCCAGGCGATGGTCACCGCCGGCAACACCGGCGCGGCGATGGCGGCGGCGATGCTGGTGATGGGCACCATCCCCGGCGTCGACCGCCCCGCCCTGGCCGCGGTGCTGCCCAACCGGCGGGGACGCACCGTTCTGCTCGACGTCGGCGCCAACGTGACGACCAAGCCGCACCACTTGCGGCAGTTCGCGGTGATGGGTCACTTCTACGCCCAGGAAGTGCTGGCCACGCCGTCGCCACGCGTCGGCCTGATGTCGGTCGGCGAGGAGGAGGGCAAGGGGACCGAGCTCACCCGCGAGGTCTTCCGGGTGCTCAAGGGGGCCGGTCTCGACTTCGTCGGCAACGTCGAGGGGGGCGACGTCTTCAGCGGGGCGGCGGACGTGGTGGTGTGCGACGGCTTCGTCGGCAACGTGCTGCTGAAGAGCTCGGAGTCGATGGCGGTGATGCTGGCGGAGATGCTGGAGGGGGAGTTGCGGGCGACGCGGCGCACCCGGCTCGGCGCGCTGCTCGCCCTGCCCGCGCTGCGGGCCCTCCGGCAGCGCACCGATCCCAACAGCTACGGCGCCGCGCCGCTGCTGGGGGTTCAGGGCGGCTGCTTCATCGGCCACGGCAGCTCGACGCCGACCGGCATCCGCAACGCGGTACGCCGCGCCATGGAGTTCGTCGTCGCCGACCTGCACACCAAGATCCGCCAACAGATGGCCGTGATGCACCGACAGGAGGAGCGGGTGATGGGAGCGCCAGGAGCGGACGGGCCGTGAGTGCGGGCAGGCTGGCCCTGGTCTTCCCCGGCCAGGGCTCGCAGAAGGTGGGAATGGGGGGTGACTGGGCGGCGGCCTTGCCGGACGCCGCGGCGACCTTCGCCGAGGCCGACGCGGCGCTCGGGCTGCCGCTCAGCCGCTTGTGCTGGGAGGGGCCGGCGGAAGAGCTGCAGCTGACCGCCAACCAGCAGCCGGCGATCCTGGCGGTCTCGGTGGCGATGCAGCGGGTGCTCGCCGCCAGGGGAGTCGAGCCGGCGCTGGTGGCGGGCCATAGCCTGGGGGAGTACTCGGCGCTGGTGGCCGCGGGATCGCTCCGGTTCGCCGACGCGTTGCGACTGGTGCGCCGGCGCGGCGAGCTGATGCAGGAGGCGGTGCCGGTAGGGCAGGGGGCGATGGCGGCGATCCTCGGCCTCGACGCCGAGGCGGTGGAAGCGCTGGTGACCGAGGCGGCCGGCGACGAAGTGTGCGCCGTCGCCAACCGCAACGCCCCGGAGCAGACGGTGATCGCCGGCCACGCCCCGGCGGTGGCCCGGGCGGTGGAGCTGGCCAGGGAGCGCGGCGCCAGGCGGGCACTGCTGCTGCCGGTGTCGGCGCCGTTCCACTCGCCGCTGATGGCCCCGGCGCGGCAGGGTCTCGCTCCCCTGCTGCGAGCCACCTCGTTCGTCGACCCGCGGGTGCCGGTGGTGGTCAACGTCGACGCCGCGCCGCGGTTCTCGGGAGAGGCGCTGCGCGACGCGCTCGAGCGCCAGGTGGACTCGCCGGTGCGCTGGGTGGAGTCGGTGCGCTGGATGGCGGAGGAAGGCGGCGTCGGCACCTTCCTCGAGGTCGGGCCGGGGGCCGTGCTGAGCGGGTTGATCCGGCGCATCGCGCCCGACGCCCGGGCGCTGGCGATCGGCTCGCCGGAGACGCTCGACGCGCTGCTGGCGGAGCTCCCCGAGCGTTCGTAGGGACGCCGCTCCCGCGGCTTCGCCCCGCCGCGATAAGCTGCGGGCGATGTTGCGGCTCGACGGGCGTACCGCCCTGATCACCGGCGCCTCGCAGGGGATCGGCCGCGGGGTGGCCACCCTGCTGGCGCGCCAGGGGGCGAGGGTCCTCGCCGCGGCGCGCTCGGAGGACAAGCTGGCGGCGCTGGTGGAGGAGATCGCCGCGGCAGGAGGCGACGCCCGCGCGCTCGCCCTCGACCTCGCGCGGCCCGCCGAGGTGGCGGAGCGCCTCGGCTCGCTGCCCGAGGGTTGGAGCGAGATCGACGTCCTGGTCAACAACGCCGGCATCACCGCGGACGGTCTGCTCGCCCGCATGAGCCTCGAGCAGTGGGAGCGGGTGATCGCCACCAACCTGACCGGCGCCTTCGCCGTCACCCGGGAGGTGGTCCGGGGGATGATCCGGCGGCGTTGGGGGCGGGTGGTCTCCATCTCCTCGGTGGTGGGGCTGATGGGCAACCCCGGTCAGGCCAACTACGCCGCCTCCAAGGCCGGGCTGGTGGGCTTCACCAAGGCGCTCGCCCGGGAGCTGGGAAGCCGCGGCATCACCTGCAACGTGGTGGCCCCGGGGTACATCGTGACCGCGATGACCGAAACGCTTCCGGACAAGGCGCGGGAGCAGCTCGAGGCCTCCATCGCCCTGCGCCGCCTAGGTGGCGTCGACGACGTCGCCGCCGCGGTCCTCTACCTCGCCTCCGAGGAGGCGGGCTACGTCACCGGCACGGTGCTGAACGTCTCGGGCGGCCTGTACATGTAGCCGCCGCCGCCGCTTTGCCTACCGCAGGGGCTTGTGCTAGAAACCGTCTGGCCGGAGAACCCCTGGAAACGCCAAGGAGGGACGCATTCCATGTCCGTAGCCGAAAAGGTCAAGAGCATCATCGTGGAGCAGCTCGGAGTCGACGCCGACGAGGTGACTCCGAGCGCGAGCTTCACCGATGACCTGGGCGCCGACTCCCTGGACATCGTGGAGCTGGTGATGGCGTTCGAGGAGGAATTCGGCATCGAGATCCCCGACGAGCACGCCGAGAACATCAACACCGTCCAGGAAGCCGTCGGCTACATCGAGCAGCACGCCGCCGCCAGCTGACCCCGCAATGCCCCAGGAGAGCCCGTCGCACCGCCGCGTGGTGATCACCGGCGTAGGCCTGGTGTCCCCTCTGGGCGTGGGGACCGAGGCGACCTGGGAGGGCATCCTCGAGGGCAGGAGCGGCATCGGGCCGATCACCCGGTTCGACGCCAGCGACTTCGATTCCCGGATCGCCGGCGAGGTGCAGGGCTTCGACCCCACCCTCTACCTCGATCGCAAGGACGTCAAGAAGACCGACGCCTTCATCCAGTACGCGCTGGCGGCGAGTCAGTTCGCGATCGAGGACGCGGGGCTGGTCGTCGAAGAGGCCAACGCCGACCGCGTCGGCGTCGTGATCGGCTCGGGGATCGGCGGCCTGCCGCTCATCGAGGCGATGCACGACATCCTGCGGGAGCGCGGGCCGAGCCGCATCTCGCCGTTCTTCATCCCCGGGCTGATCGTCAACATGGCCGCCGGGCAGGTGTCGATCCGCTACGGCGCCCGCGGCCCCAACATGGCCCCCTGCACCGCCTGCACCACCGGGCTGCACGCGGTGGGCGACGCCTACCGCTTCATCCAGCACGGGGACGCCGACGCGATGATCGCCGGCGGCGCCGAAGGGGTGATCACGCCCCTGGCGGTCGGCGGGTTCTGCGCCATGCGGGCGCTGTCGACCCGCAACCAGGAGCCGGAGAAGGCCTCGCGGCCGTGGGACAAGGGGCGGGACGGTTTCGTGATGAGCGAGGGGGCGGGGATCGTGGTCCTCGAAGAGCTGGGGCTGGCGCGGGCCCGAGGGGCCGCGATCTACGCCGAGATCGTCGGCTACGGGATGAGCGGCGACGCCTACCACATCTCGGCGCCGCACCCGGAGGGTGAAGGCGCCGTGCGGGTGATGCAGGCGGCGCTGCGCAACGCCGGGCTCGCCGCCGAGAGCGTGGGCTACGTCAATGCCCACGGTACCTCGACCCCGCTCGGAGATCTCGGCGAGGTGCGGGCGATCAAGCGGGTATTCGGCGACCACGCCTATCGCCTCGCCGTCTCCTCCACCAAGTCCGCCACCGGGCACCTGCTGGGCGCCGCCGGCGGGCTCGAGGCCGGCATCCTCGCCCTGGCCCTGCGCGACCAGGTACTGCCGCCCACCATCAACCTCGACGACCCCGACGACGAGGCGGATCTCGACTTCGTGCCCCACCGGGCGCGGCCGGCGCCACTCGAGGTGGCGTTGACCAACTCCTTCGGCTTCGGTGGCACCAACGGGGCGCTGTTGATGCGCCGCTGGGGCGGGTGAGCGGCGGGCGTCACGGGGGGCGGCACCGCCCGGCGTGGGCGGCGCTTCCAGGTGCCGTGGCCCTGGTCTGGGTGCTGGCGGCGGCCCCGTCGGCGGCGGTGCTGCCCACCGAGGTCGAGCTCGACTACTACCTGCCGGCCGACACCGTCTACGATGCGGCGATACCCCGGCCGGCGGAGGTGCTCGGGTTCGAGGTCGGCGAGTGGCACGCGCGGCCCGCCCAGATCGTCGCCTACGCCCAGCGGTTGGCGGCGGCCTCACCGCGGGTGCGTGTCGAGGAGATCGGCCGTACCCACGAGCGGCGCCCCCAGGTGCTGCTGACGGTGAGCAGCCCCGGCAACCTGGCGCGGCTGGACGAGCTGCTGGCGCGCCACCGCGCCTGGAGCGAACCAGGGGTGGCGGCCTCCGGGGAGGTGCCGGCCGACATGCCGGCGGTGGTGTGGCTGGGATACAGCATCCACGGCGACGAGGCCTCGGGCGCCAACGCCTCGCTGGTGGTGGCCTACCACCTGGCGGCGGCCCAGGGGCCGGCGGCGGAGGCGCTGCTGGAGCGCCTGGTGGTGCTCATCGACCCCGCCCTCAACCCCGACGGCCTGGGCCGCTTCGCCCAGTGGGCCAACGGCCATCGCGGCGCGGTGCCGGTCGCCGACCCGCTGCACCGCGAGCACGTCCAGCCCTGGCCCAGCGGCCGCACCAACCACTACTGGTTCGACCTCAATCGCGACTGGCTGCTGCTCGAGCACCCGGAATCGCGGCACCGCGTGGCGGTCTTCCAGCGCTTCCGCCCCAACGTCTTCGCCGATTTCCACGAGATGGGCTCGGAGGCGACCTACTTCTTCCAGCCGGGAGTCCCCAGCCGCACCAACCCCCTCACCCCGCGGCGCAACGTCGAGCTCACCGAGGCGCTGGCGCGGCACCATGCGACCGCCCTCGACGCGGTGGCGAGCCTCTACTTCACCCGCGAGACCTTCGACGACTTCTACTTCGGCAAGGGCTCGACCTACCCCGACATCCAGGGGGCGGTGGGCGTGCTGTTCGAGCAGGCGTCCGTCGCCGGGCACGCGCGGGAGACCGGCAGGGGGCTGCTCACCTTCCCCTTCGCCATCCGCAATCACGTGCTCACCTCCCTGTCGACGCTGCACGGCGCCGCCGAGCTGCGGCAGGAGCTGCTGCGCTTCCAGCGCGACGGCTACCGCCAGGCGCTCGAGGAGGCGCGGCGGGACACGCTGGGGGGTTGGGTGATCGGCCCGGCGGCGGATCCGGCGCGGCTCGCCGGCCTGGTGGCCGTGCTGCGCCAGCACGGCATCGAGGCGCGGCGGCTGACGCGCGACCTGACCCTCGACGGCGAGAGCTTCCGGCCCGGCGAGGCGGTGGTGGTGCCGCTGGCGCAGCGTCAGGCGCTGCTGGCGCGGGCGCTGTTCGCCGCGCCGACGGAATTCCCCGACAGCACCTTCTACGACATCTCCGCCTGGACGCTGCCTCTGGCCTTCGGGCTGCCCTGGGTGGCGGTGCCGCGGCGGCAGTGGGCGGCGGACCTGGCCGGGGAGCCTGCCGCCGACGCGCTGCCGCCCGGCGCCCTGCACGATGCGCCCTCGCCCGTGGGCTGGGCGTTCGAGTGGACCGGATACTACGCGCCGCGGGCGCTGCAGCGGCTGCTGGCGGCCGGGGTGCGAGCGCTCGGCGCCACTCGCCCCTTCGAGAGTGACACGGCGGTGGGGCGGCGCAGCTTCGGCTACGGCAGCATCCTGGTGCCCGCGGGGGTCCAGGAGGTGGAGGCGACGAGGGTGCGCGAGCTGCTGGCGACGGCGGCGCACGAGGACGGCATCGACGTCTACGCCCTCGGTAGCGGCCTCGCCGCCGGCGGGGTCGACGTGGGCAGCCCGAGCGTCCGGCCGCTGGCGCCGTTGCGGCCGCTGCTGGTGGTGGGGGAGGGGGTAGACCCCAACGAGGCCGGGGCGGTGTGGCACCTCCTCGACCACCGCATGGGCATCCCCGTCGCCCTGGTCGACGCGGCGCGTCTCGACGGGGTACGGCTCCACGACTACTCGCACCTGGTCCTCACGGGGGGGGATCACGGGACGTTCGGCGACGAGACGGCGGCGGCGATCGAGGCCTGGGTGGAGGATGGGGGCACCCTGGTGGCCAGCAAGGGGGGCGCCAAGTGGGCGGAGACGGCGGTGCTGGGGATCGACGCGGAGGCGGCAGGCGCCCCCGCCGCCGAGGCCACGGCCAGCGGGCCGGTGCCGGCAGAGCCGGTCGAGCCGCGCCCCTACGCCGCCTGGGAGGGCGCCGTCGCCGAGCGGCGGATCGCCGGCGCCATCTTTTCGGCGCGGCTCGACCTCACCCACCCCCTGGGCTACGGGTACACGCGCGAGCTGCAGCCGGTGTTTCGCGACGGCACCACCACCCTGACGCCGAGCGACGATCCGTTCGCCACGCCGCTCAGGTACGCGGCGGATCCGCTGCTCGCCGGGTACGTCTCGCCGCAGAACCTCGCGGCCCTGTCGGGGTCGCCGGCCGCGATCGTCACCCGGCTGGGCGAGGGGGTGGTGGTGCGCCTGGCCGACGACCCGAGCTTCCGCGGCATCTGGCGCGGCACCCAGAGGCTGCTGCTCAACGCTCTCGTCTTCGCGCCGCTGGTGCGCGACACCGCTCTCCCCGAGGGCGTCGCGCCGCGCTGAGCGGCGGCTTCGGCACCCTTCTTGCTCTACGCGTCGTCATGACCAACTGGCGCATCCTGATCGTCGAGGACGAAGACGACGCGGCGGTGCCGATGTCGGCGCTCCTCGAGGTGCACGGTTACCGCTGTAGCGTGGCCGGGACCGCCGCCGAGGCCATGGTGGAGGCCCGCCGCCTGCGCCCCGACCTCCTGCTCCTCGACATCGGCCTGCCGGACATGGACGGGCTCGACCTGCTGCAGCGGCTGCGGGAGGAGGGGGTCCTGACGGAGTGCCGCGTGCTGGCGGTGACCGGCTCGATCGACGACGCCACCCGGGAGCGCTGCCGTGACGTCGGCTGCCACGCCTTCTACCCCAAGCCGGTGGACATCGACCTCATCCTCAGCGTCCTCGGCGAGTTGGACCAGTAGCGCGCGCCGCCGGAGCTACATCTTGCCGTAGCTCGGCCCGCCGCCCCCCTCGGGGGGCACCCAGGTGATGATCTCGTAGGGGTCCATGATGTCGCAGGTCTTGCAGTGCACGCAGTTGCTGGCGTTGATCTGCAGCCGCCGCCCCGCCGGGGCCTGCGGATCGTCCACCATCTCGTAGACGGCGGCGGGGCAGAAGCGCTGACAGGGGTTGCCGTACTCCTGGGCGCAGCGGCCGACGCAGATCGCTGGGTCGTGGACCAGCAGGTGCACCGGCTGGTCCTCCTCGTGGCTGGTACCGGAGTGGTACACGTCGGCCAGCTTGTCGAAGGTCAGCTCGCCGTCGTAGGGCACCGGCGGTGGCGGCCCGAGGCCCTTCCCCTCGTGGTCGAGATTCAGCATCCGCTCGTGGCCGGGGCCGGTCGCCAGTCGCTGCCGCACGCCCCACCCGCGGCCGCCGGTGAGCATGCCGGCCCCGGCCTGGAACATGCCGGCGAAGAGGCCGTGGTCGAAGGCCTGGTGGAAATTGCGCACCGCCCACAGCTCCTGCTTCACCCAGCTGCCGGCGATGCGCTCTTCGTAGTCGCGCAGCGCGCCGGCGCTGGTGTCTCCTGCCTTCAGGGCTGCGAAGAGGGTCTCGGCCGCCAGCATCCCGGACTTCATGGCCAAGTGGATCCCCTTGAGCCGGGCGCTGTCGAGCAGACCGCCCGAGTCGCCGACGATCAGGAAGCCGTCGCCCCACAGCCGCGGCATCGAATACCATCCCCCCTCGGGGATCGCCTTGGCGCCGTAATGGGTCATGGTGCCCGCCTCGAGCAGACGGCGGATCCGCGGGTGGGTCTTGAGGCGCTGGAATTCCGTATGGGGATCGAGCCAGGGGTTGCGGTAGTCGAGACCGACGACCAGGCCGGCGATCAGCTGGTCGTCCTGCATGCCGTAGAAGAAGCCGCCGCCGAAGGTGCGGGTGTCGAGGGGCCAGCCCATGGTGTGGATCACCTGCCCGGGCCGGATGCGGCCGGCGGGCAGCTCCCAGATCTCCTTGAGGCCGATCGAGTAGACCTGGGGGTTCCTGCCCTCGTCGAGGCGCAGCGTATCCACCAGCTGCTTGGTCAGCGTGCCGCGGGGGCCCTCGCCGACCACCGTGACCCTGGCGTGGATGTCGACCCCGGGCTCGAAGTTGGCCTTCCGGCCGCCGTCGCGGGCGATCCCGCGGTCGCCGGTGCGCACGCCGATCACCCGCTCGCCCTCGAGCAGGGCGAGCGAGGCGGGGAACTCGGTGAAGACCTCGACGCCGGCCGCCTCGACCTGCGGCGCCATCCACTTGAGCAGCTTGCCCAGCGAGGCGACGTAGTTGCCGTGGTTGCGCAGCGGCGGCGGGATCACCGGCAGCGGCAGGGCGCGGCGTGCGGTGAGGAACAGCACCTCCTCGTCGCCGACCTCGGCCTCGAAGGGCGCCTCCCGCCAGGTGTCGGGGAACAGCTCGCGAAACGGCCGCGGGTCGACCACCGCCCCCGAGAGCGCGTGGGAGCCGATCTCCTTGCCCTTCTCGAGCACGGCGATCGACACCGCGAGCGGCTCGCTCGCGGTCTCGTTGTGGGCGGCGACCAGCCGGGCCAGGTGCAGCGCCCCGGCGAGGCTCGCCGGCCCGGCGCCGACGAAGAGCACGTCGAGCTCCAGCGTCTCCCGGGTCCCGTCGCTCATCGGCCGGCAGAGTAGCATGGTGCCGCCGCTCGCTTGACAGGCCCCCGGGGCCGCTGCTGTAATCGCCGCGCAGCAGGCCATGACGACTTCGGACTCCGCCCGCACCACCACCGTCACCGGCGCCAGCCGCTGGTGGTGGCGGGGCTTCGTCCACAACCGTCTGGCCTAG
>DATKEH010000160.1:0-12095 GCA_035546355.1 Thermoanaerobaculia bacterium
CGGCTAGGTCGGCCGCCGTCGCCGCCGGTACGCGCGCCGCACCGCGAAGGCGCAGGCGAGCGCCCACAGGACGCCGCCGAGCCATCCCGCCAGCACGTCGGAGGGGTAGTGGACGCCGAGCACCACCCGCGACGCCCCGACCAGCAGGGTGATGCCCAGCGCCACCGCCATGACGTGGAGCTTGACCGCTCGCCGCGGGTCGAGCGCGGCGACGATCGTCGCCAGCGCCAGGTACACCGCGGCGGCCTGCATCGCATGGCCGCTGGGCCAGCTGGCGGAGGTGACCTCCACCAGATGCGGCACCGCGCTCGGCCGGGGACGCGAGACCAGCAGCTTGATGAGCCGCGACCAGGCGAGGCCGCCGCCCCAGGCGGCGACCACCAGCAGCGCCGCCAGGCCCGAACGCCGCAGCGCCAGGTATCCCGCCACGGCCGCAGTGACCAGGGTCAGCACCGTGCTGCCGCCGAGGGCGGTGACGTCGCGGGCCGCCGAGGCCACCCAGGAAGGCCCCCGCAGGCGAGCCGGATCCTGCGCGTCGCGCAGCCCCAGCAGCAGCAGCTGGTCCAGGTCGTAGGCGGCCTCGCCGAGCATCGCCCCGACCGCCGCCGAGGCGCCCCACAGCGCCGCCAGCAGGCCCGCGACGACCAACAGGGCCCGCAGCTCCACCGGCTGCCGCCGAGGCGCTTCCATGGCGGGATTATCCCAGGGCGGGGGGAGACGGAGAAACCTCTGCCTGGTGTCTCTTGCGGAGGGGTCGCCGCGCCACCTTCGGGGGTTGGCGTGGTCTGTGCAATGAGCAGCAGGGGAGGTGCCCATGCGCGAGACCCTCTTCATCGACGAGACCCTTTCCGACAGCCGCCAGGGAGAGCGTCTGGGGCAGGCGTTGGAGCCGGCTGCCGCCGCGCGCTTGCGCCGTACGCAGGTGCTGGTACAGGTGCTGACGGTGCTGGGCGTGGCGATGGCGCTCGGCGGCGCGGCGGTGATGGCCTGGAATCGCGACCCGCTATGGACCGGGCTGTTGGTGGGGATCGGCGGCGGGCTCCTGCTGGGGGCTGCCGGAGTGCTGTTCACCCTCTGCCATTGCCCCACCTGCCAGGGAACGCTGGGGGCGCAGCGCACCCGCTTCTGCCCGCACTGCGGCATTCGACTGCACCTCGCCGACGAGGGTGACGCGAGCGACTGACGGCGCCCCGGGCGCCGCCACCAGCGACAGCTCGGCCAGCAGCTCCCGGCCCTTGCCGTCGATCGCCGGCAGCAGGGCCTCGGCCCGGCCCGCCCACTCGCGGGCGAGCTGCGCGCGCCCGTGCAGGCTCTCCAGCCCGGCGAGCGAGGCGGCCAGCAACGCCGTCGGCTGGCCCGCGGTTCGCGCCGTCGTCGACGCCTGCTCGAGATAATCGGGCAGGCGCGCCCGCGCCTCGGCGCCGGCGCCCGCGGCGCGCAGCGCGAGGAGGGTCAGGAGCTGGGCCGCGGAGCGCTCGTCCGACAGGTCGTCGGCGTTGCCCTGGGCGGCCTCGAGGTAGACCACGGCCCGCTGCGGGTGGCCGAGGGCGAGGGCGGCGCTGCCGGCGAAGAAGGAGATCGGCAAGGCGTAGCCGGCGTTGCTCGAGGCCCGGCGCCAGCGTTGCACGGCGAACCGCTCCACGGGGTCGAACCGGCGCTCGAGGCGCCGGGTGAGCCTGGCGAAGCGCTCGCCGGCGGCCTCGTTGTGCCTGCCGATGGGCGAGGCCCGGAACAGGATCGCCATCTTGTGGGCGATGAGGTAGTGCTCCAGGGGGTGCGCGCCGAGACTTCGCGCCAGGTGGCGCCAGCCAGGCGCTGGTGCGGCGGGCGCGGGCTGCTGGGGCAGCAGGCGGCGATCGCGGATCACCTCGTAGAACGTCTCGGCGAGCAGCGCCTGGCCGCGCAGGCTGGGATGGACGTGGTCGTAGAAGAGCTCCCAGCCCGGCGCGCCCCCCGCTGCCGCCGCGAAGCTGGCCTCGCAGTCGGCCAGCGGCAGATCGAGGCGCCGGGCGAGGTCGCGGATGCGGTCGTTGCTCTGTCGCGACGCCCGCCACGGCTGGGCGTCGAGATCGCGGGCGAGCCGGAAGTGTCGGGTCGCCCCCTCGCGGTCCCCCTGCGCCGCCAGCGCTCGCGCCAGGCCGTGGGCGACTCCCGCATGCCGCGGATGGGCGGCACGCAGGCGCTCCCAGGCGGCCGCGTCGCCGCCCGACTCCGCGGTCGGCGGCGTCGAGGGCTCGCCGTCGCCGGCGCTCCACGAGGCCAGGGGCGCCAGGTCGCGCTCGTTGCTCGCCACCGTCGCCAGCACCACCGGCACCCGGTGCCGGCGGGCGGCGGCGGCCAGCCGTTCGAGGTTGCCGACGAGGGTGCGGCCGGCGGCCTCGTGCAGGGGCCCGCCGGGCTCCACCGCGGGCAGCGCCGCCATCACCTCGATCAGGTTCTGCTCCGGCAGCCGCCCCTCCTGCGCCCCCGGGCGCAGCATCGCCTCGACCCCTTGGAGGAGGGCGAGGCGGCGCAGCGCGTAGACCGCCTCCATCCCCGTCACCCGCCGCCCCAGGAACTGCCGCGACGCTACCCCGGCGGCGCCGAAGAGCTCGTTGTGGCCGGTGTAGACCAGCAGCAGATCGGGCTCGAGCTCCTCCAGCGCGGCCTCCCCCAGCAGGCGGACGGGGAAGCTGGCGACGGCGGTCACTCCCAGGTTCAGTACCTCCACCTGCCGCTCGGGGGCGGCGTGCTGCAGCATGCGGGCGAGGAACTGGGCGGCGGCGAGGTTGCGCGGCAGGGGAAAGCCCTCGACGGTCGAGGCGCCGAGGAACGCCACCCGCAGCCTCCCCGGCGGCTTGGGCCGCAGCAGCACCTCGCGCCGGTGGGCGCCGAAGACGGCGACGCCGCCCGCCTCGCGGCGGGCGAAGAACAGCTCCGCCACTCGCGGGTTGACCACGTGCAGGGCGGCGTCTTCTCCGTCCGGTTCCTCGACGAGAGGCAGCAGGAGGGGCGGCGCACCGCCGAAGCCGGCGAGCCTGAGGCCGAGCTCGATCGGCAACAGCAGCCCGAGGCCGAAGAGCACGAGGAGCACCCGCTGGCCGGGAGTCGGCGCTCGACGCATGGCCGCCAATGGTAGCTGGGGCGGCGTCCGCGCGGGTCGCGGGTCGACGAGATCCAGGTCATTCGTCGCCGGCCCCGCTTGTGTTATCCTCGCGGCCAAAGCGGCGCACCGCCCCGAGAGTCCGGGTGCGCTACCGACCAGAAGAGAGTCCCGAGCCCCTTCCCTCCAGTAGTTGCCTCATCAGACCCCAGGACCGTGTACCCGCTTTTCCAGACAGGCTCCGGGAGTCGGAGCCGCGCGACAGACGATCGGGAGCGCCCGCCTCGCGCGGGGCGGCCCAGCTTGGAGAACGAGAGATGAAGAGGATCTACGTGGGCAACCTGCCCTTCACTGCGACCGATGACGAGGTCCGCCAGCTTTTCGAAGCTCATGGCGAGGTGACCTCCGTCGACCTGATCAGCGACCGGGAGACCGGCCAGCCGCGGGGCTTCGGCTTCGTGGAGATGGATGACGAGGGGGCCGACGCCGCCATCGAGGCCCTCGACGGCACCAGCATGGGCGGGCGCAACCTGAAGATCAACGAGGCGCGGCCCCGCGGCGAGCGCTCTTTCGGCGATCGTCCCCGCTGGTAGCGTGTGCCGCGGGCGGCTCGGGATCGCTCGCGTCACGACTGCAAGGGCCCTCACCCGAGGGCCCTTTTTCTATGCACGCCGAAGGGGGCTGGCCAGCCGCCCGGCTGGCGGATCGGTGCCGGCGGTCGGTCACTCGACCCCCTCGATCCGCAGCAGGCGGAGCGAGCGAGGGAGCGGCGCCCCGGGGCCGGCCACGGCGCGGTCCACTCGCAGCTCGACGTCGACGGCTGCTCCCACCGGAATGTCCGGCGGCAGCGGGATCTCGACGGTGATCTCCTCCCGGTCGCCGCTTGCGACGGTGAGCTGCCGGCGGCTGCCGCCCGCAGGCGACGGGATGCGGACCACCAGCTGCAGGGGGTAGAGGAAGGAATCGCGCTCCGCCGGAGCGAGCACCACCCGCAGCGCCTCGACTCCAGCGGCGCGGCGCACCAGCACGGCGGCGGCCCGGCCGAAGGCCCCGTCCGGGGCGTCGATCAGCCCGACCGTCTGCGGCCAGGCTTCGGCAGAGGCGGTGAAGGTCTCCGCCAGGTAGCGTCGGCTGTTCTGCCGCAGGTAGTGCTCGCTCGCCGCCTGCCAGTCCTCTGCCGCCGCGCTGCGCCGATGCACCCGCAGCTGCTCGTCACCGAGCCCCGCCCGCGCCTCGGCGGGCAACGCCGGCCAGCCCAGCTGCTCGGCCACCCCGGCGTAGACGATGCGGGCGTAGAGGTCGTGGGCGGCCGGCGTGGGGTGCTTGACAGGCGGCGGGTTGCGCCACTCGCCGACCGACAGCTCGGCGGGAGTGACGACGTAGGGCGCGTCGATACCGTTGCCCGCGACCTGCCAGTGCGCCCACGGCGCGAACCAGGTGCCGGTGAAGAACAGCAGCAGCGGCACGCCTCGCGCCTCCAGCCGCTGCTCGAGCCGGCGCACGGCGGCGAAGGCGATCTGCCACCGTTGCCGAGAGCGAAACGAATCGACGGCGCGGGTGCGGTAGAAGACCGCCTGATCGTGGCCGAAGTCGTCCCGCTCGATCCCCTGGTAGGTGAGGGAGCCGTCGGGGAGCACGCGCGCCGAGCTGGTGGTGTCGTTCGGCGTCGGGCAGAGGACCACCACGTCGGGCTGGAGCCGGTCGAAGAAGTACTCGAGGGCGGCGACTTCGTTGAGCGTGTTGTAGCCGGGCAGCGCCAGCGTCCACGCCTCGACCGGCCGCGCCGCGCCGGCCCAGCGCCCGGCCAGCGCCGCGAAGCGACGGGGGAAGGCCTGCTCCTCCCGCACGCCCATCCCGAAGGTCCAGGAGTCGCCGACGAACACCGCCCGCAGCGTCCCCGGCGGCTTGGCCACCGGGCCGGAGCGGTACCCCAGCTCGTTGGGAGTGAAGGTGTCGGCCCAGGCGGACAGGGGCTGACCGGGATGGAGCGTGTAGCCGATGGCGGGGGCGTACCAGGCCCATGCGTAGATGCCGGGACTCTGGGAGCGCAGCGATCGCGCCAGCGCCTGCCGCTGGTCGGCGGTCAACCCTTCGAGCGCCGGCGGCCGCCGCCTCTCCTGGAGGAGGAGGAGGCCCAGCACGGCGGTCGCGGCGATGGCGAGGGCGGCGACCGCCGCCAGCAGGCGCGCCAGCGCGGGGCTCGGGTGCGAGGGCGGCGCGGCCGGGGGAAACACGCTCATTCGCCCCCACGGGCGCCCAGCACCCGTGGCCAGCCGAGCACCACCCGCAGCTCGCGCGGTGCCTCGCGCGTCGTCGCGCGATCGCGGATGGCGAGCACGCTGTCGTCGGCGCCGCGGGTCGCCATCGCCAGGTCCTCCGCGGCGCCGAACGGGCGCGGCGCCCCGAAAGGCCGCCCGGCGTCGTCCCGCACCGGTACCGTCAGCACCTGGCCGCCGCGCAGATAGTGGAGGTGGGAGCCGTCGCGGCTCCAGAAGGCTTCGAACCCGCCGTCGGACGACACCTGCCACTTGCCGGCGCCGGGAGCGCGGCTGATGACGTACACCTCCCATCCCCCCGATTCACTGGAGGCGTAGGAGATCCATCGGCCGTCGGGCGAGAAGCTGGCGTAGATCTCCTGCGCCGGCGTGCGCGCTAGCGGCCGCCTGCGGCCCGAGGCGAGGTCGAGCACCCACAGGTCGAAGCCCGTATCGGCGGCGGTCTCGCTATAGAGCAGCTCGCGACCGTCGGGGGACACCGACTGCGGAGCCTGGTGCCGCGGGCTGCGCAGCAGCCGCTCGATGCTGCCCCGGCCGGTGGACCGGCGGTAGACGTTGAACGGTCCCTCGCGGTTGGAGGCGAAGGCCAGCCAGGCCCCGTCGGCGGACCACACCGGCTCGATGTTGAAGGCCTCGAAGGTGAGGCGGCTGAGGCCGCCGTCGGCGAGGTCGGCGAGCCACAGGTCCGAGCGGGCGCCGTCGAGAATGGTCACCGCCAGCCGCTCGCCGTCCGGAGCGAGCTCCAGGTTGCGATAGAGGCGCGGCGGCGGCGGCAGCAGCTCGCTGGATCCGTCGGGCCACAGGCGGACCAGCTCGCGCTCACCCATCGCCAGGCTCCCCGCCAGGTAGACCAGTGTGTCGCCCCCACCCGCTGCCAGCTGCGAGAAGCCGTAGAAGGGATGGACGAGCGCCTGGTCGAGGATCGCTGCCGGCGGACCGGTGAGGACGGCGGCATCGGCGTCGAAGGGGGCCGCGACCACCACCCCGTCGGGTCGCGCCCAGAGCAGATGCCCGTGCGGCGCGAAACGCGCCGCCGCCGCTCCGGGGCCGAGCAGCTCGCGCACCGCCCCGGAGACCAGGTCGAGCACCGCGATGCTCGCGTCGTGCAGCGTCGACCGCCAGATGGTGAACAGCACGTGCCGGCCGTTGGGCAGCACCTCGGGCCACCAGTAGGCCACCTCGCCGGCGGCGGCGTCCGGAGTGGCGAGGCGTTCCGGCTCGCCGCCCGCGGCGGGCACGCGGTACAGCGACGACGGACGATCCGAGGAGAAGACGATGGTGCCGTCCCGCCCCCAGCTACCGCCGTCCCCCTTGAGCGCCCCAGCCAGCGCGGTGGGGGGCGCCCCGTTGAGGGGCATCACCTTGAGCTGTCGGCCGGCGAAGAAGCCGACCGCCGTTCCATCGGCGGAGAAGAACGGCGCCGTGGCCCCTTCGCTGCCGGGGAGGACGCGGGTCTCGTTCCCCGCCAGCGGGCGGTGGAACAGCCGCCTCTCCTCGCCTTCGGCGCCGACGTAGACCAGCTGCGAGCCGTCCGGGGAGAGCGCCAGGGAGGGGTGGTAGGGCGGGACGGTGACCCCGTCGGGCACCGGCACCGCCAGCCGTGCGGCCGGCCCGGCGGCGGCCGGCGCCGGCGGACGGACGGCGCGCCCGGCGAGGAAACCGGCGAGCAGCAGCACGGCGGCCGCGGCGGCTGCGAGCGCGGTCGGTCGGCGTCGCGGCCGGCGCTGCTCCCGCGGCGGCCTCTCCCCCGGTGCCGCCGGCACCCCCCGCGGCGCCTCGCGAGACGGCGGCGACTCCGGAGACACCGCGGCGATGAAGCGGTAACCGCGGCGGTGTACGGTCTGGATGTAGCGCGGTTCCTGCGGGTCGTCGCCGAGCGCCTGGCGCAGCAGGCTCACCGCCTCGGTCAGCGAGGTGTCGGTGACGAAGCTCCCCTTCCACACCCCGTCCAGCAGGGCTTGCTTGGAGACCACCTTGCCGCGCCGCTCGAGGAGGAACTCCAGCACCCCGACCACCCGCGGCGGCAGCGTCATCTCGCTCCCCTCGCGCGACAGGATGCGATTGGCGCGGTCGAATACGAAGGGGCCGAACCGCACCAGCGCCGTCGCCGAGGGGTGCAGCGCGACCGCCGCGGCCGGGTCGCGGGGGGGTGGGTTCATGAGCGACGCGCTCTCATGCGCCCATCTTACGGCCTGCTTGCGGAGTGGGTTGTGGCGCCTGAGCCTCGCCTGACGGTTTCTTGAGCCAAGGTTGAGGACTTCCGCTCGCCGGCCGGGCACCATGCCTCGCGAGGCCGATCGCACCACCACCGGAAGGAGCCCCCATGTACCGCAGCACCGCCAGCCTCCTGGCCGCCCTCGTCGCCGTCGCCGCCGCGGTGACGGCCCAGCAACCGCCGCCTCGGGAGCCGACGACACCCGCCGAGGAGCGCGCCGATTCCCCCGAGGAGCGGGCGCAGGTCGAGGTCGACGAGGTGGCCGGCGCCACCACGGCGCCGCGGCGGTTCCGGGTCGAGCCGGCCTCCTCGCCCATCGTCATCGACGGGGTGCTCGACGAGGCGGCCTGGCAGCAGGCCGAGGTCATCCCGCTGCCCTTCGAGTACTTTCCGGCCGACAACGTGCCGGCGCCAGTCGTCACCGAGGCGCGGGTGACGTTCGACCGCTCCCACGTCTACGTCTCCTTCCGAGCCCTCGATCCCGAGCCGAGCGCGATCCGCGCCAATCTGATGGATCGCGACTCGATAAACACCTTCGTCCAGGACGACCACGTGGTGTTCATGATCGACCCCTTCGACGACGAGCGGCGGGCGTTCCAGTTCCGGGTCAACCCGCTGGGGGTGCAGGCCGACGCGATCTTTTCGCAGATCGAGGGGGTCGAGGATTTCTCCTGGGACATCATCTGGGAGTCGGCGGGCCGCATCACCGAGGAGGGGTACGTGGTGGAAGCGGCGATCCCCACCAATCAGCTGCGGTTCCCCGCCGGCGGAGAGCCGCAGACCTGGGGGTTCGACCTCGGGCGGTCCTGGCCGCGCAGCGTGCGGCACCGCCTGTCGGCGACGCCGCGGGATCGCAACAACAACTGCCTGCTGTGTCAGGTGGCGAAGCTCACCGGCTTCCGCGGCCTCGAGCCGGGCCTCAACCTCGAGCTCGATCCGACGGTGACGGCGAGGCGCACCGACACCCACGACGCCTTCCCCGAAGGCGGGCTGCAGTCCGGGGACGAGGACTTCCAGCCGGGCCTCACCGCTCGCTGGGGGGTGACCCCCAGCATCACGCTCAACGCGACGATCAACCCCGACTTCTCGCAGGTGGAGGCGGACGTCGCGCAGCTCGCCGTGAACGAACGCTTCGCCCTGTTCTTCCCCGAGAAGCGCCCGTTCTTCCTCGAGGGGATCGACTTCTTCGCCACGCCCATCGACGCGGTGTTCACCCGCAGCGTGGTGAACCCGGACTGGGGGCTCAAGGTCACCGGCAAGCAGGGGCGCCACGCCGGCGGCGCGTTCGTGACCCGCGACGAGGTCGACACCCTGGTGATCCCGTCCAACCAGGGGTCGGCGTTCGCGCTGCTCGAGGACGAGATCACCGCCGGCGTGCTCCGCTACCGCCGCGACGTCGGCAGCAACTCGACCCTGGGAGTCCTCTACGCCGGCCGGGAGGGTGACGGCTACCACAACCGGGTCGGCGGGGTGGACGGATTCCTCCGCTTCGGCCCCACCGACGAGGTGCGGTTCCAGTACCTGCGCTCCGACACGCTCTACCCCGGCGGGCTGGCGGCCGCCTTCGGGCAGAGTCTGGAGAGCTTCGACGACGACGCGCTGCGGGTGCAGTACAACCACAACCAGCGGAGCTGGTTCACCCAGCTGCGATGGGAGGACCTGGGGCCGGGGTTCCGCGCCGACAGCGGGTTCGTGCCGCGGGTGGACGTCAGGACGGCATCCGGGGTGGGCGGCTACGTCTTCTGGCCCGATCCTGGCGCCTGGTGGAACCGCGCCGACGTCGCGCTCTCCGTCGTGCGCACGGAGAATCACGCCGGCGACCTCACCGACGAGCGCTACGACCTCGCCGGGTCGATCAGCGGGCCGCGCCAGTCGTTCCTGCAGCTGTCGCTGGAGAACAACAGCGAACGGGTGGGCGAGGTGCTGTACCAGGGGATGCGCCGCGCCGAGAGCTACTTCGAGATCCAGCCTACCGGTGCCGGGAAGTACACCCTGTACCTCGACTACGGCGAGACGGTGGACTACGCCAACAACCGTCCGGGCGACGTCTTCGTCGCCGTCCCCTCGGCGGAGCTCAAGCTCGGGCGGCACGTCAACACCCGCCTGCAGCACACGCTGCAGCGGCTCGAGGTCGAGGGCGGCGAGCTGTTCGAGGCCCATCTGTCGCAGCTGCGCGTGGTCTACAACTTCAGCGTCCGCTCCTTCCTGCGCGCCATCGTGCAGTACACCGACATCGCCCGCGACCCCCGGCTCTACCTCTCCCCGGTCGAGCCGCAGACCGAGACGGTGTTCACCCAGCTGCTGTTTTCGTACAAGCTCAACGCGCAGACCGTGCTGTTCGTCGGCTACTCCGACAACCACCTCGGCCTCGACCGGGTCGACCTCACCCAGACCGACCGGACGTTTTTCGTCAAGGTCGGCTACGCGTGGACCCTGTGACCGCGGTGGGGGCACGGTCGAGCCAGCTCGGCAGCTCGATGGGCGCCGAGCGCTCCCAGGCGGTGCGGTAGAGCGAGGCGAGGAACGACACCGCGTCGCGGTAGCGGGCCGCGGCGAACGCGGTCACCTGCGGCGACGAGCTCGCCCCCTCCTCGGGGGGGAGCAGCTGGGTCTCGAGGCGGTAGGTCTCGTCGACCAGCCCGTGACTGGCGGCGAGCTGGGCCAGTATCGCCTGCCAGGGGTCGGCGAACGCCTGGCAGCGGATGCCGGCGAGGGCCCGGGAGCGGTCGAAGCGGGTTCGCTCGAGGAGCGCGTCCACGCGCTGGTGGATGCCGGTGTGGGGGCTCTTGCCGTCCGGCAGCAACCGGCCGTCGTGATGGATGGTGGTGTGCAGCGGCTGCACCAGGTCGCCGGCGTAGTGCGCCAGCAGGCCGGCGTACACCAGGGCCTTGGTGCGGACGTCGGGGTCTTGCGGCCACCGCCGGTGCTCGGCGAAGGCCAGGGTGAGCCGCTGCAGCCCCTCGATGACGGCATAGGGGAGCATGCCCACCTGCGCCGGGTCGACCTCGAGGCGCTGGAGCATCTCGAGGTACTCGTAGCGGTCCGCCGGCAGCTCGGATCCCCGCAGCAGCTCGAGGTCGAGGTAGTGCTCCGGGCTCTCCTGGGCCCGCAGCTGCGGCGTCTCGCGCGCCTTCATCACGTCGGGGTCGACCGACAGGTGGGCGATGGTGGCGGAGCCGTCGCGGAAGAACGCCGGCACCTCCGGCGGCAGCGCCTCGGCGGCGGCGGCGGCGACCATGGCGTGACCGTCGGTGAACCAGGCCACGGCGGGGGCGGCGGCGAGTCCGGCGGCGAGGGCGGAGCAGGCGGCGAGGACGGAGGCGACGGCTCTCATGAGGCGGGATGATACCCGTCAGCCGCCCCGCCGCCGCTGCTCCAGCTCCTCGAGGGTGCGCGGCCAGTCCTCGCGCAGCAGGCGGGAGAGGGCGCGATCGGCCAGCAGCCGGCCGCCGGGCAGCGTATTACGCCTTGGCGGGCGGCGGAGCCGTCGCGTCGCCATGGCCGTTGCGGTGGCTTGGCGTCCTGCTCCGGCACGGGTGTTGCTACGTGGAAGAGGCAGCGGAGGTTGCGGCGGTTTCAATACCAACAACATCAACCGGTCGCAGGGGCCGCGACCTCCGCTTTCTGATGACTCCCGCCCACGCATGATCCCGGGTGCCGAGGAGGGGCGCGATGCGGCGTCCGCCCCACCGGCCCAGCCGCCGGCCGCGCCGCCGCCCTGGTTCCGGATCGTCGTCTGGGACAGCCTGCTGGCCGGCCTGGCGCCCCTCCTGCCCGTCCCCTTCGTCGATGACATCGCCGTCGCCGCCATGCGGCGCCGGCTGGTGTCCCGGCTCGCCTCCCAGGCGGGGATCCGACTGCTCCCGCATCAATTGCGCCTCCTCGCCGGCGGCGGCCGCGGCCGGTCCTGCGGATGGCTTCTGGCCGCCGCCATCCTCTACCCGGTGAAGAAAGTCTTGCGCAAGCTGTTGTACTTCTTGGCGGTCAAGGAGGCGATCGACACCCTCTCGCTGGTGTTCCATCAGGGCTACCTGCTGCACGGCGCCCTGGCGCGCTCCGGCTTTCCCCGCGACGGCACGCCGCCCGCGGACGCCGAGGTCGAGCGGGTGCGGCAGGCGGTCTTCGGCACCCTCGGGGCCCTCGACACGCGGCCGCTGGGACGGGTGCTGCGCGGGGTGTTCCGCAGCAGCTCGCGGCTGGTCGTGGGCACCCTGCGCTGGGTCGGCCGGCGCCTTGGGGGCCGCCAGACGCTGGGCGAGATCGAGGCCGCGGGGATGGACGAGGCGACGCTCGGCGCCGGCTCGCCGGCGGCGGAGGCGCTGCTGGACCGCCTGGTGACAGTGCTGTGGGGGGAGCAGGCCTACCGGCGGCGCCTCGACGAGGCGCTGCGCGCGCGGCTCGAGGATCGCTACACCAGCAGCGTCGCGACGTAGATGGCGTAGCAGCCGACCAGCAGCGCTCCCTGCCAGCGGCCCAGGACGGCGCGCCGGAAGAGCAGCGGCACCACCACCAGGCTGAACGC
>DATKEH010000161.1:0-2667 GCA_035546355.1 Thermoanaerobaculia bacterium
GTACAGCACCGACTGCCAGTTGAGCTTGTAGGCGAATACCACCGAGCCGCCGAAGCCGGCGCTGCGCCGGGACACCTCGAAGGTATAGAGGGAGGGATCCCGCTCGGTCTCCACCCACTGCCCGACCACCCGCAGCCAGGAGGCGGCATTGAAGGTGTAGGTGGCGCGCAGGCGGGCGACGTCGGCGGTGAACAGGCGCCCTTCGCGCCCCTCGGCGGCGGCGACGTCCAGGGTGCGGCGGGCGCCGTTGACGGTGAGCTGCAGGTGGTCGGTGGGGCGAACGTCGGCGCTGAGCTCGGTGCGCCACCCGTCGCCGAGCCGGTGGTTGGCGAAATCGATCTCCTCGCCGGCGATGCCGAATAGCGACACCCGCGCGATGCGCCGTGTCGGGCTGGCTTCGATCCAGTAGCGCACCTGTTCGCGATCGAAGGTCTGCTGGCCGGTGCCCACCCGGTCGAGGGCGACCTCGACCCGCACGAGGAGCTCCACAGGCCATCGACGCCGAAGCCGGGCCGCAGCAGGCGATCGAGCAGCTCGCCATCGCGGTCGACGGCGTAGCGCGCGACGAGGAACGTGCGTAGGCGGGAGATGGGCTTGTCCTCGGGTCGGAAGGTATAGCCCACGTCGACCAGCGCCCGCCGCAGGCCGACCTCGGGGACGAAGCCGTTGTCGGCGCGGAAACCGTCGCCCAGGTCCTCGTAGAGGAGGAAGGAGCCCCACGGCTCGGCGGCGCGGTACCACTGCAGCTTGGCGGCGTGCCCGGAGAGGCGGCGGCCGTCCCATTCGGCAGCCAGGTCGGGCCGGTGCGGCGTCTCGCTGCGGCTGAACAGCAGCTGCCCGGAGACGGTGTCGCGGCTCGTCGGTTGCCACCGAAAGTCGGGCCCGGCGACGCGGTTGTAGGCGCCCCCCTCGATCTCGCGGCCGCTGTAGAGGGCGCTGAGGAAGGACTGGCCGAAGTCGTGCCGGTAGCGGGCGATGGCCACCGTCGACTCGAAGTCCTGGTCGGCCAGGCCCGACCCGTGGGGGCCGGGCAGGATGGTGCTGCCGCCGCCGCGGTCCTCGCCGACCAGCACCGTGTAGGCGCCGTCGCCGATCTCGCCGGTGCCGCGCGCCCCCCAGCGGGGGGACGTGAAGGTACGGGTGTAGACCGCCTGGTAGGGAGTGGAGAGCAGGTCGACGCTCTCCAGGAAGAAGGGGCGCTTCTCGGGGAAGAAGAGGGCGAAGCGCTCGTTGGCGGCGATTTGCGCCACGTCGGACTCGATCTGCGAGAAGTCCGGGTTGACGGTGGCGTCGAGCACCGTGTCGGGGTCGGGCACCCACTTCGCGTCGAGGCCGATCTCGGCCTGCAGGTCGTCGGACTCGAGCGGGGTGCCGAGCTCCCCTCGCGGGCGCTGCAGCTGGGTGGCGTTGACGTACGGCGCGGCCACCCAGTGGCTGCCCGAGGGCAGCCCCTCCAGCCCGACGAGCGGCCGGGTGTTGCAGATGAAGCAGCTCGAATCGCGCGGCAGGCGCGAGGTGAACATCTGGTAGCGGAACTCGCGGGGCCAGTTGCGGTACAGCATGATCCGCCACTGCTCGGGGTCGCTGTCGCCGTAGCGCAGCGACGCGAACGGGATGCGGATCTCCAGCTCCCAGCCGTCGGCGGTGATGCGGCCGGCGGCGTCCCAGAAGAAGTCGGGAGCGGAGTCCTCGCCGGAGGCGTCGCTGCTGATCGCGTCGTACTGGATGCCGCGCGGGTTGGCGAGGAACATCTGCGCCGTCTTGCCGTCGTTGCGCGGGTCGACGATCACCCCCCCGTAGTCGGTGTAGGAGGGGACGTTGTCGCGGTCGCCCAGGGGCGCCCTGATCTGCCGCGGCTGCGGGTCCGCGAAGCGGAACCCGGCGTAGAAGAACTGGTCGTCGTAGGTCAGGTAGGCGACGTTCGAGACCCTCGGCTCGACGTTGTCGCCGGGCCTGGTCTCGTACCAGGTGGTGATCGGGATGGCGTCCTGCCAGGCGGGGTCGGAGAGGTCACCGTCGACGGCGATCGGGCCGCTGGCGCGGCGGATCTCGAGCGCCGGCGCCGCGGCGTGAAGGGCGTCGCCCGCCGGGGCCTGCGGCGCGGCGAAGGCTGGGGCGGGAGAGGCTGGGAGGGCGAGAAGGGCGAGGAGGAAGAGGGCCCCGAGGGTGCTGCGCGGCACCCCCGGGGCGGCAAGGGAGGACTCCATGGCCCTAGATACTGCGCGCGGCGGCGAAAGGTTGCATGCTCCGGGTGATGGCGGCCCGCCGAACCGCGGGCCGGCGCAGAGGCCGGCCCCTACGACGGCGGGTGACGCCGAAGCGAAGAGGTCGTAGGGGCGGGGCTCCGCCCCCGCCCGCGGGCCGGCGCAGAGGCCGGCCCCTACGACGGCGGGTGGCGCTACCTACGGGGCGGCGAGGTGGGCCGCGTACCCCTCTTCGGCGACCGCTGCCAGCAGCTGGTCGACTCCGGCCCGCAGCGGGTCGTGCTCCACCCGCGCGCGGCCGGCCTGCAGGTCGACCTCCGCCCGCTCCACCCCGGTCACCCCCTCCAGGGCGCCGGTGACGGCGCGCACGCAGTGGTCGCAGCTCATCCCCTCGATCTCGAGCTTGGTGGTGGTCATGGCATCTCCTCGGTCGGGGCGGGGAGCCGCCGCAGCCGCAGCGAGT
>DATKEH010000162.1:0-6817 GCA_035546355.1 Thermoanaerobaculia bacterium
GAACCTGTCGTCCCCGGAGACTTCGCTGCTCGCGACCGGGAGGGGCGACCTCCTGTCGGCCCCGGGACGGCCGACACTGCCCGACAATTTGGAGCACGCGACGCCGGCTTCCGGTGGATCCTAAGCCCGTCCTCATGGGCGCCGAGGCGGCGACCCGCCGGTAGGCACCCTTCGTGATCGGCCGGGGCGACAGGATGGTAGGGCGGCGCGGGGGCGGCGGTGGCCGATCCGCCCGCGTTGCGAGGCCGGGGGAACGGCCCCGGCAGGGGCGTGGAGGCGAGCGCTCGTGCACGTTCGGGGCAGCCAGTGGACGATCCGGCGAAGCCGAGTCGAGGCGCCGGCGAGGCTCGCGGCGGCACGCCGCGAGCCGCTCTTGGGAACCACCCGACCGGCGCCGTCCCCGGCCGGGGCCGCTCCCCCGGCCCCACCACACGCGGTGGCCGTGCGCCCGAGGGGCGCGCCGCGGCAGCCACGAATCGCACGTCGGCGACCGCTGAAAGCACGAGCCGGGTGACTGCGCTCGGCAGCCACCCGGCTCGATCTTCTCGCGTCAGTGGGTTACCGTTCCGCCTCAGAAATTCGGCGGCAGGTCCTGCATCTGCTCCTCGAGGGCCTTCTTCTCCTCCTCGAGGCGGCGGACCTCCTCGTTGTAGGCCTCGATGTCAGCGTTCTCGGCGAGGATCTCCTCGTTCCGCTCGATGCGCTCGAGGCTGGCCTGATCGCCGACCTTGCGGTAGGCCATCTTGGCCTCGTCGAGCTTGCGCTGCTTCTCGTAGACGAAGCCGAGCTGCTTCCAGATCATCGTCTGCTCGCGCGTGTCCTTGGTCTTGTTGAGCGCCGTCTTGAGATTCGCCTCCGCCGGCCCGTAGTGCTGCCGTGCGGTCTGCGCCTGCGCCAGGTAGTACAGCGCCAGCCAGTCGTTGCCGTTGGCGTTCTTGGCGCGATCGAAGGAGGTGATGGCCGCGTCGTACTGCTTGGCGCCCAGCTGCGCCTCGCCGAGCAGCATCAGGTTGTCGTAGGAGCCGGAAGCGGCGACCAGCTGTTGTCCCACGGCGGCGGCCTTCTGGTAGACCTGCAACTTGGCGCTGCCCTGGCTCTGTCTCCCCTTGAGCATGTAGGCCTTGACCAGGGTCTGCTTCTTGTCGGTGGACTTGGGATCGAGCCTGGCGGCCGCCTCGAGCGCCGGAATCGCGGCGTCGGTCTCGCGGGCGGCGAGGGCGGAGCGGCCGTAGTTGAACTGCGCCGTGGCGTCCTGCGGGTTGGACTGCGCCATCCGGCGCAAATCGCCCAGCAGCTCGTCCCTGCGGCCGCTCTTGTCCAGCGCCGTGGCGCGCATCTGGTAGTAGGCCCGCTGCTTGGCCTTGTCCAGGGTCGACGGGTCGAGCGTCTTGAGCAGCTGCAGCGCGTCATCGTACCGCTTCGCCTGCAGGTAGGCCTGGGCCAACGGCAGCCGCACCGAGGTGTCGCTGGGGTTCATGTCGTAGGCCTTGCGCAGCTGCGTCACCGCCTCCTGGCTACGGTTGAGCTTGAGCAGGGACTGGCCCAGCATCATGTAGCAGGCGGCGCAGTCGGGCCGCTGCTGCACCAGGGTCTCGAACTCCCGCGCGGCGCCGGAGTAGTTGCCGGCCTTGAATGCGGCGACGCCCTCGTCCCAGCCGGCGAAGCCCGGCTGGACGCCGAGCAGCAACAGGGCGGAGAGGGCTGCCAAGAGAATCGACTTACGCATTTATCTGGACTCCTTTTCGGGCTCGTGCTGGCGGACGCGAAGGTGGACCTCCTGCGTGCGTACCAACAGGCAACGGCCGTGCCAATATTTCGCCGCCGGGCCCCCCGCGGTCCCTAGCCTGCGGCCAGGAACTGCTGCACGCGGCCGAGGAAGGCCTTGGCCTGGTTGGGGCCGAGAGCCGAGGAGATGGCCTTCTCCTCGGCGCGGATCAGGTCGAGAACGGCGTCGACGCCGCGTCCGGCGTCGAGCTCGGCGCGGCTCAGCCGGAACACCGCCTCCAGATCGCTCACCCGGTCGTGGGAGGACAGCAGCTGCCGGGCCTGGTCGTGGATCCGTTCGACCAGGCTCGAGAGGTCGGCACTCGTCATCTCCTGGAGACGGTCGGTGTGGAGAGTGGCCAGGTCCTCCTTGAGCTCGACCAGGCCGGAGGTGATCAGGCCGTAGAGGACCTTGCAGGTCTCGAAAGGGCTGCTGCCCAGGCCGATGGCGATCTCCTCGATCGAGCGCCGCTCGTCGATCTTGCAGATCAACGACCACTCCTGCGGCGTGAAGGACACCGACGTCTGCGAGCTCTTCTGCGTGAAGACCGGCACCAGGCGCGTCGAGGCGATGCGCTTGGACAGCACCTGCCACTCGTCGATCCGCCGCGCCGCCTCCATCAGCAGGTTGGTGTTGGACTTGTGGATCGACGAGGTCGGCGCGTCCTGGCCGGGGGTGAAGACGAAGTCCCCCTGCGGCCAGATGGCGAGCTCGTAGACCGCCTCCTCGCCGGCGAGGTCGTTGATCTCGGCGTGGACGATCTGACCGTCCCTGAGGTAGATCGCACCCGTTTCGCTGCCGTGGCGAAGGGTGAACACCCCCGTCTTGCCCGACACCGACACCAGCTGGATGATGTCCGGCAGCGGCAGCTCTTTGAGAGACCCCTGGAAGGCCATGCGCTACGCGGTCAGCGATCCCGTGCCTACTGGATGCGGAAGTTGACGGTGAGATTGTAGTACACGTCGACCGGCTTGCCGTTGAGCGTGGCCGGCTTGAATTTCCACTTCTTGACCGCCTCGGCCGCGGCTTGATCGAGCCCCATGGGCAGGCCCTTGAGAACCTTCACGTTGGTGACCTGGCCCTGCTTGTCGATGATCGCCTGCACGATCACCACTCCCTGCACCCGCGCCTTGCGGGCCATCTCGGGGTAGACGGGCTGCGGCGCGAAGGTCTTCTCGGGCGGCACCACGTCGCCGGCGACGATGATCGGCCCCTCGGGCTCGGCGGGTGGCGGGCCTTCGGGGATGTCGAATACCAGGTCGGTGTCGGGCAGGTCGATCTCCGGCTCGACCTCCTCCGGCATGCGGATCGGTTCCGGCTCGTCCGGGGTGGGATCGGGGATCGGCACCTTCTTCTTCTTCGGCTGCGGGATCTGCCGTTCCTGCTTGGGGGGCGGCTGTTTGAACCGCACCTGCTGCACCACGTAGATCTTGGGCTTCTGCTGGTCGGCCGACACCTGCGCGGTGAGCTCGGGAAAGTGGATCGCCAGCAGGATCAGGTGGAAGACGGCGGCGACGCCGAGGGCCCACTTGAGGGTGCGGTTGTCGGCGTCGTACTCGGCGGCGAAGGTCTGCAGGTCGCCGACGGCGAGGTCGACCTCTTCGCGGTGCGCCTCGGCGCGGGCGGTGGAGGTGGCGGGAGGTTTCTGCTCAGCCATGGGCGCTCCTCGTCAGTACCAGAAGCTCTCGATCTCGCGACGGGTCGGAATGGAGATGTTCTTGATCTCGATGCCGATCTTCTCCTCGCCCTGTCGCAGCTCGTCGAGCACCGACACCATGTTGCCGTAGGGGGCCTGCGGGTCGGTCTGGACGATCACCGGCTTCATCGGGTTCCGCTCCAGCCGCGGTTTGAGGTAGTCGAGCACGTCCTCGAGCTGCATGGGCTTGCCGTCGACCACGAGACCGACGGGCTGGACGTGGATGTGGACCGAATCCTCCCGCTCGATCTCCCGCGGGGTGTCGTCGTCCTTGGGCAGGCCGAAGTCGAGGCCGCGGGTGGCGGTGAAGGTGGTGGTGACCATGAAGTAGATGATCAGCAGGAAGGCGATGTCCGCCATCGTCGATGTGGGGATCGCGTCGCTGACCTTGGTGTCTCGCTCGATCTTCATGCGGGCTCCCGGCTCACGACTGGAGGGTTTGCTCCGACAGCAGGTAGATCACCTCGACCTTCGCCTGCTTCAGAGCGTCGATCACCTTGTCGATGATGTCGTAGGGGACCGTGCGGTCCGCCTTGAGCACGAACGGTTTGCTGGGGTCGGTGGCGACGGTCTGGGTAGCGAAGGAGAGCACGTCTTCGACGCCCGGCACCGGGGTCGAGATCTCTTCGCCGCTGCTGACCTTGATCAGGCCGCTCTCGGTGACCGACACGTAGGCTGCCTGCTTCGGAATCTCGAAGCGGATCGCCGTCCTCGGCAACAGCACCTGGGTCTTGTCGACCTCGAAGGTGATGGTGACCATGAAGAAGATGATCAGCAGGAAGGCGATGTCCGCCATCGAGGCGGTGGGGATCACCGGGGCGAAATTCTGGCTGGCCTTGAACTTCATGTGCCGCTCTCGCCGGCGCTATGGGGTCGCCGCCCGCGCCGCCGGCACCTCGCCGCCAGCGGGAGCGGCCGCGCGCTCGGGCGCCACGCCGCTGCGCTCCATCTCGCCGAACGTCTCCAGCAGCATGTTGGCGGAGGTCTCGATGTCGCGCACGAACTTGTTGACCTTGCTCATGAAGTAGTTGTAGGCGATCTGCACGGGGATGGCGACGAAGAGGCCGGCGGCGGTGGTGGTCAGCGCTTCCTTGATGCCGATGGCGACCAGGCCGGGATTGGACAGCCCGGCCTGCGCCAGGGCGTCGAACGACTTCATCATCCCGGTGACGGTGCCGAAGAAGCCGAGCAGCGGAGCGACGTTGGCGGTGGTGGCGAGAATGACCAGCCGCCGCTCGAGGCGGCCGAGCTCGTAGAGGGCGGCGTTCTCGATGGTCTTCTCGACGTCCTCCTTGGGCTGGCCGTACTTGAGCAGGCCGGCCTTCATCACCGACGCCACGGGCCCCTGGTACTGCTCGCAGATCTTGACCGCGTCGCGGATCGAACGATTGACGATCAGAGCCTTGCGGATCTTGGCCAGGAACTCGTTGACGTTGATGCGGGCCTTGTGCAGCACCCACCAGCGCTCGAAGATCACGGCCAGCGCGAGGATCGAGAAGGTGAGGAGGACCCACATGACCCACCCCCCTTCGTTCATCAGCCGCATGAAGGTTCCGCCGATGTTTTCCACCTTGACCTCCTGTGAAACTGTTGGACTCGCCGACGAAGAGCCGAGTTCCCAATCCTAAGTCAAATCGGAGTCGGCTCGAGGAGTCCGAGCCGCAGCGGCTGGTGAGGGGGCACTACCGTATCGGCCCGGTACGGCAAGCGCGCATCTTAGCATGCCGAAAAATGACCGGTCAAGAAGGCTTCCAGCTTATGAAATCAATTACTTAGCACCGTTCAGAGGGCTCACGGCGCGGAGCAGGGGCCGGCGCGCGGCGTAGCACAGCGCCACCGCCAGGGCGTCCGAGGCGTCGTGCGGGATCGGCGCTCCGCCGCCCCCGAGCAGCAGCGCCACCATCCGCGCCACCTGCTCCTTGCCCGCCCGCCCGTTGCCGGTCACCGCGCTCTTGACCTCCGCCGGAGAGTACTCCTCGATGGCCAGGCCGTGGCGGGCGAGGGCCGCGAGCAGCGCGCCGCGGGCCTGGGCGAGCACGATGAGCGAGCGGGTGTTGACTCCCGAGAAGGGCTGCTCGAGCACCGCCACCTCGGGCGCCAGGCGAGCGACGAGTGCTTCGATCTCGGTGGTCAGGATCGCCAGGCGGCCGGCGAGCGAGGCGCCCGGGGGGAGGGAGATCCGTCCCTGGTCCAGCAGCGCGCAGCGCCCGCCGCCCCGCAGCTCGATGCAGCCGTAGCCGGTAAAGCGGCTGCCCGGGTCGAGGCCGAGGACGCGCACCAGGTCAGCGCCGCGGCGGGTTGGGAGCCTGCGCGGCAGAACCACGCGGTCGCGTTGCGAGCGCCTTGGGGCTGGATGCAAGGCGCGCGACCCACGCGGTTCTGCCGCGCAGGCTCCTAGTCGCCGTGCTGTCGGGGGGAGGGTCGAGCGGCATGCCGAACGTCGGTCGGGTCGTCTGCGGAGATTGTATCGGAACCGCCCGGGTCCCTGCGCTCGCATCCGCCCCGCCGCCCGCGTGGCTCCGCCACCGGCGGAACCGCCTCTCACAATTGACTGCTATGCTGTCGGGTGCTACAAAAGAACGCTTACTCAGCCGGGAGCTCCTGATGGCGTCGATCCTCGTCTACGAGCAGGACAAGCGCACCGTCGAGCGGATCCACGACGCCCTCGGCGCCGAGGGGTGGCAGGTCCACGCCGTCGCCGACGCCGCGGCCGTCGGCCAGGCGCTGGCCGCCGGCACCCCCGACCTGGTGCTCATCGACGTCGAGGCGGCGGACGCCGACACGCTGCTCGCTTCGCTCGGCCGCGGCGAAGCGCCCGCGGTGCTCGCCATGGTGGGCGAGACGGCGGGGGCGCCGCCGGGCATCGAGGTGCTACGCAAGCCCTTCGAGGAGGTGGCGTTGCGCTCGGCGGTGCGGAGCTGCCTGGGGCGGTCGCAGCGACTGGCCGCCCAGCTGGCCGCCGAGGCGGCCGCGCGGGCGGGAGCACAGCTGACGTCGCAGGAGCTCTTCGGCGACATGATCGCCGAGGTGGAGGAGGAGGTGGCGGCGTCGGCGCCGCCGCCGCGCGCCGCCGCCGTCGACTCCGAGGTCGAGAGGCGGCTGGAACAGTCCCTCTCGGGGGTGCTCGCCACCCCCAAGGCGGCGGCCGGCCAGGGCATCGCCGCCAGGGCCCGCGCGCGCAAGGCCGACGCCGATGCCGACGTCGACGACCTCCTCACCCAGACGCTGTCGGGCCTCGGAGTGGCGCCGCGGCAGCGGCCGCGGGCGACGGTGCGGGCCGAGCCCGCAACGCCGCCCGAGCCGCCGAGCGTCGCGCCGCCGCCGGCTTCTCCCCCTGCCGCCACGCCGGCCGAGAC
>DATKEH010000163.1:0-9323 GCA_035546355.1 Thermoanaerobaculia bacterium
GATCGAATCCGCGGGGTACACCCCGCGCCAGCGCACCAACCTCTACGAGCGGTTCGTCAGCCGCGAGGACACGGCCGAGCTGGCGCGGCGCTACCGCCACGCCCTGACGCCCGAGAACCGGGCCCTGGCCTCGCCGCTGCCCGTCGTCGGGTAGGCCGGCCATGGTCGGGACCTCCTGCGGCCCCTACCGCTTCCTCGAGCGGGTCGGCGAGGGGGGGATGGGAGCGGTCTTCCGCGCCGAGGACAGCCGCAACGGCGTCGCAGTGGCGGTCAAGGTGCTCGACGAGGGGCGGCGCGAGGACCCGCAGATGCTGTCGCGCTTCCGCCGCGAGGCGCGCATCGCGATGACCCTGCGCCACCGCAACATCGCCGCCTTTCACGACTTCGCGCAGGGGGTGGTCGAGGCTACCGGCGCACGCCGGCGCCGGCGCGTCGTCTACCTGGTCCTGGAGTGGGTGCCCGGCGTGGATCTCGCGGCGCTGCTGGCGCCCGGCGAGCCCCTGCCGGTGCCGCGCGTCGTCGGCTACGCCCGCCAGATGGCCGCCGCCTTGGTCGCCGCCCACGCCGCGGGGGTGGTGCACCGCGACCTCAAGCCGAGCAACGTGAGGATCACCGGCGACGGGGTGGTCAAGATCCTCGACTTCGGGCTGGCGAAGATCCTCGAGGACTGCGACCTCTACCGCCAGCACCCGCCCACCTTCGAGACCTCCATCGGCTCGCTCCTCGGCACCGCCGCCTACATGGCGCCCGAGCAGCTCCTCGGCCAGCCGATCGACGCGCGCAGCGACTTCTTCTCGCTTGGCGCCGTGCTCTACCAGATGGCCACCGGGCGGCTGCCGTTCGTGGGGCGCAACATCGTCGACGTACTGCGCGCCGTGTCCACCCACGAGCCGGCGCCGCCGCGGCAGATCCAGCCGGCCGTGCCGCCGCGGCTGGAGGCGCTGGTGCTGCAGCTTCTCGCCAAGGAGCGGGCGGCGCGGCCGGCCTCGGCCGACGAGGTGCTGCTCCGCCTCCGGGCGGTGGGATAGGGGGCCGGGGCGACACGCGACCGGAACGGGCCGGAGAGAGAGAGCCGGATGAGGCAGGGTATCGTTGGGTCTTCGCCGAGCGCACCGGACCACTGGCGGCGGGCGGCCACGTCGCTGCTGCTCGGCGTGATGGTCTTCTTGGCCGTCGGCGGCGGCGGCGCCATCTGTCCCACCAGCGTCGAGTGGCTGCTCGAGGGGGACCCGGCCCAGCACTTCCTAGGCTGGCAGTTCTTCCGCGACGCGCCGCTGCAGCTGCCCCTCGGCGCCAACCCGGCCTTCGGCATGGAGATGGGCAGCTCGATCGTGTTCACCGACTCGCTGCCCCTGTTCGCGTTTCCGTTCAAGGTGATGGAGCCGTTGCTGCCGCCGTTGTTCCAGTACACGGGCCTGTGGCTCCTCGCATGCTTCGTCCTCCAGGCCTGGTTCGCGCAGGCGCTGCTGGCTCGGTTCACCGGGGATTGGCGGCTGCTCGCCGTCGGCGCGGCCTTCTTCGTCGTCGCGCCGCCGTTGCTGTGGCGTCTGCACGGTCACTACCCGCTGCTCGGCCACTGGCTTCTGCTCGCCGCCCTGGCGCTGTACTTCCGGCCGCGGTTCTCGCCGGGGGGGTGGATGACGCTGCTCGCCGCGGCTTCACTGGTGCACGCCTACCTGCTGGTGATGAGCGCCGCGGTGCTGCTGGCCGACCTGGGTCAACGGCGGCTCGCCGACCAGCTCGGCTGGCGGCGGCTCGCGCTCGGGCTCGCCCTCTGCCTGGGCAGCACCGCTGCGGTGATGTGGTTGGCGGGGTACTTCATGGTCCCCAGCGGGAGCGCCGGCGGGTTCGGCTTCTATCGGATGAACCTGCTGTCGCCGATCGACCCGGACGCTGAGTGGTCGCGCCTGCTGCCGGACCTGCCGCAGGCGGGAGGGGACTACGAAGGGTTCAACTTCCTCGGTTTCGGGATGCTGCTGCTCGCCGGCCTCGCCCTCGCGATGCTCCGGCCGCGCGCGCTGCGACGGGTCGACTGGCGTCGCGCCCTGCCGCTGCTGCTGCTGGCCGCGGGGCTCACCGCCATCGCCCTGTCGCACCGGGTCGGCCTCGGCACCCGCGAAGTGCTGACCCTCCCCCTGCCCTACCGGGTGGAGCGGGTGGCGTCGGTCGTGCGCTCCTCCGGCCGGCTCTTCTGGCCGGTGGTCTACCTGGCCTACCTGGCGATCCTCGGCCTGCTGTTCCGGCATCTGCGGCCGACCACGGCGGTGGTGGCCTGCACCGCGGCGCTCGCGCTCCAGGTGGTCGACTCGGCGGCGGCGTTCGCGAAGTTCCGCCAGCGGCTCGCCGCGCCCGAGCCGTGGGTCTCCCCGCTGCAGTCCGGCTTCTGGGAAGTGGCGGGGTCGCGGTACCAGCGCCTGCTCTACGTGCTGCCCAGCAACCGGCCTCCCGGGTACCTGCCGCTCTCCCTGTTCGCCGCCACCCACGGGATGGCCATCAACACCGGCTTCTTTGCCCGTGTCGATCCCGAGCGCGAGAGCGCGGCTCGGCAGCGGCTGTACGACCGGCTGGTCGCCTACGACCTCGACCCCGGGGCGCTGTACGTGTTCGCCGACGATCCGGGGCTGTTCGAGCGGCTGCGACGCCGCGCCCGAGAGGAGGACTTCGCGGGCGTGGTGGACGGGTTCGCCGTGCTGGCGCCGGGCCTCGGCGCCGAGGCGGGGGCGCTGGTCGTGGGCTCGGCCGGCGTCCCCCTGCGGCGCGAGCTGGGGCCGCTTGGTTCCCCCGATCCGCCACAGTCACGACACCCTTTCGGGCCCTCGTCAGCGCATCACTTCTGGACCCCTGTCCCCCCGAAGGGGGGGAGGGGCAGGGGCCTCATGGCTCGGCCGCGGCGCGGCCGAGGCCCCCCCAGGCCATGGCGAGCAGCGCCATGGTGGGCACCAGGAGGTGCAGCAGCAGCCGCCCCCAGCTCACCTCCACCTGGGCGACCACCGCCTCCCGCCAGGGGCTGAGGACGTAGGCGGCGAGGTAGGCAGCGACCGCGCCGGCTAGTGGCGGCAGCAAGACCAGCGCCTCGGGGCGCGCCAGGCCGCGCCAGCCGGCGACCAGCAGCAGCGCGGCCGCGATCCAGAAGCCGTACCACCAATCCCAGGAGGTGGTGGCGCGGCTGACCTCTGCGAGGATGGCGGGGATGCGCCCGAGCGCCTCGTCCAGCTCCCCTTGCCGCAGGACGTCGAGATAGTCCTCCTGGAAGCGGGCGGCGATCCCGCGCCTCCAGGAGGCGTAGAGCCCGGCGGCGACGGCCACCAGGGCGGTGCAGGTGAGGGCCGTGCCGCGCGCCGCGTCGGCGCCGCCCCCTCTTCGCGTCCGCGCCGCCTGCCACCAGCGAAGGGCCGCGGCGCCCACCAGCAGCACGGCGAGGACGGTTCCTTCGCGCTTGCTCAGCAGGGTGGCGGCGCCGAGCACCCCGGCGGCCGCGCCGGTGGCGACCTGGGGCGCCGCCGCCGCCAGCAGGAGCAGGCCGCCGCCCCAGTAGGCGGCGAGCGGCAGGTCGCTGTAGCCGCTGATCGCTCCCGTCGAGGCCTCGAAGGTGGCGACAGGCAGGGCGGCCGCCACCACCACCAGCGCGGAGCCGGCCGCCGGGCCCGACAGGCGCCCCGCGACGTCGTGGAGCACCAGCAGCAGGGCGGGGAAGAACAGGACGTAGAGGACGTGCGCGACCCGCTCGTCGTCGAGCGGGGAGAGCTCCATGGCGGCGACCTGGAGGAGGGGGAGCAGCAGCGGGTAGGTGGGATGGGCGACGAGCCACGCGTCCTCCTGCAGCACCGGGGCGTCGACCGTGCCGGCGGCGTGCACGTAGCGGGCGTGGGCCGCCCAGGTCATCCGCGCGTCCCAGCCTGGAAACGGCGTGGTGGCGGCCTCGGCGACCAGGGCGAGACAGACCGTCAGCCCGACTGTGGCGGCGGCGCGGCGTAGCCACCGCGAACGCCCGGTGGTCGGCCCTGCGGGAACCGACGGTCGTCCGCGGCGCAGGCCCCCGACCGCTCCCAGGGCGGCGCAGGGCAACAGGGTGGCGAGGATCCAGCCGCGCCGCAGCGGCATTCCCGCCCAGTGCGAGAGGGCGTAGAGCAGGATGCCGACCACGGCGGTCCCCAGCAGCCAGCTCCAGCCCGCCCGGGACCAGGCGGAGCGCCGGGCCAGGTCCGGGACGTGGTCGACCGCTGCCTTGCCGGCCAACCAGAACAGGGCGGCCACCCACAGGGCGTGGATGGTCACCGCGGTCGCCGGGCTCACCGGACGACCTCGTCGAGGTGGAAATACCGCGGCGGCCGGTCGAGCCCCTCGAACCGGATCACGTCGCGCGGCACCTCCGGAGGCACGCCCTCTTCGAGCCACTCGGTGGGGAGCCGGCGGTTCTGGTCGGGGAGAATCAGCGGCCGGCGGGGCGCCAGGTCCCCTTGCAGCAGCATGAAGCCGCCGTCGGTGCCCCGGTTCAACAGCAGGTACGCGGCGTCGCGCGGAATCAGAGACTCGACCTCGGCGAGCCCCTCGCCGTAGCGTCCCAACAGGCGGGCCCGGCTGGTGCGGAACCCGTCGCCCCAGCGGTCCTCGGCGTCGTGCAGCCTCCCAGCGGCGTCCTTCACCGCCAGGGTGGCGAGGATCGCGAGGTAGGCCCCGACCAGGAGGGCGCCGGCCGCCCGCAGTGGAGAGCGAGCGACGAGGGTGCGCAGCCGGTGCGTGCGGCTGGGTCGCGTCACGCGGGGCCTCCGCCGACTAGACCTCGAACCGCACGCCCTGCGCCAGCGGCAGCTCGCTGCCCCAGTTGACGGTGCAGGTCTGCCGCCGCATGTAGATCTTCCAGGAGTCCGACCCGGCCTCGCGGCCGCCGCCGGTCTCCTTCTCGCCGCCGAAGGCGCCGCCGATCTCGGCGCCCGAGGTGCCGATGTTGACGTTGGCGATGCCGCAGTCGCTGCCGGTGGCGGCGAGGAAGCGCTCGGCGGAACGCATGTTCAGCGTGAAGATCGCCGAGGACAGCCCTTGCGGTACGGCGTTGTGGCGGGCGATCGCCTCGTCGAGGTCGTCGCACTCGAACAGGTAGAGGATGGGCGCGAAGGTCTCCTCGCAGGTGATCGGCATGTCCGGCGTCGCCTCCACCAGGGTCGGCTCGACGAAGAAGCCGGGGCGCTCCAGGACGCCGCCGCCGTAGAGCACCCGGCCCCCCTGCTCGCGGATGGTGTCGAGGGCGTGTTGCATGTCGGCGACCGCCTGCCGGCTGACCAGCGGCCCCATCAGGGTCTCTGCGTCCAGCGGGTCGCCGATGGTGATCGAGCCGTAGGCCTGGACCAGGCGCCGCTTCATCTCCTCGGCGATCCCCCGCTGCAGGAAGAGCCGGCGGGTGGTCGTGCAGCGCTGTCCGGCGGTGCCCACGGCGGCGAACAGGACGGCGCGCAGGGCGAGGTCGAGGTCGGCGTCGTCCATCACCACGATGCCGTTGTTGCCGCCGAGCTCGAGCAGCGAGCGGCCGATGCGCTTGGCCACCGCCATGCCGATCTCCCGGCCCATGCGCACCGAGCCGGTGGCCGAGATCAGCGGCAGCCGCGGGTCGTCGCTCATCGGCTGCCCCACCTCGCGGCGGCCGCCGACCACCAGGTTGAACACCGGCGGCGCCTGGTGCGCGGCCAACACGCGCTGCGCGATGCGGGTGACGGCGACGGCCGTCAGCGGTGTCTGGCTGGACGGCTTCCACACCACCGGGTCGCCGCAGATCGCCGCCACGGCGGTGTTCCACGCCCACACCGCCACCGGGAAGTTGAATGCGGTGATGACGCCGACGACCCCCAGCGGGTGCCACTGCTCGAACATCCGGTGCTGGGGGCGCTCGGAGTGCATCGACAACCCGTAGAGCTGCCGCGACATCCCGACCGCCAGGTCGCACATGTCGACCATCTCCTGCACCTCGCCGAGACCCTCGGCGAGGATCTTCCCCATCTCCAGCGTCACCAGCCGCCCGAGGGGCTCCTTGAGCCGCCGCAGCTCGTCGCCCACGTCGCGCACCACCTGCCCGCGCCGCGGCGCCGGCCAGGTCTGCCACTCGCGGAAGGCCTCGACGGAGGTGGCGACCACCCGCTCGTAGTCGTCGCGGGTCGCGCCCCGCACGGTGGCCAGCACTTCACCGGTCGCCGGGTCGAGGGACTCGATCCGCTCCCCGCGGGTGTCGATCCATTCGCCGGCGAAGGCGCCGGGATTGTCGGTCTCGAGCTCGAGCTGGGCGAACAGCTCGCTGGTGTCGCGCGTCGGCATGGTGACGGTCATGATGGGGGTCTCCTGCAGGGATGGGTGACGAGAGGCGGGCGACGCCCGCCTCTCGTAAGAGGATACCGCAGGGGCGGACGGCCGGGTCACGGCGGCGACCGCGCTACGAGAGGTACCGTTGCACGATGATTCCCGCGCTTCGTTCCACCGGGCGCCCGCGCCGTCGATGAAGGGCGCGGCGCTGGGCGGCCTGCTGCCGGTGGCCCTCCTGGCCCTGTTCACGCTCTGGTCGGGGACCTTCTTCCACGGCGCCGGGAGTGCGGCGGCGGTCGTCGGCCACCTCGCGCTGCTGGCGGTCGCCGTCGCAGTCGGTCGCCGGCTGCGCTGGGTAGGGTGGCGCGCCGGCACGGCGACCGCTACGCCCGCGGTCGCTGCCATCGCCCTGTGGCTCGCCCTCCTGGTCAGCTGGTCGGCGTCGCCCGTACCCCGCGCGGGCCTGGTGCCGCTGCTGCTCGCTCCGGCGCTGCTGGCGGTCCCCTGGTGGGTCGGCGCCTGCTGGCGTACGACGGCGGCGGCGACGCTGGGAACCCGGGCGCTGTCGGTTCTCGTCCTGGCGCTCGCCGCCGGCAGCCTGGTCGAGCTGGTCCGTCGCGGTGACGGTCCGGCGGCGTGGCCCCTGGGGCATCACCTGCTGCTGGCGGTGGCGTTGGTGGTGCTGTTTCCCCTCGCAGTGACGGCCGGCGGGCCGGCGCGGGCGGGCGCCGGGCGCAGTTTGCGCGTGGCGGCGGGCGCCGCGGGTACCGTGGCCGTGGCGGCCACCGGCTCGCTGCTCGGCCTGGGGGGACTGGCGGTGGCGTGCTGGGTGCTCTGGCGGCAGCGCCTCGGGCGCTGGAGGTGGGCAGCGGGGGGCTCGGCGGGCGCCGCCCTCGGTGTGTGGACCTGGCTGGGTGGGGGAGAGGGGGAGGGGGAGCTGGCGTCGTGGCTGGCGCGAAGGACCTACTGGCGAGCAGGCTGGGAGGGCTGGCTCGAACGTCCCCTCGTCGGCGGCGGGCCGGGGGCTACGCCGTGGAGGCTCGCCGCCCATTGGCGCCCCCGGCCGGGAGTGAACCCGGCGGGAGAGGTGGTGGGCGACCTCCACAGCCTGCCGCTGCAGGCGCTGTTCGAGCTGGGGCTGCTGGGCTCTGCGGCGGCGGTCTGGTTGGGCTGGCGGATGCTGCGTCCGCAAGGGGCCGGCGCTGCCGAACATGCGGCGCTGCGCCGAGCGGGCAGGGCAGGGATCGCCGGCGGGCTGGTCGTTCTCGGCGGCGGAGTCACCCTGGGGACGACGGCGCCGTGGGTGGTGCTCGCCGTCGCCGGCGGGGCGGCGATGGTGGGTCTCGACCCCGACCGGAGCCAGGGCAGGGGACTCGCCGTGCCGGCCGTCGCCTACGCGATGATCGCCATGCTGCTGCTGGCGCCGCTCGAGGCGGCGCGGTACGCGTATGGTCGCGCGCGAGCGGCAGACCGGGACCCGGCGCGAGCCTGGCTGGAGCGGGCCGTGTCGCTGGACCCCGACTTCCCGCTATACCGGTTGCGTCTGGCGCTGGAGACACGGGAGCGGGGGGCGGAGAGGGCGGCCGCCGAGGCCCTGCGGGCGGCAGAAGCAGCCTCCGCGGTCCCCGCCCTGTGGCTGGCTGCCGGCGCCCTGGGGCAGAGGGCCGCGACCGGCTGGGCGCCCGCCGCCCTCGAGCGGGCGTGCAGCCTGGACCCGTTGGCGGCTCTGCCGCCGATGCTCCACATGCTCGAGCAGCCGCAGGCGAAGGAGGCCGCGGACGAAGGCGCGCGTGCCTTGCTGGCCGAGCCGCGCCTGGCCGCGGCGGTCGCCTGGGAGGAGAACCCCGAGCTACTGTTGGAGGCCGGACGCCAGGCCGCGACCTGGCCGGGGGTGGAGGAGGGGTGGCGGGCCGCCGCGGCGCAGCTCGTGCGCCAGGTGCATGGCTCGAGATTCGACCCACAGCCGCGATCGTCGGAGCCCGACAGCTCGGTTCGGCTGGTGGCCTCCTTCGACAGAGAGCCCGCCACGGCCCTCTCCCTGCACGCCTTCCGCCGTCTCCCCTGGCGCGGAGAGCTGGCCTCGACGGCCCTGCGCCCCCGCCTGTTGGCGGCCATCGGGCTTCCTGCCGCCACGGCGCTGCCAGCCACCCGGAGCGAGGCGTTTCCCCGCCATTGCGGCCGGCCGCCCCCAGCCCACTAGCTCGACGAGGAGTTGTCCCTCAGTGCGTCGCACGCGCGGCTCGGGAGACCCTCCGTTAGTCGAGGCTGGCGCCATGCTCAGCGAGGAGCTCGCGCAGCACCGAACGATGGCAGTGGGCCTCGGTCTCGCAGTAACAGCCGACGGAGAAGTCGGTGTGGTGCGACAGCTCCGCCAACAGCGCGATGAGCCGGGCGTTGTCCGGCTCCTTCATCTGTGCTGCGTACTTGCGCGCGAAGGCCTGCCAGTCCGCAGCCGAGGCCGCGGCCTGACCTTGCTTGACGAGGTCGGCAGAGGGAGCGAGCTGGGGCAGCCATACGTCGTACCAGTTGTCGACCGAGAATCGCTCCTTCGGAACCCCTCGCGGGGGTCGTCGTACCGTGCCGATGCGCAGACCCTCGCCTGGTTGCCGGTCGGAGCCCAGCTGGACGACCCGGATACTCATGCGCCTACCTCGGAGCTGGAAGGGTGACCGATAGTCCCAGTACCCCCTGGCGGATCCTCCGTCAACGGGGCGCGGCCCTTGAACCAATCCGCTTTGAGCGGTTCACCCTCCAAGCCTCCGGCTTTGCCGGAGGTCGATGACTTCAGCGGCGCCACCGGCGGTAATGGCCGCTCGAAGTGAGTTGGTGAGCCCACGCACGAAATCGGCCGCTACGAGTACTCGGGTGGCGTCCGCTGCCGAGGGGTTAGACGGCCAGCCACAATGGTTGCACGATCGTCCGGAGCGTTGGCGTGGTGGTCAACCAAGTGGCGAAGATCAAAGGTCGCCATACGAACTGGCCAAGACCACCACATAGCCATCGGGGTCGCGAAGCCAGAGTTCACGATGGTTCGCGTT
>DATKEH010000164.1:0-5771 GCA_035546355.1 Thermoanaerobaculia bacterium
TGGTGGAGGCGGTGGGAGTCGAACCCACGTCCGAAGAGCGCGTCGAGCGGGTGCCTACGTGCGTAGCCTTCTTTGGGTATCTCGCCGATCGCGCTTTGGAGGAAGGCTCTCCGGCGCGGCGGCCAGCCCCGCTTGGGACCCGAGCCCGGTGCGAGGTATCCCCGGGCTCTTCGGCTCGCTTTTCACGTCGCCACGGTGAGCGCGACGAGCACGCTCTCACCGCGACGTGCAGCTAGTTAAGCCGCAAGTGCCAGGTTGTCGTTGGCAGTTGTGTTTGGTTCCGGTTTTACGAGACGGACCTCGACACGCCACCCGGCACGCCGCCATGCTCCTCGTCGAATCCAGAACGCCCCCATTCAATGAGCTACGTCCATACTAACAGCGTCGGGGGCGGAGGGATTCCGCGGCCGTCCCGCGAAGCCCCCGAGGAGAGGTGGTGGTGGGGAGCGCTGGCCGGGAGCAGGCCCCCCTCCGGAGCCGGGGGTGCCGGGGAGCCCGGTGGCCGGGAGGGCCGTTACAATCCGCCTGTGTTGCGCCTCGGCTCGCTGACCGTCGACCCACCCCTGGCGCTGGCGCCGATGGCCGGGATCACCGACCGCGACTTCCGGCTGCTGGTGCGGCGTATCGGCGGCGCCGGCGTCGTGTCGATGGAGTTCCTCTCCGCCCGCGGCCTCGCCGACGGCGAGGAGCGCTGGACGCGCCTGACCCACTTCGCCGAGGAGGAGCGGCCGCTCGCCATCCAGATCTACGGCGCCGACGCCGCCGCCATGGAGGAGGCCGCGCGGGTGGTCGAGGGTCTGCGCCCGGACGTCTGCGACATCAACATGGGCTGCCCGGCGAACAAGGTGCTCAAGGGGTGCGCCGGCGCGGCGTTGATGGGCGACCTGCCGCTGGCCCGGGAGATGATCCGCCGGGTGCGGCGGCAGCTGTCGATGCCGCTGACGGTGAAGTTCCGCCTCGGCCTGGACGAGCGGCGGCAGGGCTACCTGGAGCTCGGCCGCCTGTGCCAGGACGAGGGGGTCGACGGGGTGACCCTGCACCCGCGGACGGCGCGGCAGATGTTCCGCGGCGCCGCCCGTTGGGAGGCGGTGGCGCGGCTCAAGGAGGCGCTGACGATCCCGGTGCTCGGCAACGGCGACGTGCGCGCCCCCGAGGATGCCGTGCGCCGGCTGCGCGAGACGGGCTGCGACGGGGTGATGATCGGCCGTGGCGCCACCCGCAACCCCTGGATCTTCCGCCAGGTCGCCGCCCGCCTGTCGGGAGGGGCGGTGGGCGAGCCGACGCTCGCCGACCGGCGCGACCTGGTGCTCGGCCACTTCCGCGCCGTGCTCGACCGCGAGCCGGCGGGCCAGGCGCTGCACAAGCTGCGCACCTTCACCGGGGTCTACAGCCATGGCCTGCCCCAGGGGCACTTGCTGCGGCGCCAGATCCAGGGGCTCCCCGACGCCGCCGGGCTCTACGGCGCCGTCGCGCGGTTCTTCGAGCAGGCGGAGGCGGCCGCGGCCGTTCGCGCCGCATGAGCGCTCCCCTGCGCACGCATCGCCGGGAGCTGCCGGTGCCGCCGGAGGCGGCGGCGGCAGCCGTCGAGGCCGAGCTCCCCCACTGGGGCGGCAGCTGGCAGCGCCAGGGCCTCGCCGGGGCCTTCGAGCTGCCGGTCCAGGCGGGCCTGCGCCATGGCCTGCTGCGCGGCCGTCTCGAGGCGGCGCCGCACCCGCACGGCGCTACCGTGCAGGTGGCGGTGGAGGAGGAGATCTGGCGGCTGCACCGGCCGGCAGCGGCGTTGCTGGCGGCGGCCGCGGCCGCCGCCGTCGCCGGCGTGCTGTGGCCCTTCTTCCCCTGGCTGGCGGGGCTGCTCCCCCTCGCCCTGGTGCTGTCGCTCGGCGCCTGGTTCCTGGTGTTGACTCGCCTGCGCCACCACGGGGCGGAGGAGTTGCTGGGCGCCGTCGAGGCCGCCACCCGGGAGCCGGCGCCCTAGCCGCCGGCGCGCGAAGGCAACCGCCATGGCCTGGTATCGCGAATCGTTCGGCGAAGAGTACCTGGAGCTGTACGCGCATCGCGACCGGGGGGAGGCGGCGCGGCACGTCGCCTTTCTCGAGGAGCTGTTCGGCGACCGACGGCCGCGCGCCGTCCTCGACCTCGCCTGCGGCGCCGGCCGGCACACCGCGGCGCTGCGCGCCCGCGGCTACCGCGCCCTCGGCGTCGACCTGTCACTGACCCTGCTCGCCCTCGGCGACGGCCTGCCGCGGGTCGCGGGCGACATGCGACGCCTCCCCTTTGCCGACGCCGCCTTCGACTGGGTGCTCAACGTCTTCACCTCCTTCGGCTACTTCGAGAGCGAGCGGGAGAACTTCCGCGTGCTCGAGCAGATCGTGCGCGTGCTCGAGCCGCACGGCGGCTTCCTCATCGACCTGATGAACCTGGACGCCACCCTGGCGAAGCTGAAAGAGTACGAGCTGCGCGAGGAGCCGGGCGGGCGAAGGGTCGAGATCTATCGCGGGTGGGACGAGCGGGCCCGGCGCATCAACAAGCGGATCCGGGTCTGCGAGACGGGGCGCGAGCCCCGCACCTTCCTCGAGAGCGTCCGCGTCTACACCGCCGACGAGGTTACGATCGGGCTGCGCTGGGCGGGGCTCGAGGTGACGCACCTGTTCGGCAGCTTTGCGGGGGAGCCCTACGATCGTGACAGTGAACGCCTCATCCTCGTCGGCCACAAGGTCGCCTGAAGGCGCCGCGCCGGCGCCGGGCCTGCCGGAGCTGGTGCGCGCATGGCTCGCGGGAAGCGAGCTGGAGCTGCTGGCGCCGCTGCGCTGGCTGCCGCCCGGCGAGACGCCCAGCGGGCCGTGGCCGGTGGTCGATCGCCGGGCCCTCGTCGCCGGGCTCGAGCGCGCCAACGTCTCGTACGGCCACCCGGGCGCCGCTGCGCTCGGCCGGCGGTTGGCCGATCCGGCGACCCGGGTGGTGGTGGCCGGGCAGCAGCCGGGCCTGCTGGGGGGGCCGCTCTACACCCTGCTCAAGCTGATCGCCGCCGCGCGCTGGGCCGAGCGGCTCGGCGCCGCCGGCCAGCCGGCGGTAGCGGTGTTCTGGGTGGCCACCGAGGACCACGACTTCGGGGAGGTCGCGCGGGCCGCGGTGTGGGCCAACGACGGGCTGCACCGGCTGTCCCTGGGCGAGGACCCACTGCCGCTGACGCCGGTGGGGATGCGCACCCTCGGCCCCGGCGTCGACGAGGTGCTCGCCGAGCTCGCCGCGCTCTTCCCCTACCAGCCCTACTCCGGCTGGGTCGAGCGGCTGCGGCAGTGCTACCGCCCGCAGCACCGTTTCGGCGAGGCGTTCTGCCGCCTGGCGGTGGAGCTGCTCGGCGACCGCTGCCCGCTGCTGCTCGACGCCATGCTGCCCGAGCTCAAGGCCGCCGAGGCGCCCTGGTTGCGGCGACTGGTCGAGGAGCGCGAAGCGGTGGCGGCGGCGCTGGCGGCGGCCGACCGGCGGCTGGAGGGGCGCGGCCACCCCCTGCAGGTCGCCCCGCAGCCAGGCGCGGCGCCGCTCTTCCTGCTCGCCGGCGGCGAGCGGCGGCGGGTGCTGTGGGAGGGGGGCGGCCGCTTCTCGCTGCGCGGCGGGGCCGAGGGTGCGCGACCGCTGGCGGAGCTGCTCGCCGCCGCTGCCGACAACCCCGCGGCCCTCTCCCCCAACGTGCTGTCGCGACCGGTAGTGCAGGACGCCGTGCTGGGGACCTCCCTCTCCATCCTCGGACCCGGCGAGCTGTCCTACATGGCCCAGGCGGCGGCCCTGTACGACCCTCTGCAGGTGGCGCCGCCCTGGGTGACGCTGCGGCCGCAGGCCCTGGTGGTGGAGCGGCGCCACCTGGCGGTGCTCGACGAGCTGGGGTTGCCGCCGCAGGTGCTGTTCGCCAGCGCCGACGCGGTGGATCGCCGGCTCGCCCACGGCGAGGGGGCGGCGCTGGTGGCGGAGCCCCGCGACCGCGTCGAGGAGGCGCTGGCGACCCTGCGGTCGGCCGCCCTGGAGCTCGACCCCAATCTCGAGCGGCCCTGGGAGAAGACCCGCGACCACGTCCGCACCGCCCTCGAGCGCTTCGAGGAGCGGGTGACCCGCGCCGCCGCCCACCGCGACGAGGTGCGCCACCGGCGCCTCGACACCCTGCGCGAGTACTGCGCCCCCGGCGGAGTGCCGCACGAGCGGGTGCTCGCCAGCGCCCACTTCCGCGGCCGCTACGGCGAGGGGATGATCGAGCGGCTGTGGGAGGCGCTCGACCTGACCCCGGGAACCCTGCAGCTCATCGCGCCGCCGGAGGACTGAGCGTGGAGCCGTTGGACGTCCTCGCCATCGGCGCCCATCCCGACGACGTGGAGCTCGGCTGCGGCGGCACCCTGGCGCTGCTCGCCCACCAGGGGCGGCGGGTCGGCCTGCTGCACCTGACCCGCGGCGAGATGGGGACTCGCGGCAGCGAAGAGCAGCGCCGGCGCGAGGCGCAGCGCGCCGCCGAGGTGCTGGGAGCGGCGGAGATGGTGATCCTCGACTGCGGCGACGGTGGGCTGCGCACCGGCGCCGCCGAGGAGGAGGCGGTGATCGCCGAGCTGCGGCGCCTGCGCCCCGAGCTGGTGCTGGCGCCGGCGCCGGCCGACCGCCATCCCGACCATGGCCGCGCCCACCGGCTGGTGCGCGACGCCTGTTTCTACGCCGGGCTGCGCCGCCGCGGAGCCGGCGAACCGCACCGCCCGGCGGCGCTGTTCTCCTTCATGCAGCACGACCCCTTCCCGCCCTCGTTCCTGGTCGACGTCTCCAGCGTCTGGGAGGTCAAGGAGGCGGCGCTGGAGGCGTACCAGAGTCAGCTGCACCAGCCGGGGCGGGAGCCCTCCGGGCCGGCGACCAAGATCGGCTCGCCGCAGTTCCGCTCCGCGCTCGCCGGGCGCGCCAGCCACTTCGGGCTGCTGCTCGGGGTAGACTACGCCGAGCCCTTCTGGAGCTCGCTGCCCCTGGTCGTCGCCGACCCGATGCTGCTGCTGCCGCGGGGGCTGCGGTGAGGGGGGCTGGTCGCCCGGCCGGTCGCGAGCCCGGCCGCGGCAGCGACCCCGGCGGGGGACGGCGCCGGGATGGGGGTGTGCAGGAGCGGCCTTGCGGGCTCGCGGCGCGAGGCGGTGGCGGCAGGAGTGGCCCCGCAAGGCCTCGCCGGCGCCTCCGCCCGGCTTCGCGCCGGGTCGGCCGCTGGCTGCCGCGGCCCTGCACGAGCGCTCGCCGGGAGGCCCCCGCCGGCATCGCTGCCGCGGCCGCTCCCGCGCCCTCCAGCCTGCTGGCTGCGCCGAGCGGCACGGGGCGAGCGCGGGGAGACCGGGCACGCAGGGATTACGGCGTGGACCCGGCCCGGAGCATGCAGGGCGCCGATCCAAGGGCGTGGCGAGGCCCCACCTTCGTCTTGGCCGTGCGGGGCGAAGCCTATGTCGGCTGTGAACGGCCGGGCACAGCGGGGGTGGTCGGTGCGACGCGCTAGGCTCCGAGACGGTGCGGGGGATTGCCCCTGGTGAAAGTGACACGCCAGGTGGGCGGAAGAAGGACGGCCATCGGATGGACGACGGTTTCAACATAGGGACTTTTCCCGGACACCGGGGTCGGAGAATGAGGGCCACCCCATGATCCTCGGCATCTCCTGCTATCCCACCTACGGGGGCTCCGGGGTCGTCGCCACCGAGCTCGCCATGGCGCTCGCCGGCTCGGGCGACGAGGTGCACATCGTCAGCTACGCCCTCCCCTCGCGGCTGGCG
>DATKEH010000165.1:0-25031 GCA_035546355.1 Thermoanaerobaculia bacterium
CGCAGCAGCGACCCGGAGCCGAACAGGTGCGCCCGCGGCCGCTCCCCCTCGCCGGGGGCCGGGCGCAGCTTGTAGAGGCCCTTCACCACCCCCTCCTCGACGCCCTCCGGCTTGGCCGGCATCGGGTAGTTCTCGTTGTGCAGGGTCATGTAGTAGAAGACGTCCTGCCGCTGCTCGTACATGCGCCGCAGGCCGTCGCGGATGATCAGCGCGATCTCGTAGTGGAAGGCGGGGTCGTAGGCCAGGCAGTTGGGGACCGTGCTGGCCAGCACGTGGCTGTGGCCGTCCTCGTGTTGCAGGCCCTCGCCGTTGAGCGTCGTGCGGCCGGAGGTGGCGCCGAGCAGGAAGCCGCGGCCGCGCTGGTCGCCGAAGGCCCAGATCAGGTCGCCGATGCGCTGGAAGCCGAACATCGAGTAGAAGATGAAGAACGGGATCATGTCCAGGCCATGGGTGGCGTAGGAGGTGCCGGCGGCGGTGAACGACGCCATCGAGCCCGCCTCGGTGATCCCCTCCTCGAGGATCTGCCCGTCCTTGGCCTCGTGGTAGGAGAGCAGCATCTGGGCGTCCACCGGCTCGTACAGCTGGCCGCGGCTCGAATAGATGCCGTAGCCGCGGAACAGGGCCTCCATGCCGAAGGTGCGCGCCTCGTCGGGGACGATCGGCACTACCCGCTCGCCGAGGTTCGGGTGCTTGAGCAGCTTGCGCAGCATCTGCACGAAGACCATCGTCGTCGACACGTCGCGGTCGACCTCCTGGAAGAACTCGGCGAAGTAGTCCGCCGCCGGCATCGGCAGCACCTCGACGCTCACCCGGCGTGACGGCACGTAGCCGCCGAGGGCGTGTCGCCGCTCCTCGAGGTACTGGATCTCCTCGCTCTCCTCGGGCGGGCGATAGAAGGGCATCTGCGGCAGCTCCTCGTCGGAGATGGGGATCTCGAAGCGGTCGCGGAAGGAGCGCATCTCCTGCTCGTTGAGCTTCTTCTGCTGGTGGGTGACGTTGCGCCCCTCGCCCGCCTCACCCAGCCCGTACCCCTTGATCGTCTTGGCCAGGATGACGGTGGGGCAGCCCTCGGTGTCGACGGCGGATCGGTAGGCGGCGTAGACCTTCGCCGGGTCGTGGCCGCCGCGCCGCAGCTTCTGCAGCTGCTCGTCGGAGTACCCCTCGACCAGCTCCAGCAGCTCCGGGTACTTGCCGAAGAAATCGCTGCGGATGTACTCACCCGACTCGACGCTGTACTTCTGGTACTGCCCGTCCACCACCTCGTTCATCCGCTTGACCAGCAGCCCCGAGGTGTCGGCCTCGAGCAACGGATCCCAGTCATCGCCCCACACCACCTTGATGACGTTCCAGCCGGCGCCGCGAAAGATCGTCTCCAGCTCCTGGATGATCTTGCCGTTGCCGCGCACCGGCCCGTCGAGGCGTTGCAGGTTGCAGTTGACCACCCAGATCAGGTTGTCGAGCCGCTCGCGGGCCGCCAGGGTGATGGCGCCCAGCGACTCCGGCTCGTCGGTCTCGCCGTCGCCGACGAAACACCAGACGTGACGCCCCGAGGTGTCGGCGAGGCCGCGGTGCTGCAGGTAGCGGTTGAACCGCGCCTGGTAGATCGACGAGATCGGCCCCAGCCCCATGGACACGGTGGGGAACTCCCACAGGTCGGGCATCAGCCAGGGGTGGGGGTAGGAGGAGAGCCCGCCCTCGGGCTCAAGCTCGCGACGGAAGTTGGCCAGCTGCTGCTCGCTCAGGCGCCCCTCCAGGTAGGCGCGGGCGTAGACGCCGGGCGAGGCGTGCCCCTGGAAATAGACGAGGTCGCCGTCGAACCCCTCGCCGCGGCCGCGAAAGAAGTGGTTGAAACCCACCTCGAGCAGGGTGGCGGCCGAGGCGTAGGTCGAGATGTGGCCGCCGATCCCCTCGAAGTACTTGTTCGCCCGCACCACCATCGCCATGGCGTTCCAGCGCAGGATGCTCTTGACGCGCCGCTCGATCTTGCGGTCGCCGGGGAACTTCGGCTGCTCGGACCGCGGAATGGTGTTGATGTACGGCGTATTGGCGGTGAAGGGCAGCCGCGCCCCCTGGTGATAGCCGCGCTCGAGGAGCTTCTTGAGCAGCAGCTCGGCCCGTTCGGTGCCGTGAGCTTCGACCACGTCGTCGAACGCCTCGACCCACTCCTGGGTCTCGTCGGGGTCCGTGTCCTCGGCGAGGTCGGTATACCAGTTGAGTGAGCTGAGTGGATCTCGATGCACCATGCCGCGCGCCCCTTCTCGAGGATTCGCCGGCCGCGGGGAGGCGGCCGGGCCCGGGAGGACCCCGTGCACGGGGGATAGTAGCGCGGGTGCGCCTTCGCACCCGCTCGCCGGGTAGCCGCAGAGGGCGGCCTGCAAGGAGCGCCGGGCGTCTGCACACCCGGGTCGCTGTCGGGTGGGGGTGCCGCGCCGCCCCGCGGGATCGACCGACGGGGGTAGGATTTCCCGGCTTTTCTCGTCGACCGCGATGCGCCTGCTGACGCTGCTGACCGACTTCGGCACCCGCGACTACTACGTCGGGGCGGTGAAGGGCACGGTCCTGCGGCTCGCCCCGGGCACGCAGCTCGTCGACCTCGGCCACGACTTGGCGCCCGGCGACGTCGAAGGGGCGGCGGAGCTGCTGGCGGCGGCCGCCCCCACCTTCCCACGCGGCACCGTCCACCTGGCGGTGGTCGATCCCGGCGTCGGCAGCGGGCGGCGCATCCTGGCGGCGGAGGCCGGCGGGCAGCGGTTCGTCGCCCCCGACAACGGGCTGTTGGCGCCGGTGCTGCGTCGGGGGGAGGCGGCCGAGGGTCCAGGAGCCGTCCTGCACGCGGTGACGCGGCAGGACCTCTTCCTGCCCGGGCCGGGCGCCACCTTCCATGGCCGCGACCGCTTCGCCCCGGTGGCGGCGGCGCTGCTGCGCGGCGACCATCCCGCGGCGCTGGGGCCGCCCATCGACGACCCGGTGCCGCTCGCCGTGCCGCCGCCGCGGCGCGAGCGGCAGCGGGACGGGGAGGTACTGCTCGGGCGCATCGCTCGGGTCGACCGCTTCGGCAACCTGATCACCGACCTACCGGCGGAGTGGGTGGGGCAAGGGGAGCGAGGCGCTTGCGAGCTGCAGGTGGGCGGGCACCGGGTAAGCCGCTGGGTCACCCACTACGCCGAGCTGCCCGACGACGAGCCGGGCGTCCTCGTCGGATCGCTGGGAACGCTCGAGGTGTCCCTGCGCGACGACGACCTGGCGGCGCGCTGGGAGTTGCGGCGGGGGGTCCCGGTACGGCTGGTGCTGAACCGGGAAGGCTGAGCCTTCGGCCGAGCCGGCGCGGCGCTGCCCCGAGCCGCACGGGCCGAAGCGCGGCCTCCCCCTGCCCGGTCGGCGCCGGTCTGGCGGCGGGTCGAGGGGCCGATGAGGGTGTGGGAGGCGGCGCGTGAGGGGCGGATCGGGCGGGCGGGGGAACGGCCCGGCGCTAACGATAGCGCCAGACGATCCGGCCGCGCTCGAGGTCGTAGGGCGAGAGCTCGACCTTCACCTTGTCGCCGGTCATGACGCGAATCCGGGCGCGGCGCATGCGGCCGGCGATCCGCGCCAGCACGGAGTGATCCTCGGTGAGCTTGACGCGGAAGTTCGAGTTGCCCAGGACCTGGACGACCTCGCCGTCGAGCTCGATCGCCTCTTCCTTCTGGACTTCGGGTTCTTTCTTGATGGCCAGCCTCCTCGTGGCAGACGTTGACGGACGGGGCCTGCGAACGGGTACGCCCCCTCCTGTCGCTTCAAGGAGGGCCGGCAGCCCGAAAATTCCGCCCCGCGCCGCCTCAGGATACCAGGTTCGCGTCGCGGTGAGGAGGTGCGAGGCCGGCGCTACACGCGAGTCGTGGAGCACCGCCGCAGGAGCGGCGGTCGATATCCTCGCTCTGCCTTAAGATCGACCCCCATGGACGTCAAGCGCCGCGACCGCATCGCCCAGTGGGCCTACGACACGCGGCCCATCCTCGGGCGCTTCCACCTGTGGCTGGACGACGTCGACCACCGCGTGCTGGTCGGAGATGGCGAGAACGGCTCGCCTTCGTTCGTCGGCCCGGCGCTGGAGCGGGCGATGGTGGTGGCCGCGGCCGTCACGGCGCTGGGGACCCGCCTGTTCGGGCGCTACGGCGAAGGGCGGGGGCAGGACAAGGCGGGCATCAACCGGGTCAAGAAGGACGCCGACGCGGTCTCTGCCTACGCCCTGTCCGAGGCGTTGTGGTACCTGTCGCGCAACCTGCCCGAGGGGCACGCGATCCTGGTCTCGCTGGGGGAGGGCTTGATGCCCAAGGCGGGGGAGACGCCGGAGATGGGCTCCAACCCGCTGCTCGGCTTCGGGCGGGTCTACGCCCGGCCGCAGGTGGCGCGCTTCCTCGACCGCCGGGTGCACCGGCTGATCAACGACCCGGAGTACGGCTGGGACGGTTTCTGGGGCGAGGTGCAGGAGCGCGGGCTGACCGTCTGGGGGGCGGCCATCGACACCCTGGAGAACACCTCGCGGTTCGCCAAGGGCAGTCCGAGCGGCCCGATGACCATCCTGCACCTGTTCGACCAGCCGCTGGCGGTGGTCGCCCCCTACGAGGGGTACGTCGGCACCCTGGTGCTGCCGCGCGAGGTGGTGGAGCGCGCGGCGCGGCGCTCGTTGCTGCTCTCCTACCGCACGCCGCGGAGCCTGGTGTTGGAAGCCCTCGCCGAGGTCTACCCGGACGTGCCGCGCGAGCGTGTCCACGTCTGGACATTGGGCGGCGCCTCGCGGCAGGAGCGGCTGGGGCGGCTGTGGGAGGAGTGGCGCCAGCTCGGTGCCCACGTCGTCGAGGACGGCTGGCCGGTGCCCGGCGGCGGCCCCGCCTTCACCGAGTCGGGTACCTACGCGCCGATGAGCCGAGTCGGTCCGTTCACCGACGACAGGGGCGACCGCCACCTGTTCCTGTGCGACGGTTACGCCGCCTCCGCCGAGGCGATCCAGGGGGCCAGCCTCGACCCGATCCTCGGCACCCACACCGCGATGTGCCTGTTCTCGTCGCGGTTCGCGGCGCCGCACGACCGCGAGCGGGAGGTGATGGCGCTCGATCCCGAATCCCCGGGATTCGACGAGGCGCTCGCCGAAGCGCTGGGCGAGGCTTATCGGCCGGAGCTGGTGGCGGGTTACCGGCGCTCGATCGTCGAGGCGCGCCGGGCGGGGCTGCCGGTGGAGCTGCCGATCCTGTCGGTCGACGACTTCTTCCCCGCCAAGCAGTGGCGTGTGCTGGCGGTTGCCGGGTACATGCTCCCAGACCCCTACAGCGGCTGCCCCGGGGTCGAGGAGGCGGGGCCCGACCGCTGGCGGGTGACGGTGCGCGCCGCCACCAAGCAGCGGGTCACCGAGTCCTGCCTCACCCTGCGGCTGATGGAGCCGCTGGCGGAGAGCCGCCTGGTCTTCCTGCCGCTGCTCGACCGCTTCTACGCCGGCGAGGACTGGCGGTCGCGCCCGGTCAAGATCTCCGACTCGGGGCGCATCCGCAACGAGCTGCAGACCCTCGCCTCGGAGGCGCTGGAGCACTTCGGGGAGGGGGGGGTCCGGGTGCGCTTCGACAGGATCGAGCCCGAAGTGCTGCCGCCGGACAAGCAGCGGCTGATCCGCCAGGTCCTCGAGTGGTACAAGGAGAACCACCCGATCTGGTTCCGCTGGCTCGACATCGCGGGTTAGGGGTGCATCCCGATGCCACCCGAGGCCGGCGAGCCGTTCATCCCCCTGCTGCAGATGGCGATCTCGCCGATCGCCCTGATCTCGGGCGTCGGCCTGTTGCTGCTGTCGGTGCTGCTCTTCCTCGAGGACGTGCGGCTGGCGCTGCGGGCGCTGTGGATCGAGGTGGGTGGGGGGTAGGTCATAGCAGCAGCTCGACGATGGCCGGCAGCACCGGCCGGTCGGCCGCCGCCCAGTCGAGGGCGGCGAGCTCGGCGGCGCCGAACCAACCCCAGGCGTCGTGCTCGCGCAGTCGCGGGGCGCCGGCGGAGAGGCTGGCGACGTAGACGTCGAGGCAGATCGCACGGCCGGCGGCGTCGGCCAGCCCGCGGCCCAGGAAACGGCCGACGGCGATCTCGACCCCCAGCTCCTCGGCGACCTCGCGTCGCAACGCCTGCCGTGGCTCCTCCCCGGCCTCGACCTTGCCTCCGGGCAGCTCCCACTTGCCCGCCAGCGCCATGGTCGGGCTGCGCCGGGTGGCGAGGCAGCGGCCGGCGGCGACGACGGCGGCGGCCACCACGTGCAGCGCGCCTTCGGGGACGGGTGGCGGCGCCGGCGTCTCGTCGGCCACCGGCGGACGCTACCACTAGAATCGCGCGATGCCCACGCCACCGACGTCACTCCTCGCCGTCGCCCGCCCCCTGGCCTGCTGCGCAGCGCTGCTGCTCGCTGCTCTCGCGCCGGCGGCGGCCGCGCTGCCCCTGCTCGGCCTCGGGTCTCCACCCGTGGTGCAGGTCGAGGTGCGGGAAGATCCGGCCGCCGACACCTGGAGGGCCTTCTACCGGCTCCCCTCGGCCGCCCATGGCGTCGAGTTCGTCCGCGCCCGGGGCGCCTTCCGCGCCCTGGCGTGGGGGGCGACGGCGGTGGCCGGCGAGCCGCGCTGGGTGGTCGAGGGCGACCGGGAGCGGCTCTGCTTCGAACGGCCGACGCGCTCGTTCGCCGTCGCCTTCCGTACCGACTTCCGGCCGCGGCACAAGGACTACGAGGTCAACGTCCCTTTCGCTGACGGCGGGCGTTTGCTCTACACCGGACATCTGCGGGTGCGGCCGCTCGACGAGTGCGAGGCCGCGCCAGGCGCCGGGGGCGATGGCGCCGAGGCCGTCGCCGCGCCGCACCACCGATGGCGCTTCGTCACCGAGCCGGACAGGCGCGTGCGGGTGGTCGACCGCGAAGGGCGCGGCGAGCTGGCGTGGGAACCGCCGCCGGACGACGAGCGCGGCGCCGACATCTACGTCTACTTCGGCACCCTGGCGGCGCAGGAAACCGACCGGGCGGTGCTGCTGCTGGACCCCGCCCTGCCGGAGTGGCTGGCGCGGGACGTGGGCGCCCGCCTGCCGGTGCTGTTCGACCACTACGCCGCGGTGACCGGCGTCGAGCTCCCCTACCGGCCGCTGGTCCTGCTGTCGGCCGGTGCGCGGGGCGACAGCGGCACCTCCTTCTCCGGCGGCACCCTCGACGGTCTCGTCCAGGTAGCCGTCGAGGGGGCGGGGTGGTCCAGCGACGACGAGGAGACCCGCCGCTTCTGGTTCCACCATCTGGCGCACGAAGTCTTCCACCTGTGGGACGGGCAGCTGCTGCGGTACGACGACGAGTCGGAGTGGCTGTCGGAGGCGGCCGCCGAGCTCTTCGCCTTCGACGCGGGGCTGCGGTTCGGATTCCGCCCGCCGGGCGGACCGCAGGCGTGGGTGATCGCCAAGGCCAACCAGTGCCTGGTGGACCTGGGGCCCGAGGCGCTGCTGGCGGCTCCCGCCAGTCGCGGCTGGGATGCCGTCTACAGCTGCGGGCCGGTGCTGCTGTTCGTCGCCGACCGCGTGGTCGAGCGGGCCCACCCGGGCGTCGACGGGCTGTCGCTGCTCTTCCGCGAGATGTTCGCCGAGGCGCGCGCCACCAGTGGAGAGTACGGGACCGGGGTGTTCCTGGGCTGGCTGGACAAGCTCGGCGGCGACCGCGACGCGGTCCACGCGTTGCAGTCCCTGATCCGGCGCGGCCTCCCCCACGGGCTCGACCGTTTCCTCGCCCACTGGCTGCGGCACGCGGGCGTCCCAGCGGCGCTGGTGCCGCCCGAGAGCACCGCCCCCCCCGGCGACGCCCTGGGAGGCCTGCTGCGCCTCAGCCTGGTGCGCTGCGCTTGCGGCTCGGCGCTGCCGGGTGACGAAGGGGCGGGGGAGGAGTGCGCCGCCCTCGGGGCTGGTCGCCTGCAACGGGTGGACGAGGTCGACGCGCGCCGCGACCCCGGAGCCGCTCTCGGCAGCCTGCGCAGCGCGGTGACGTTACAGCGGCCGCTACGCGTGGTGGTGGACCCACGGCAGGAGCCCCTGCTGCTGCTGTGCGGCCCCGACGCGCTGGCCTGGGGCTTCGCCAGCTTCCTGGCGCTCGACTGACCGCCTGCGCCCCGGCCTGCCCGCCGCGGCTCGGGATCGACCCTCGCGGCGGGTTAGGATGCCGCCCATCGAGCCCACGCATTCGGCGCGGTGCCTCCGCTCGCCGGCAAGGGAGGGACCATGCGACGCTACGCGATCGAGCTGATCGGCACCTTCTTCCTCGTCCTCACCATCGGTTTCACGGCCGTACAGGGTACGGCGCTGGCCCCCCTGGCCATCGGCTCCATCCTGATGGTGATGGTCTACATGGGCGGCCCCATCTCCGGGGGGCACTACAACCCCGCGGTGACCCTCGCCGTCTGGCTGCGCGGCAGGACGCCGGTGGGCGACGTGCTGCCGTACATGGCGGCGCAGGCGCTGGGGGCGCTGTTGGCGGCGTGGGTGGTGCAGGCGGTCGCCGGCGCCACCTTCGCCCCCGCCCCCGGGCCGGAGGTGGGGGTGGGCGGCATGGTCACCGCCGAGCTGCTCTACACCTTCGCCCTCGCGCTGGTGGTGCTGAACACCGCCACCGCCCGCGGCACCGAGGGCAACTCCTACTACGGCCTGGCCATCGGCTTCACGGTGCTGGCCGGAGCCTGGGCGGTGGGGCCGATCTCGGGGGCGGCCTTCAATCCCGCCGTCGGGCTGGGGCCGACCGTCGTGCACGCCCTGGCCGGGGCCGGTGGGTGGCAGCACCTGTGGGTCTACCTGCTGGCGCCCTTGCTGGGCGGGCTGGCGGCGGGTCTCTTCTTCCGCTGGCAGAGCGGCGCCGACTAGCGCCTGTGACAGCTAGCTGCGGCGCCGCGGGGGTCGTGAGCGCAGCAGCCGGGGGAGGTGCGCGCGGATCCACGCCTCCGCCTCGGCGTGGCCGGGGAACTCCCGCTCCCGCCGCCGGAACTCCGGCGGGTGCAGCGCGCGGCGGCCGTTGCGCGCCGCGGTGGCGGGCAGCGCCGCATGGAGCATCTCGTGGTGGACGACGGATTCCACCACCTGTCGCGGCACCCAGCGCTGGTCGAGCGCCGGGTGGATGCGGATCAGCGCCTGGTCGGCGACGAAGCTGCCGAGGCGGATGGTACGGCGGGCGCCGCGCCGCCGGCGCGCCGGCCAGGCGCCCCAGGTGATCGCCACCCGCAGCGCGTCGGCGAAGTGGCGGCGGTTCAAGGTCTCGGTGATCGCCGCCAGGTCGTGAGCGCGGCCGGCGGGCACCAAGTGCCGCCGCGGCGCCGGGCGCGCGCTGCGGCCGTCCCGCGGCCGGCGGTCGAAGGCGGCGCGCAGCGTAGCGAGGGTCTCCCGCCGCCGCGCCGGCGGCAACGCGCCCGCGGCGAAGTCCGCGACCGCCCGCAGGACCGCCGGCTCGGTACCCGCGAACACCCAGTGCAGCCGCAGCTGCAGACCGCCGCCGTGGTCGCGCCGGGCGTGGAGGAAGCTGCTGCGGTTGTCGGTCAGCGTCAGCCGCGCGAGCTCGCCGTCGAGGAGGGCGTCGAGCCGGTGGAGCAGGCGCGAGGCCTGGCGCTCCGAGACCCGCCCGCCCACTCCCGCGCCCCACCGCAGCCGGGGGTCGACGTCGGCAGCACGGGGCGCAGACGGGCCGGAAGCCGGCGCCGCCGGGCGGGACCGCGGCCTCGCCGCGCGACGGCGGCGCACCGCGTCCCGCACCGAGGCCAGGGCGCCGAACAGCTGCAACTGCCTGCTCAATAGCGGTAGTGGTCGGGCTTGTACGGTCCCTCGAGCGGCAGGCCGACGTACCGCGCCTGCTTGTCGCTCATCCGGGTCAGCTTGACGGCCAGCTTGTCGAGGTGCAGCCGCGCCACCTCCTCGTCGAGCTTCTTGGGCAGCACGTAGACCTTGTTCTCGTACTTGCCGGCTTTGGCCACCAGCTCGAGCTGCGCCAGCACCTGGTTGGTGAACGACGCCGACATGACGAAGCTGGGGTGGCCGGTGGCGCATCCCAGGTTGAGCAGCCGTCCCTCGGCCAGCACCAGCACGCTGTGGCCGTCGGGAAATACCCACTCGTCGTACTGCGGCTTGATGTTCACCCGGCGGATCCCTGGCACGCGGGTGAGCCCGGCGATGTCGATCTCGTTGTCGAAGTGGCCGATGTTGCCGACGATCGCCTTGTCCTTCATTCGCGTCATGTGCTCGGCGGTGATGACGTCGCGGTTGCCGGTGGCGGTGATGAAGACGTCGGCCGTCGCCACCACGTCCTCGACCGTGGTCACCTCGAACCCCTCCATCGCCGCCTGCAGGGCGCAGATGGGGTCGATCTCGGTCACCACCACCCGCGCCCCCTGGCCGCGCAGCGCCTGGGCGCAGCCCTTGCCGACCTCGCCGTAACCACAGACCACTGCCACCTTGCCGGCCAGCATCACGTCGGTGGCGCGGTTGAGGCCGTCGATCACCGAGTGGCGGCAGCCGTAGATGTTGTCGAACTTGCTCTTGGTGACCGAGTCGTTGACGTTGATCGCCGGGAACAGCAGCGTCCCGGCCTCCTGCATCTGGTAAAGGCGGTGGACGCCGGTGGTGGTCTCCTCGCTCACCCCGCGGCAGCGCGCGGCGGTGCGCTGCCAGCGGTCGGGGTTGGCCACCAGCTCCTGGCGCAGCAGGTCGAGGATCACCCCCCAATCCTCGGGCTCGTTCTGCGGGTCGTAGTCGGGGACCCGGCCCTGCTGCTCGACCTCGAACCCCTTGTGGATCAGCAGTGTGGCGTCGCCGCCGTCATCCACCAGCTGGTCCGGGCCGCCACCGTCGGGCCATAGCAGCGCCTCGGAGGTGCACCACCAGTACTCCTCGAGAGTCTCCCCCTTCCAGGCGAAGACGGGGATGCCGCGCGGCTCTGCCGCGGTGCCGCCGCTCTCCGGGGGGCCGATGACCACCGCCGCGGCGGCGTGGTCCTGGGTCGAGAAGATGTTGCACGACACCCAGCGCACGTCGGCGCCGAGCTCGGCCAGGGTCTCGATCAACACAGCGGTCTGCACCGTCATGTGCAGGCTCCCCATGACCCGCACCCCGGCCAGCGGCTGGGCGGCGCCGTACTTGGCGCGCACCGCCATCAGGCCCGGCATCTCGTCCTCGGCCAGGCGGATCTCCTTGCGGCCGTGTTCCGCCAGGGACAAGTCGGCGACCCGGAAGGGCGGCCGGCCCACGCGCTCGGCGGCGACGAAGGGGTGGATTCTGTCGGTGGTGGCGACCGTCATGACTCTCTCCTCGCTGATCTCGGGTTCCCGCGCGGCGGGGGATGGGGGGGCCTCGCCGTCGGCGAGAGGCCCGGCGCGAAGCGTAACATACGGCTCTCGGCACGGCGGTTGCTCGAGGGTGAGGGCATCGCACCAGCCGAGGGGCCGCTCCCCCGGTGGCGAGGCCCCGCAGGGCTCGCAGGAGTTATGAGTACCCGTACGTTTTATGATCGCCGCTGCGGCGGCCGCGCCGGCGAGCGGGACAGGAGAGTCGCATGACCGACACCCCGGACGCCCCCCCAGTCCGTCGCCAGCGCTACGTTCCGGCCGTCGGCAAGCGTCTGAAGAAGCTCCTCTTCGTCGTCTTCGGCCTGTTCGCGCTGCTGGCGGTCAACTCGGTGTACCTGCTGGCGGTTCGAGGCTTCGAGGCGGCGACCGGCAACACCTACCAGAACTGGTTCTACCTGCTGATGTTTCTCGGGCATCTGGTCCTCGGCCTGCTGATCGTCGTGCCGGTGATCCTGTTCGGCGCCTTCCACTTCAAGAACGCGCACGATCGGCCCAACCGCCGGGCGGTTCGGGTGGGCTACGCCCTGTTCACCACCGCCCTGCTGCTGTTGGTCTCCGGTATCGTCCTCACCCGCATCGAAGGCGTGATCGTGGTCAAGGACCCGGCGGTGCGCTCGCTGGCCTGGTGGGTGCACGTACTGACGCCGCTGTTGGCGGCGTGGCTGTTCGTGCTCCACCGCCTGGCGGGTCGCCGCATCCAGTGGAAGGTCGGGGCGCGGTGGGCGATGGTGGCCGGCGCCTTCGCGGTGGTGATGCTCGCCTTCCATTCCCAGGATCCACGGCAATGGGACGTCGAGGGCCCCGAGTCGGGGGAGCGGTACTTCTTCCCATCGCTGGCCCGCACCGCGACCGGCAACTTCATCCCCGAGCGGGCGCTGACGAACGACCGCTACTGCGCGGAGTGCCACGCCGACGTGCACGAGCAGTGGAGTCACAGCGTGCACAAGTTCAGCTCCTTCAACAATCCGCCCTACCTGTTCTCGGTGCGCGAGACCCGCAAGGTGTCGCTGCTGCGTGACGGCGAGCTGCGCGCCTCCCGCTGGTGCGCCGGCTGCCACGACCCGGTGGTGTTCTTCTCCGGCAAGTTCGACGACCCGGAGTTCGACGACGTCGAGGATCCCTCCGGCCAGGCGGGGATCACCTGCAGCGTCTGCCACGGCATCACCCACGTCAACAGCACTCGGGGCAACGCCGACTACACCATCGAGGAGTCGGTCCAGTACCCCTTCGCCTACAGCGAGGATGCGCGGCTCGGGTGGGTCAACCGGCAGCTCGTCAAGGCCAAGCCCGACCTCCACAAGAAGACCTTCTTGAAGCCGCTGCATCGCACCGCCGAGCTCTGCTCGACCTGCCACAAGGTGCATCTGCCGCCGGAGCTCAACCACTACAAGTGGCTGCGCGGCCAGAACCACTACGACGCCTACCTGTTGTCGGGCGTTTCGGGGCACGGCGTGGCGAGCTTCTACTACCCGCCGAAGGCGACCCACAACTGCCAGGAATGCCACATGCCGACGCACGCCTCCGACGACTTCGGAGCGCAGGACTTCGACCAGGACGGCGGCCTCCAGGTGCACGACCACATGTTCCCGTCGGCCAACACCGGCATACCCCACCTGCTGGATCTGCCGGACTGGGTCAACCAGAAGCATCTCGCGTTCAACGACGGGGTGATGCGGGTCGACCTGTTCGGGATCAAGGAGGGCGCGGCCATCGACGGCGCGCTGACCGCGCCGTTGCGGCCGGAGGTGCCGGTACTGGAGCCGGGGAGGAGCTACCTGCTCGAGGCGGTGATCCGTACGGTCAAGATGGGCCACCTGTTCACCCAGGGCACCGCCGATTCCAACGAGATCTGGCTCGACGTCACGGTGTGGAGCGACGGCCGGGTGATCGGCCGCAGCGGCGGCCTGGGGGAGCGCAACGAGGTCGACCCCTGGTCGCACTTCGTCAACGTCTACATGCTCGACCGTCATGGCAACCGCATCGATCGCCGCAACGCGCAGGACATCTTCGTGCCGCTCTACAACCACCAGATCCCGCCGGGGGCCGCCGACGTCATCCACTACGCGCTGGCGCTGCCCGCGGACGTGAGCGCGCCGGTGACCGTCGAGGCGAAGCTGCAGTACCGGAAGTTCGACACCACCTACATGCAGCACGTCTACGGCGCCGAATTCGTCAACGACCTGCCGATCCTGACGCTGGCGACGGATCGGGTGACCTTCCCGGTGGCCGGCGGGCCGCCGGCGAGCAACGATCCCTCTCCCGTCGAGGAGTGGCAACGGTGGAACGACTACGGCATCGGCCTGCTGCGCAAGGGCGGCAAGAGCAAGGGGGAGCTGCGCCAGGCCGAGGAAGCGTTCCAGCGCGTCGAGGCGATGGGGCGGCCGGATGGGCCTCTCAACCTGGCCCGGGTCTACCTCGCCCAGGGCACGGTGCAGGACAAGGCGATCACCGCTCTCGAGCGGGCGGCGGCCTTCGACCCGTCGGCACCGCAGTGGACGGTGGCCTGGCTCACCGGCCAGGTGAACAAACAGAACGGCTACCTCGACGAGGCCATCGCCGCCTTCCGCAGCATCGTCGACAGCGACACCGCCGAGACGCGGCAGCGGGAGCTCGACTTCTCGCAGGACTACAACCTGCTCAACGAGCTCGGCCAGACCCTGTTCGAGCGGGCCAAGCAGGAGCGTGGCGAGGCGCGGCGGACGCAGCGGGTCGCACTGATGCGCGAGGCGGCCACCTGGTTCGAGCGGACGCTGGCCATCGACTCGGAGAGCGCCATGGCGCACTACAACCTGGGGCTGCTGTACAAGCAGCTGGGCGACGACGCGAAGGGAACGGAGCACCTGCAGCTCTACCAGCGGTACAAGCCGGACGACAACGCCCGCGATCGCGTGGTGGCCATCCACCGGGCCGCCAATCCCGCCGCCGATTTCGCCGCCGAGGCGATCGTCATCTACGATCTGCGCCGCGACGGGGCGTTCGAGCTCGGGCTGCCGCTCGCCGAGGCGCGCCGCGCCCGGCGCTACGAGATCGGGCGGCAGCCGGAGAGCCCAGGGCAGGAGTTCCTGCGGCCGGTGGCCGCGCACGCGCAGGGGCGGCAGCCCGCTTCCGTGGGCGGCGCGCCGTGACGAGACGACGAGAGAGGGCGAAGACGACATGACCATCGAGCCGCACGAGGTCGAGACCGAGGAGGACGAGGCGCCGGCGTCCGGGCTGCAGCCCGTGCCCATCCCCGAGGAGGAGCTAGTCCCCGAGGACGACGCGATCATCGGCCGTGCCCTGCGGCGCTCCCTGCTGGTGGCGGGCGCGGTCGCACTGCTGGCCGTGGCGGTGTACCTCGCGCTCCACCGTCGCCAGGAAGCGGCGCCGGAGGTCAGCATCGCCGCCGCGCCGCCGCTGGCGGCGCGTGTCGGCGCCGAAGCGCCGCAGGTGAGGTTCACCGACGTCACGGCCGAGGCAGGGATCGACTTCGTCCACTTCAACGGCGCCACCGGCCACAAGCTCCTCCCGGAGACCATGGGCGGCGGCGCCGCGTTCTTCGACTACGACGGCGACGGTTATCCCGACCTGCTGCTGGTCAGCGGCAGCGACTGGCCGGGTGAGGCGCGGCAGCAGCGCGGGCCGACGTTGGTGCTGTACCGCAACCTCGGCGGCCGGTTCGTCGACGTCACCGCCGGCAGCGGCCTGGGCGACGGGTTCTACGGCCAGGGAGTGGCGGCCGGAGACTTCGACGGCGACGGCCGCGTCGACCTGTTCGTCACCGCGGTGGGCGCGAACCGCCTCTACCGCAACCTCGGCGGCGGCCGGTTCGAGGACGTCACCGCCGCCGCCGGGGTCGCCGGGGCCGCCGACGAGTGGAGCACCGGCGCCGCGTTCTTCGACTACGACGGCGACGGCGACCTGGACCTGTTCGTCTGCAACTACGTACGTTGGTCCAAGGAGATCGACTTCCAGCTCGACTACCGCCTGACCGGCATCGGCCGCGCCTACGGGCCGCCGCTCAACTACCAGGGCACCTACCCCTACCTCTACCGCAACGAAGGGGATGGCACCTTCACCGAGGTCTCGCAGGCGGCCGGGCTGCACATCGACAACCCCGCCACCGGGGTACCGGTGGCGAAGTCGCTGGCGGTGGCTCCGATCGACGTCGATGGCGACGGCTGGATCGACCTGATGGTGGCCAACGACACGGTGCGCAATTTCTTCTTCCGCAACCGGGGCGATGGCACCTTCGAGGAGACGGCCGAGTTCTTCGGTCTGGCCTACGACCGGGACGGCAGTGCCACCGGCGCCATGGGCATCGACGCCGCGGCCTATCGCAACGACGGCGACGTCGGGTTCGCCATCGGCAACTTCGCCAACGAGATGACCTCGCTGTTCGTCAGCCAGGGCGACCCGACGCTGTTCGCCGACGAGGCGATCACCGAGGGGATCGGCGCTCCGACCCGGATCGCGCTCAGCTTCGGGTTGCTGCTGTTCGACTACGACCTCGACGGCCGGCTCGACCTGGCGCAGGCCAACGGCCACCTGGAGGAAGAGATCACCAAGGTGGACCCGAGCCAGCAGTACCGTCAGCCGACGCAGCTGTTCTGGAACAGCGGTGGCGCCGCGGGCGGGCGCACCTTCGTCGAGGTTGCCGCAGCGCAGGCGGGGGACCTGGCACGGCCGCTGGTGGGGCGGGGCTCGGCGGTGGCCGACTACGACCTCGACGGCGACCTCGACCTGCTGGTGGTGCAGAACGGGGGTCCGCCCCTGCTGCTGCGCAACGACCAGCAACTGGGGCACCACTGGCTGCGGGTACGGCTGGTGGGAGGGGGCAACCGCGACGCCATCGGCGCCTGGGTGGAGCTCACCGCGGGCGACGTCACCCAGCGCCGGCAGGTGATGCCGACGCGAAGCTACTTGTCGCAGTCGGAGCTGCCCCTGACCTTCGGTCTCGGCGCGGCCACCGCGATCGACGCGCTCACCGTCACCTGGCCCGACGGCAGCGTGCAGCCGGTGGCGGTGGAAGGCGTCGACCAGCTGGTCGTGGTGGAGAAGTCCGCCGGAGCGTAGGACGCTTCCGCCCTCGGCGGGCCGCCCAGGTCCCCTCAGGGGAGGGGCTCGCCCTCCTCGTCACGGGTCAGGGCGGGCGGCGAGGGATCCGCGGCCGGCTCGTCGTCGGCGTCCTGCGTCGCCGGGGCTGCGGCGCGTCGTGGCGGTGGCGCGGCATCGGCCCCTGGCAGCTCGACGTCGAGCTGCGAGCCGCCCGCCGCCCCGGGAACCCCGGTCAAAGCCTGGCGCAACGTCGCCAGATCGACGGGCTTCACCAGGTGATCGTCGAAGCCGGCGGCCTGGCTGCGCCGGCGGTCGTGCTCCTGGCCATAGCCCGTCAGGGCGATCAGGCGCAAGGGGTGATCCGACGGCTGCCGCCGCAGCCGGCGCGCCAGCTCGTATCCGTCCATCACCGGCAAGCCGATGTCGAGCAGCGCCACGTCCGGCGGCCTCTCGGCCGCCATCGCCAGGGCGACCCTGCCCTCGTGCGCCGCGACCACCTGGTATCCCTCCAGGCGCAGCAGCTCGGCCAGGGCCTCGGCGGCGTCGCGGTTGTCGTCCACCACCAGGATCCGCAGCGCCTCGCCCTGCTGCCGGGGACGCCCGGCCGCGATCGCCGCGACCCCCCCCGCCGCGCCCCTGCCGGGAAGGCGAACCTCCACCTCGGTGCCCCGGTCGCGGCCTTCGCTGCGGGCGGTGACGGAGCCGCCGTGCAGCTCGACGAGGCTCTGCACCAGCTTCAGCCCGAGCCCCAGGCCGCCCTCGCGACGGTCCGGCGGCTGACGCTCCTGGGTGAAGGGTTCGAAGAGGGTGGGCAGCACGTCCTGAGGGATCCCCTTGCCGCTGTCGCGCACCGTGAGCACGATCTCCCCGCCTTCGCGGCGCGCCCGCACCGCCACCTGGCCTCCCCGCGGCGTGTATCTCGCGGCGTTGTTGAGCAGGTTCGCCAGCACCTGCGCCAGGCGTACGGGGTCGCCCCGCAAGAGCAGCGTCCCCGCAGGAAGGTCCAGGTCGAGATGGTGCTCTCGCTCCTCGATCAGCGGCGCCACCATCTCCAGGGCGTGGCCGACCACGGTGGCGAGATCGACGCGCTCGAGGGACAGCTGCAGGCGTCCACTGGTGATGCGCGACAGGTCGAGGAGGTCGTCGACCAGCCGCTTGAGGTGCTTGACCTGGCGATCGAGGATTCTCAGCTCGCGGCCGAGGGCTCCGTCGTCCTTGCGGTGCAGCAGCTCCAGGGCGGTGAGGATGGGGGCGAGGGGATTCCGCAGCTCGTGGCCCAACAGGGCCAGGAACTCGTCCTTGCGGCGGTCGGCTTGCCGCGCCAGCTCCCAGGCGCCCCGCATCTGCTCTTCGCGATCGGCGAGCTCGCGGTAGAGGCGGGCGTTCTCGAGCGCCACGGCGACGCGTCGCGCCAGCTCCTGCGCCAGCTGCGGGTCGAAGCCGGCGAGCTGTCGCCCCCGGGCGGTGAAGGCGAGGGTGAGGGCGCCGACGGTACGACCTTGCGTCACCAGCGGCAGCGCCACCGCCGAGTGGATCCCGAGGCGGTGCATGAGGGCGGCGTGTTCCTCGTCGTAGCTGTGGCGGCTGATGAGCTCCGCGTCGATCTCCGGCAACGGCACCGGGGCGCCGGTGCGGATCGCCAGCGGGCCGGGCTGCGGCGAGTCCCAGCTGGGGGGATAGCGTTGCTGCAACTCCGCCAGGAGCGGGAGGTGGGCGGGATCCGCCGCCGAGGCCGCCACGCGGCGCACGTCCCGCTCCCCCTCGACGACGTCCACCAGGCACCAGTCTCCCATCTGCGGGACGCACAGATCGGCCACTGCGGCGGCTACGCGATCGAAGTCGAGGCTGGTGGAGAGCACCTCGCTGACCCGCGCCAGGAAGGCGAGCTTGTCGAGGGTACCGGGGCCGGCGAGGGGTGGGTGGGGGTCGTCGCGGGGCAATTGGGCGGTTCTCTCCCTCCGCCGCGTAATGCAAGCTCCGCGCCGCATGGGAGTGCGCCCCGTCGCCGCATGGCCTTGACCGCGGCTGCCGATGCGGAGACGATGCGCGCGTGCCGCGCGACCTCTACACGCGGTATCCGCGCCCGCTGCTCTGGCTCGTGCCCGGCGGCGATCTGTGGATCGAAGGGCAGCCCGGGATCGCCGCGCAGCGGGTCGAGATCGCGCCCTTCTACCTGAGCAAGCTGCCGGTCGACAACGAGCAGTTCGAGGCCTTCGATCCCGGCTTCCAGCGCGGCGCGGCCTCGGCCGGCGACCGCGACCCCGCGGTCGGCGTGAGCTGGGAGGAGGCGCAGGCCTATTGCGCCTGGTACGCGGAGATCGCGCGCAAGCCCATCCGTCTCCCCGACGAGCTCGAGTGGGAGCACGCGTGCCGGGCAGGGAACCGCGCGAGGGCGTTCTGGGGCGACGATCCCGAGGGCGCCGAGGAGCACGCCTGGGACGCCCGCAACAGCGGCGGACGGGTACCGCGGCTGGAGGCCAAGCGGGCCAACGAGCACGGGCTGTATGGGGTGCTCGGCGGGGTGTGGGAGTGGACGGCCTCGCCGTGGCGCGAACTACCTGCCGCGGAGGTTGGGAGAGGGGACGCGACGCTGCCGCCGGATGCCCCGCGGGTGCTGCGCGGCGGGTCGTTCCGCGTCGACCGTGCGGTGCTGGGCTGCGCGCTGCGCAAGGCCGCGGCGCCGGGGGAACGCTTCGACGACGCCGGCTTCCGGATCGCGCGCAGCCTGCGTCAGGGACGCCCGGGCGTGCCTCCATGGGCACTCGGCTAACATCCCGCCCCATGACCCGCAAGCAGAAGGCGCGGCGGATCGGCGAGATCCTCGACGAGCTCTACCCGCAGCCGCCGATCCCCCTCGTTCACCGCGACCCCTTCACGCTGCTGGTGTCGGTGGTGCTCTCCGCCCAGACCACCGACGCGCGGGTCAACCAGGTCACGCCGGCGCTGTTCGCCCGCGCGCCCGACCCGCAGGCCATGGCGACCCTCGGCGCGGCCGCGATCCACGACCTGATCCGCACCTGTGGGCTCGCTCCCACCAAGGCGCGCAACCTCGAGCGCCTGGCGGCGACGCTGGTGGCGGAGCACGGCGGCGAGGTGCCGTCCGATCCGCAAGCCCTCGAGGCGCTGCCGGGGGTGGGCCACAAGACGGCGAGCGTGGTGATGGTGCAGGCATTCGGCGTCCCGGCCTTTCCCGTGGACACCCACATCCATCGCCTGGCGGGCCGGTGGGGGCTCTCCGACGGCCGCTCGGTGGCCCGCACCGAGGCCGACCTGAAGCGGCTCTTTCCCCGGGAGGAGTGGGGTAGACGCCACCTGCAGATCATCTACTTCGGGCGCGAGCGCTGTCCGGCGCGCGCCCACGATCCCGCCTCCTGCCCGATCTGCTCGTGGGCGGCGAACGGAGTGGGCGCGGGTGCGAAGGCAGCGAGGAGAAGGCGATGAGACGGAACGGTATCGGCCGGCTGCTGCTCAGCGTCGGTCTGCTGGCGCTGACCGCGCTGCCGGCCGGCGGCGCCGCCGGCGAGGCCGCCGGCCTCCTGGGCCATGTCGAGATGCCGAATTCCGGCGCCGAGACCGCCCAGGAGCCTTTCCTGCGCGGGCTCCTGCTGCTGCACAGCTTCGAGTACGAGGACGCGGCGAGGGCCTTCCGCGCCGCCCAGCAGGCGGACCCGGGCTTCGCGCTGGCGTACTGGGGCGAAGCGCTCACCCACTACCACCCGGTGTGGCTGCAGCTCGATGCCGCGGCCGGCCGCGCCGCTCTCGCCAGGCTGGCTCCTACTCCTGCGGCACGGCAGGCGAGGGCCGCCAGCGATCGCGATAGAGGCTATCTGGCGGCGGTGGAAACCCTGTACGCGGAGGGCGCCGCGGGGGAGGGGGCCGCGGCCTACGCCCGGGCGATGGCAGATCTCTCCCGCCGCCATCCCGACGACCTGGAGGCGGCGGCGCTCTACGCCGTCTCGCTGTTCGGTACCGCCGCCGAAGGGAGGGATTTCCGCATCTACATGCAGGCGGCGGCGGTGGCCGAGGAGGTGTTCGCCGCCAACCCTCGGCACCCGGGTGCGGCGCATTACCTGATCCACGCCTACGATGACCCGGTACACGCGCCGCTCGGATTGCGGCCGGCGCGCGTCTACGCCGCCATCGCCCCGGCCGCCGGGCATGCCTTGCACATGCCGTCGCACATCTTCGTGGCGCTAGGCATGTGGGAGCCGGCGGCGGCCTCCAACGAGGCGTCCTGGGCCGCCGGCGAGGCCCGTCGGGAGCGCCTCGGGCTGTCGTTGGAAGCCCGCAACTACCACGCCCTCTACTGGCTGCAGTACGCCTACCTGCAGCTCGGGCGTTGGCGCGAGGCGCGGGAGTTGCTGGAGCGGATGGCGGCGGACGCGGCGGCCTCGGGCTCGGTCCGCACCCGCAACCACCTGGCGCTGATGCGTGGCGCATGGGCGGTGGAGACCGGGCACTGGAGCGGAGACTTGCCGGCTGCGCCCCCCACGCAGGGGCTGAGCGTGGAGGCGCGCGCCGTCGACCTCTACCTCGCGGGCCGTCAGGCCCTCGCGGCGGGGGACCAGGACGCCGCGGCGGCGCTGGCCGAGCAGCTGAGCGGTCTCGGCGCCGTCGCCTCAGGCGGTGGAGCCGGCTATGGCGGCGATGCGCCGGCGGCGCGGCAGGCCGCCGCAGTGATGGGGCTCGAGCTCGCCGGGCTGGTGGCGATCGAGGGCGGCGATGCCGCCACCGGGCTGGCGCAGCTGCGGCGGGCGGCGCAGGCCGAGGCGGCGATGCCGTTCGACTTCGGGCCGCCGATTCCGGTCGAGCCGGCGGCGGAGCTGTTGGGCGAGATGTCGCTGGCCCACGGTGAGGCGGCCGCCGCGCTGGCTGCCTTCGGCGAGGCGCGGCAGCGCTACCCGCAGCGGTGGCGATCGCTCGCAGGAGCCATCCGGGCGGGGCGCGCGGCGGGCGACGCCGAAGCCGCCGCGGCGGCGGCCCACGCGCTGCGCACGGCGTGGCGGTCGGCCGACGACGGGCTGGCCTCGCCGGACCTGCTCGCCGAGCCGGGGGCGGCCACCGCCGAGCCGGGGTCGGGCGGGTGAACGTCGCCGGCGACGTGCGTGCCGGGGGTGTGGAGGCGAGCGGCAAGCGGCCCAGGCCCATGCGCCGGCTCGCCGCGGCGCTGGCCCGGCCGGGGCTCGACCTCTTGCGCGGCCAGGCCCGCTGCCTGGCGCGGCCTCGCGACCTGGCGGTGCTGTTCCTCGGGTTGCTCCTCGGCTGGTGGATCTACGTGCCGCTGCACGAGCTGCTGCATGCCGCCGCCTGCCTCGCCGCCGGCGGCGAGGTGTGGCGGCTGGAGATCTCGCCCCTCTATGGGGGCGCCCTGCTCGCCAGCGCCATCCCCTGGGTGGTCGCGGGCGGCGACTACGCGGGGCGGCTCGCGGGCTTCTCCACCGGGGGCAGCGACCTGGTCTACCTGGCCACCGACCTCGGCCCGTTCCTGCTGACGCTCTTCCCCGGCGTGTGGGCGCTGCGGCGGGCGGCGCGCAGCGGCCGTGCGCTGCTCTTCGGGCTGGCGATTCCGTTCGCCCTGGCGCCCTTTCTGTCGCTCCCCGGCGACGCCTACGAGATCGGCTCCCTGGCGGTGACCCAGCTGCCGGCATGGAGCGGCGAAGCTGCGGAGAGCGCCCTGCGCGGCGACGACGTCGCGCGGGTGGCGAGAGGCTTGACGGAGTCGGAGGTCCCCGGCCGTTGGACCGCCTTCGCTCTCGCCGTGGTGCTGGCCCTCGCCTGGGCCTGGACGACGTGGGGCCTGGGCGCGCTGGTGGCCCGCCAGCTGGGAGAGGGCCCGGTGCGACTCTAGGGCTCCTAGGTCAGCCCGGACGGTCGCGGCTCCGAGATCGCCTCCACCACCTCGCCCACCTCCCGGTCGTCGATCCCGTTTTCCTCGAGCGCCAGGTCGGCCTGGGCGATCACGCCGACCAGGCTGCCGCCGTCCTCGACGACCGGGATCATGCCGCAGTCGTTCTCCTCCATCAGGCGGGCCGCCTTCTGCGCCGGGGTGTTGGGCGTGCAGGTGGCGGGGCTCCGCGTCATCAGCTCCTGGACCTTCATGTCGTGCTCCTCTCGTCGGCGTCGGTCGGTCGTGTAGCCGCGGGTGCGAGAGCGGCAATAAGCGAGCCAGCAGGGGCCGAGGCGTGGGCGCGGCAGGGAATGCGCGGCGCCCCGCCGCGACTTGTATTCGCTACAGAGGCGATGTAGCGAATACAGCGCTTGGGCAGCGGCGCGCCGCCATGGCACAATCGGCGGCCCGGCCGAGAACAGGCGCCCGCAACACCATCCCACACCCGACCAGCGTCCACGCTTGGCCCCCAGAGGCCAGCGCACGGCACTGGGCGAGCAAGGTACCAGGAGAGACCCGATGCCGCAGTTCATCTACACCATGAAGGACGTCCGCAAGGTGACGCCGCAGGGGAAGACCATTCTCGAGGGGATCTGGCTGTCCTTCTTCCACGGCGCCAAGATCGGCGTGCTCGGCAGCAACGGCGCCGGCAAGAGCACGCTGTTGCGGATCATGGCCGGCCTCGATCGCGACATCTCGGGAGAGGCCTTTGCGGCCGAGGGGGTGCGGGTGGGGTTCCTGCCGCAGGAGCCGGTGCTCGAGGCCGGCAGGAGGGTGCGCGAGGTGGTCGAGGAGGCGGTGAGCGGCACCCGTTCCCTGCTGGAGCGGTTCGACGAGCTGTCGGCGCGGCTCGGCGAGGAGCTCTCGCCCGCGGCGATGGAGAAGGTGATGGAGGAATACGCGCGGGTGCAGGATGCCATCGAGGCCGCCGACGCCTGGGAGCTCGACCGCACCGTCGAGGTGGCCATGGACGCCCTGCGGCTGCCTCCGGGGGACGCCCTGGTGGATACCCTCTCGGGAGGCGAGCGGCGACGGGTGGCGCTGTGCCGGGTGCTCCTGGAGCGCCCCGACCTGCTGCTGTTGGACGAGCCCACCAACCACCTCGACGCCGAGTCGGTGGCGTGGCTCGAGCGGCACCTGGCGGAGTATCCCGGCACCGTGGTGGCGGTGACCCACGACCGCTATTTCCTCGACAACGTGGCGGGCTGGATCCTGGAGCTCGATCGCGGCGCCGGCATCCCCTGGGAGGGGAACTACTCCTCCTGGCTCGAGCAGAAGCAGAAGCGCCTGCAGCTCGAAGAGAAGCAGGCGTCGGCTCGCCGCCGCACCCTGGAGCGCGAGCTCGAGTGGGTGCGGATGGCGCCGCGCGCCCGTCACGCCAAGGGCAAGGCGCGGCTCAGTCAGTACGAGGAGCTGCTCGCCGAGGAGCAGGCGGCCGAGAAGCGCGAGCTGCAGCGCGAGATCGCGATTCCGCCGGGCCCGCGGCTGGGCGACCTGGTGGTGGAGGCCAGCGGGGTGACCAAGGGGTACGGCGACAAGCTGCTGATGGAGGACGTCGAGCTCCTGTTGCCGCGCGGCGGCATCGTCGGCGTCATCGGCCCCAACGGCGCCGGCAAGACCACCCTGTTCCGCATGTTGGTGGGGGTGGAGCGGCCCGACGCCGGCACGTTGCGGATCGGCGAGACGGTGCAGCTCGCCTACGTCGACCAGAGCCGGGAGAGCCTCGACGGAGAGAACAGCGCCTGGGAGGAGATCTCGGACGGTGGCCGCGACACCATCCTGGTGGGGAAGCGCGAGGTCAATTCCCGCGCCTACGCCGCGGCCTTCGGCTTCCGCGGCGCCGATCAGCAGAAGAGGGTGCGCGACCTCTCGGGCGGGGAGCGCAACCGGCTCCACCTCGCCAAGCTGCTCAAGAGCGGTGGCAACCTGCTGCTGCTGGACGAGCCGACCAACGATCTCGACGTCGACACGCTGCGCGCCCTCGAGGAGGCGCTGCTCGGCTTCGCCGGCTGCGCGCTGGTGATCAGCCACGACCGTTGGTTCCTCGACCGCATCGCGACGCACATCCTGGCCTTCGAGGGGGACAGCCGGGTGGTGTGGTTCGAGGGCAACTACCAGGAGTACGAGGCGGACCGCCGCCGCCGCCTCGGCGCCGAGGCCGAGCGCCCGCACCGCATCAAGTACCGCAAGCTGGTGCACTGAGGAGCAGACCGCCTCCGCTCGCCTTCGCGGAGAGGGGTGGGGGGATCAGGAGAGATCGAGGACGGGGAAGCGCGCGAGCTGGTGGAAGTCGGGTCGGGGTCCGGGCACCGGCGCCATCGCCAGGAAGCGCCGCGCTTCGCCGCTGCCGTGGATGGCGAAGGCGTTGACGCGGTGGGGTGGCGGTGGCAGCAGGTCTCGCGGCAGGAGCGCCTCGCCCGCCCAGCGGCCGCCGGCGATCGCCGCGCGGTACCGCAACGGCAGCCGCGAAGCCACCACTTGGCGTACCCCCGCCAGCCGCAGCACCAGGTGATGGCCGTGGGGGCCGAGCTCGACCTCGGTATAGGGCACGGGTTCGCCGGCGCCGACCAGGAACAGCTCCACCACCTCGCGCTCCCACAGCCGGTCGGTGGCGCCGGGCGGTCCGGCGGGGGGCGGGTCGCCGTGGAAGGGCGCCTCGACCCGCAGACGCAGGCCTCGGCGCAGCGGCTTCAGGGTGAGCGTCACCACCTCGCTGGCGGCCACCGGCCGGCCGTCCCAGGTGGCAGCGATGCGCAGGTGGTGGA
>DATKEH010000166.1:0-16660 GCA_035546355.1 Thermoanaerobaculia bacterium
GATGGGCGTGCCGGCGAGCTCTTCGGCGACGCGCAGGATGCGCGGCAGCATCTGCTTGCAGGACGGGCACCAGGAGCCGAAGAACACCCGCACCCGCACCGGCTCGGCGACGCTCTTGAGCCCGCGCAGGATGGGCGGGGAGGCGCTGTACTTCGCGGCGTGGAAGGCGTACCCGGGGTCTCGTTCCAGCATCGCCTCGGTGCCGTGCAGCCCGAGCAGGTACGGCTCCTCCTCCAGCCGCACCTCGCGGCCGTCGAGCGCGAAGCTGACGGTGCCGTCGTCGATCTCGAACGAGCCGGCCGCGGCCAGCTCGGCGTCGGCCAGCAGGTCGAGACTGCCGTCCTGGTTGCGGACGATCTTCTCCGCCGGCACCCGCTCGACGGAGCGGGCGCGCGGCGACAGCAGCACCGGGCCCGGCAGCGAGGGCGCTTCGACCAGCATGGCCGACCCGCCCCGCTGCGAGCGGTACATCGCGGCCGCCGGATCGGCCTTCCCCGCCACCACCAGCCGGTATTCGCCCAGCGGCTCGAAGCCCTGGAGGTGGGCGTCGACCGGTACCTCCTGGGCACCGACCGCAGCGGCCACCGCCAGCCAGAACGCCGTGACGTGGATCGCGCTGCGCAACATCATTCGATCTCCTCGTCGCCGCCGGGTGCGGCCCCGTTCGCCTGCGGCGGCAACCCGCGGGACGTTACCACCACCTCCCCCTCCTCCACCAGGAACGAGCGCGGCAGCTCCCGGTACAGGGGGCGCAGCAGCTCGGCCGGCGCCTCCCGGACGGGGAAGGCCGGCCCCCAGTCCCAGGTGAAGGCCTGGAGACGGTCGGGGGGTGACGCCGTCAGCGCCAGCAGCGGCGGCTCCCCCCCGTCGTATACGTAGGCGTTCAAGTCGTCGACCCAGGCTGCCGGGTCGTCCTCGAGGTCCAACAGCACGACCCAGTGATTTCCTTCCAGCAGCTCGGGGGCGACGTCGCCGACGCAGACCTGCGGCTCGCCGCCGGCGCACAGCCGCGCCACCTCGACGCCGGGAGCGAGGCGGGTGGCGAGATCGTCGAGCGGCAGCTGCGGCGCATGCCAGCCGAGGAGCACGACGGCGGCGGCGCCGCCGAGGGCCAGCGCCCAGCGCGTCGCCTCGGCGGGGTGCGGGAAACGCGCGCGTCCCAGCCAGGCCAACGCCAACGCCGGCGCCATCAACAGAAGGTCCTGCCAGAAGGCCTCGGCCGGGGTGCGCTGCAGCAGGTTGCCGAAGCAGCCACAGGCGGCGGAGTCGGCGAGGCCGTGGGCGGCGCGCCACCACCCGCGAGCCGTGATCGCCAGGAAGAAGACCACCAGCGCGCTGACCGCGGTCAGCCATCCGGCATGGCGCAGCCCGAGCAGCAGCCCCAGCCCGAGGACGGCTTCGATCCCCAGGGCGACCAGGGCCGCCGTCTGCGGCGCCAGCGGCCCGGTCAGCCCTTCCAGCTGCAGCTGCTCGGCGAAGGCGATCGGGTCGGCCGCCTTGGCGAGGACTGCGACCAGCAGCACCGCCGCCAGCCACCAGGAGCCGAGACGACCGGCCCAGCGGCGCCAGGAAGGGGGGTGCGCGATCTCCTTGCCCATGGCGGAAATCCTACCCGTCGCTCCGCCCCTCGATGTCGCGCCGCAGCGCCTCGACCCGCTGCTCCACCCGCTCGGTCAGCGCCACGCGGTCGTCGGGGCCGAGGTCGTCCACCGCCACCGGCTCACCGAAGCGCACCCGGATGATCCCGGGTCGCAGACGCCAGCTGCCGGGCGGCACCACGCGCGCCGCCCCGGCCACGGCCACCGGCACCACCGGTACGCCGGCCGCCAGCGGCGGCGCCAGCGCGCCGCTCTTGAAGCGCTGCGGCTCCCCCTCCGCCCCCCGGGTACCGCCCGGGAAGGCCATGACGCTGCGGCCGCGCCGCAGCAGCTCGGCCGCCTCCAGCGCCCCGGCCCTGCCACTGGCGCGCCGCTCGCGGTCGACGAACACCATCCCCATGGCCGCCATGTACCAGCCGAGGAACGGCACCCGCCGCAGCTCGCGCTTGGCGACGAAGTGCAGGTCGACGGGCGAGGCGGCCAGCAGCGCGGGGACGTCGCCCAGGGATTGGTGGTTGCAGGCGAAGAACCAGGCGCGGCCGGGATCGAGCGTCTCGGCCCCCGCGGCGTCGAGCCGCGCGCCCGCTGCCCACAGGATGCCGGGCGCCCAGACGCGGCGCGCCATGGCCAGCGACGGGCGACGGCTGCGCGTCGCCACGGCGAGCCCCAGGGCGATCGTGATCCAGCACGCCGACCAGGCGGCGATGAAGGCCCACTGCAGCAGGTTCAACGCCGGCCACAGCGGGGATTTCAGCGACACGAAATGGGCCCCGACCTCAGGGCATAGGGTGGGGGATGGGCCTACCGCCGACCGACCGAGGTGCCGGCCAGCATGTCGTGCAGCCCGCGCTTGTCGGCGGTGAAGGCGATCATCAGGAAGCCGATGCCGGCGATCGCGCCGCTGACCCAGTACCCGACGTAGCGCAGCAGGGCCTTCGTCAGGCCGATGCCGACCTTGCCGTCGGCGGTGACGTAGAGCTTGAGCACCGCCTTGCCCGGCGTCGTCCCCCAAATCGCCCAGCCGACCACCGGCACGCCCACCGACAGCAGGAACGACACCCCCACGGCCACCAGCGCCCCCGTCTCGTCGAGCGGACCGCCGAACGGGAAGGACGCCAGGAAGGTGAGGGCCCAGATCCACACCGCGTCGATGAGCACCGCGGCCAGGCGGATGCCGAAGCCGGCCGGTCGCAACCCGCCGGCGGCTGCTGGAGCGGGCCCTGCCGCGCCGGGCCGCGCCGGTGATGGGGCGCGGTCGACCGCCGGCGGCAGGTCGGCCCGCGGCGGCGGGGGGAGGGGGGGCTGCGGTCGCTCCACCGGCTCCCGCAGCGTGTGGTCGGCGGGCCGCTGCGGCGGCGCCACCGGCACCGGCTCGCGGTAGATCTCGGTACGGCCGCCGGCGGCGAGCGGCGCCGGCGGCGGCGGCGGCCCCGGCTCGTCCTCGGCAGCGATCGGCGTGGTCGCCGAAGGCACCTGCTGGCCGACCGGGCTCCCCAGCCGATGGCGGCAGCGCGGGCACACCTCGGCGTGCACCGGCAGCTCGGCGCCGCACGACGGGCAGGTGATGCCGCCGGCGTCCAGGCGCACCGTCGCCCCCACGTCCTCGGGTGGCGCGGTGACGTGCACCACGATCTCGGTTTCGCCGATGGTGATCCGGTCGCCGTCGGCGATCGGCCGCTCCCCGTCCAGCCGCTCGCCGTTGACGTAGGTGCCGTTGCTCGACTCCAGGTCGCGCACCCGCACGTCTCCAGGCTGCACCACCAGCATGGCGTGGTTGCGGCTGGCGCTCGGGTCGCGCAAGGTGACCGTGCAGCCACGGCTGCGGCCGAGCGTCGCCTCGCCCTCCTGAAGCTCCACCCGGCGCCCCTCGAGCTCCAGCACGTAGGTCCAGTTGCCGTCGATGATCCGTCCCTCCTGTCGCGTCCGGGCGCCGAGGATATCACCCTCGGTCGCCGGTGGAGAACGACCCTCTCAGGCGGTGGCCACGCGGCGCCGCGGCTGCCAGGAGAGGTGCCGTCGCAGCTCCTCGGCCGTCGGCCCCTCCCCCTCCTCCAGCAGCTCCTCGAGCGGGCCGCAGAACATCAACCCGCCGCCGTGCTTGCCGCCCTCCGGCCCGAGGTCGACGATCCAGTCGCAGCGCGCCACCAGATCCAGCTGGTGCTCCACCACCACCACCGTGTCCCCGCCCTGCACCAGGCGGCGCAGCGAACGGTAGAGCAGGGCGATGTCGGAGAGGTGCAGGCCGGTCGTCGGCTCGTCGAACAGCAGCAGCCGCCGGCCGCGTTTGCCCGACTGGCGCAGGAAGGCGGCGAGCTTGAGACGCTGCGCCTCCCCCACCGACAGGGTGGAGGTGGGCTGTCCGAGCCGCAGGTAGCCGAGGCCCGCGCTGTCCAACAGCCGCAGCTTGCGGCACAGCCCCTTCTGGTCGGCGAACCGCTCCAGCGCCTGCGACACCGTCAGCTCCAGCGTCTCGGCGATGGTGCGGCCGTGCAGCCGCACCGCCAGCACGTCGGGGCGGAAGCGCTTGCCCTGGCAGCGGTCACAGACCACCTCCAGGGTGCCCATGAACTGCAGGTCGACCTCCTGGCTGCCGGTGCCCCGGCAGTCCGGGCAACGGCCGCGGTCGAGGTTGAAGGAGAAGGCGCCGGCGTCGAGACGGCGGGCGCGGGCGGCCGGGGTAGCCGCGAAGAGCTTGCGCAGCTCGTCGTAGGCGCCGATGGTGGTGACGGGGTTGGAGCGGCTCGAGCGCCCCAGCGGTCGCTGGTCGACCATCACCACCTCGCCCAGCCGCTGCAACCCCTCGATGCGCCGGCACGGGCCCGGCTCGGCTCCGGCCTCGCCCCGCGCCGCGCGCCACCCTTCGTACAGCACGTCCTCGACCAGCGTCGACTTGCCCGAGCCGGAGACGCCGGTGACCGCCACCAGGGTGGCCAGCGGGATGGCGACGTCGATGCCCCGCAGGTTGTGCGCCGAGGCGCCGAGGATCTCCACCCGCTGCCGCCGCGCCAGCTCGTCGCCGAGACTGCGCAGGCCCTTCTCCTGCCGCCGCCGCGCCAGGTGGCGCCGCGCCAGCTGCGGCCGCGGCCGGGTGAGGTAGCGCGCGGTGAGGGTGCGCCCCTCGCGCACCATCTCGCCGACCGGCCCGGCGAACAGCACCTCGCCGCCGGCCTCGCCGGCGCCGGGGCCGAGCTCGATCACGTGATCGGCCCCCTCGATGATCACCGGGTCGTGCTCCACCACCAGCACGGTGTTGCCGCGCCGGGCCAGGTCGGCCATCAGCTCGAGCAGCCGCCGGCTGTCGCGGGGGTGGAGGCCGATCGTCGGCTCGTCCAGTGCGTACAGCGTGCCGGTGAGGCCCGAGCCGAGCGCCGCCGCCAGGTGGATGCGCTGGGTCTCGCCGCCCGAGAGGGTGCGCGCCGCACGGTCGAGCGTCAGGTAGTCGAGGCCGACGCGGTGCAGCACCTCCAGCCGGCTGGCCAGCGTCGCCAGCAGGTGATGGGCCAGGGCCCGCTCGGCCGCCGGGAAGCGCTGCGCCCCGAGCCAGGCGGAGAGCTCCTCGACGCTCATGGCGGTGAGCTCGGGGAAGCTGCGCCCGCACAACCGCACCGCCAGGGCCTCGGGGCGGAGACGGGCGCCGCCGCAGTCCGGGCAGGGGAAGTAGCCGCGGTAGCGCGCCAGCAGCACCCGCACGTGCACCTTGTAGGTGCGCCCCTCGAGCCATTCGAAGAAGGGGGCGATGCCGCAGAACCCCTTCCCCCCCGCCCACACCCAGCGCCGGGTCTCCGCGGGAAGCTCTCGCCACGGCACGTCGAGCGGCACGCCGCGGCGGCGGCAGGCGACCAGCAGCTCGTCGTACATCTCCTCGTAGGAGGGGGTGTTCCAGGGAGCGAACGGGCGCTGGCCGAGCGCCAGCGACGGGTCGGGAACGACCCGCCGGCGGTCGACGCCGATGGTGCGCCCGAAGCCGCTGCACGTCGGGCAGGCGCCGAGCGGCGAGTCGAACGAGAACAGCGCCGCCTGCGGCGGCCGCACCTCTTCGCCGCACGCCGGGCAGGAGAGCTGCTGGCGGATGTGGCGCTCGCCGGCCGGGCCGCGGGCGGTGACCACGCCAGGCCCCAGTCGCAGCCCCTGCTCCAGCGCCTCGACCAGCCGCGGCTCGTCCTCGGGCCGCGCCCGATACCGGCCGAGCACCACCGGCAGCGGATCGCGGGACTCCGGCCAGGTGGCGCCCGGCGCGAGTCGCTCCAGGCCGCCGCTCGGGTCCAGCACCCGGAAGAACCCCTGGCGCATCAGCTCGGCGAGCTGCTGGTCGGCGTTGCGCCGCGGCCGGGGCAGGCGCACCGACAGCAGGATCTCGTCGCCCACCAGGCCGGAGGCCAGCTCGCCGGCCCCTGCAGCCGCCGTCCAGCGCCGCGCCGGGCCGTGGCCGTGGGGGCACCGACTCTCCCCCAGGTTCGCGAACAGCAGTCGCAGCAGGTCGAGGATCTCGGTCATCGACCCGACCGTCGAGCGGGCGTTGCGCACCGAGCTCTTGGCCTCCAGCGCCACCGCCGGCAGCAGATTCTCCATCGCCTCGACGGGCGGGCGTTCGAGCTGCTGGATGAACTGCTGGGCGTAGGTCGACATCGATTCGACGAAGCGGCGCTGCCCCTCGGCGAAGATGGTGTCGAAGACCAGCGACGACTTGCCGGCGCCGGACGGACCGGTCACCACGGTCACCTTGCCGTGGGGAATGGCGCAGGAGACGTCCTTCAGGTTGTGGGTGCGCGCCCCGGTGACGGTCAACGCGCGGTGCTGCAGGCGGGAATCGGTCACGGCGTCGACTCGGCCGCGGTCGGCGGCTCTCCGCCGCGCGGGCGTGTGGGGCAAGGGTGGGAACGGCTCATGACGGGCTCGCCGGTGAACCGATGAGTTTAGCCTGCCCTAGATCGGACCGCCCTCGCGGCGGCGCTCCTCCTCGTAGCGACGCAGCTCCTCTTCGTACCGCCGCTGCTCCTCCTCGTGCCGCCGCAGGTCCTCCTCGTACTGGCGGAGCTCCTCCTCGTACCGTTGCTGCTGCTGCTCGTCGCCGAACACCCGCTCCAGCCAGCGCTTGAGACGGCCGCCGCCTCGCCGGCGGTCCCGGCCGTCACGCCCGCCCCACCAGCTGCCGTGGAGATCGCACTCTTCGCGCGGCGCCATCTCGGGCAGGAACGCCTCGGTCACCCGCCACGGGCACGCCTCGGTGGCCAGATCGCCGGTCTGCGGATCGACCGTCGCCATCACCACCCCTTCGGGCCGGCGGAAGTCCGCAAAACCCGCCGCCGGCCGCACCTTCGCCATGTAGCGGGCCCAGATCGGCAGCGCCGCCCGCGCCCCGCCCAGGCGGGTCGGCAGGTTCTCGTCGTAGCCCACCCATACCACCGCCACCTTCTCCGGCGAATAGCCCGCGAACCAGCTGTCGCGAGACTCGTTGCTGGTTCCGGTCTTGCCCGCCAACGGGTCGCGCAGACCCATCCGCCGCACTCCCGCGCCCGTGCCCGCCGTCACCACGCCCTGCAGCAGGTGGGTCACCACGAAGGCGACGTCCGGACCGAGGACCCGCACCGGCGCCGGCGGCGGCGCCCCGGGCACCGGCTGGCCGGCGGAATCGAGCACGCCGGTGACCGCGTGCACGCCGGGACGGATGCCGCCGCTGGCCAGCGTGGCGTAGACGGTGGCCAGCTCGAGCGGCGACACCTCGAAGGCGCCGAGCGCCATCGCCGGCAGGGGTTGCAGCTGCCCGGCCACTCCCATGGCGCGGGCGAGATCCACCACGTGCTCGAGGCCGGTCTGCATCGCCACCCGCACGGTGGGCACGTTGAGGCTCTTCTCCAGGGCCGTGCGCACCGTCACCCAGCCGCGGTAGGAGTCGTCGGAGTTCTGCGGGCTCCAGCGCTTGCCGGCGAGCTGCAGGGTGAGCGGCGCGTCCTCGACCAGAGAGGCGGAGGTCACCACCCCCTCGCGCAGCGCCGCGGCGTAGACGATGGGCTTGAACGCGCTGCCCGCCTGCCGGCGCCCGACCCCGGCGCGGTCGTACTGGTTCTTCCCCCAGTCGCGCCCCCCGAGGTAGGCGCGCACGGCGCCGGTGGCCGGGTCGAGCGACACCAGGGCCGCCTGCAGCGGCGACGGTACCTCGCGCCCCTTCTCCCACCCCTTCTCGAGCTCCGGCAGCCCCCAGGCGACCGCCTCGGCGGCCGCCACCTGGTCGGGCCAGGCGAGAGTGGTGACGATGGTGTAGCCGGCGTCGGCGACGCTGGTGACGCCGTAGCGCCGCCGCGCCTCGTCGAGCGCGCGATCGACGAAGTAGGGAGCGCGACGGCGCACGATCGGTTGCGGCGCCACCGCCAGCGGGGCCGCCTTGGCGCGCTCCAGCCGCTCGGCGTCGACCCACTCGAGCTCGCCCAGGCGGTCGAGCACCTGGTCGCGACGGCGCTTGGCCACCTCGGGATGGTCGACCGGGTCGTAGCGCGACGGCGCCGGGATGATGCCGGCGAGCGTCGCCGCCTCGCCGAGGCTGAGCCGCGCCGGGTGCTTGCCGAAGTAGGCCCACGAGGCGCTGCCGACCCCCATCAGGTTCAACGCGCCGTCCGCCCCGAGGTAGATCTCGTTGAGGTAGGCCTCGAGGATCTCCTCCTTGCCGTAACGCAGGTCGACCAGCAGCGCCAGCACCATCTCCCGCAGCTTGCGGGTGACGGTGCGCTCGTGGGTGAGGAAGAGGTTCTTGACCAGCTGCTGGGTGAGGGTGCTGCCGCCTTGCTCGATGCCGCCGCGGCGGACGTTGGCGAATGCCGCCCGCAGGATGCCGGCCGGCGAGACGCCGCTGTGCTCGAAGAAGCGCGCGTCCTCCGCCGCCAGCACCGCCAGGATGAGATCCTCGGGCAGGTCTTCGAACCGCACCGGCCGCCGCTCCTTGAGGTCGGGGCCGTAGAAGGTGGCGATGTGGTGCGGCTCCAGCTGGGCGGCGTCGAGGGTCTTGCCCGCCGCCGTCAGCGACGCTACCCGCCCTGCCGAGAAGGCGATCTCCAGGCGATGGCTGCCGGTCCAGCCGCGAGGCGTCGGGAAGGAACGCGAATAGACGGCGACGCCGGCGCCGGTACGCCGGAGCTCGCCGGGCAGGAGCTCCCCCTCGCCCACCTCGCGATAGCCGACCTTCTGCAGGTGGGTGAGGACCTCCTCGAGCGGCATCGCGGCACCGGTCTCGACCACCAGCGGCGCCGAGTACATCCGTGACGGGTGGCGCTCCGGCACCCTGCCGAACTGCCCGGCCAGCGACCAGAACGGCCACACCAGCCAGACCAGCAGCGCCAGGCCCACGGCGGCCACCGCACCGGCGGCCCACAGATGCCGGCGGCGCAGCTCCCAGCGAACGGTCTTACCTCTGCGGTAGCGGATGGGAGTCATCGCGGTGGGGCAAGCGAGCGGCGGCGGACGCCTCACAGAATAGAATCACCACCCTACCGGTTCTATTTCCGGGAACCGCCGACGCTCCCCGGGAGCGACGGGCTGCCACAACGGCACCGCTGCCGCGCCGTTGCGGCTCGTCCCGGCTCGCCCCTCGACTGGACCTGAGGCCATGATCGCGATTTCGAACCTGACCAAGTACTACGGCGAGCAAACCCTGTTCCAGGGGTTGTCGCTGCAGCTCAACAGGGGATCCTGCTACGGCGTGGTCGGCGCCAACGGGTCGGGAAAGTCGACCCTGCTGCGGGTGCTCGCCGGCGACGAGCCGCCCTCCGACGGCACGGTATCCATCCCCAAGCGCGCCCGCGTCGGGGTGCTGCGCCAGGACCACTTCCAGTACGAGGCCGAGCTGGTGCTGCACGTGGCGATGATGGGCAAGCGCGATCTGTGGCAGGCGATGGCCGAGAAGGAGAAGCTGCTGGCGCTGCCGCGCGAGCGGTTCGACGCCGACCGCTACGCGGCCCTCGAGGAGCTCATCCTGCACCAGGACGGGTACACGCTGGAGGCGCAGGCGGGGGAGATCCTCGAAGGGCTCGGCATCCCCAGCGAGCAGCACCGGCTGCCGATGGCGACGCTGTCGGGCGGCTTCAAGCTGCGCGTGCTGCTGGCGCAGGTGCTGGCCGCCGAGCCCGAGGTGCTGCTGCTCGACGAGCCCACCAACCACCTGGACATCCTGTCGATCCGCTGGCTCGAGACCTTCCTCGGCGCCTTCCCCGGGTGCGCCCTGGTGGTGTCCCACGACCACCGCTTCCTCGACAACGTCTGCAGTCACATCCTCGACGTCGACTACGAGACGATCCTGCTCTACACCGGCAACTACAGCGAGTTCACCGACAAGAAGCGCGAAGAGCGGGAGCGCAAGGAGTCGGAGATCGCCCGCCGCGAGAAGGAGATCGCCGGGCACCGCGCCAACATCGAGCGGTTCAAGGCCAAGGCCACCAAGGCGCGGCAGGCACAGAGCAAGAAGAAGCTGCTCGATCGCATCGTGCTCGAGCGGCTGCCGGTGTCCTCGCGGCGCTACCCTCGGCTGCGGTTCGCGCAGCGGCGCCCCTCCGGCAAGGTGGCGGTCGAGGCGACGGCGATCTCCAAGTCGTATGGGGACAACCAGGTGCTCGACGGCGTCTCGCTCACCGTGCAGCGCGGCGACCGGCTGGCCATCATCGGGCCCAACGGCATCGGCAAGTCGACGCTGCTCAAGGTCCTGGTCGGCGAAGTCGCCGCCGACGGGGGCGACGTCGAGTGGGGCTACGAGACCCATCCCGGGTACTTCGCCCAGGACCACCGCGAGCAGGTCGACGACAGCGCCGAGACGGTCGAGAGCTGGCTCTGGCGTAGCTGCCCCGGCGAGCCCGTGGGCTTCGTCCGCAGCAAGCTGGGGCAGGTGCTGTTCTCCGGCGACGAGGTGCAGAAGAAGCTCTCCAGCCTGTCGGGCGGCGAGGCGGCGCGCCTGGTCTTCTGCCGCCTCGGCATCGAGCAGCCCAACGTGCTGCTGCTCGACGAGCCCACCAACCACCTCGACCTGGAGGCCATCGAGGCGCTGGTGGAGGGGCTCGAGCGGTACGACGGGACGGTGCTGTTCGTCTCCCACGATCGCTGGTTCGTCTCGCGCCTCGCCAATCGCATCGTGGAGATCACGCCGCGGGGGATCCAGGACTTCCGCGGCACCTACGAGGAGTACCTCGAGAGCTGCGGCGACGACCACCTGGACGCCGGCGTGGCCCTGCTGCACGCCAAGCGGGACCGGCAGCGCCGCACGCAGCAGGCCGGGCGTGGCGGCGGGGGCGACGGCGAGCGGGCGCGGGAGCAGCAGCGGCGGCGGATCGCCTCGGCCCGCGACGAGATCACCGCCCGGCTCGAGGCGGCCGAGGCGCGCATCCACGAGATCAACGAGTCGTTCTGCGACCCGGGGTTCTTCGACGCCACCCCGAGGAGCGAGGTGCAGCGTTTGGAGGCGGAGCAGAAGCGGCTCGCCGCCGAGGTCGAGCGCCTGATGGAACGATGGGCGGAGCTGGAAGGAGAGCTGGACCAGGCGAGGGTGTCTTGAGCCGCCTCGTCCTCAAGCCCGGCCACGTCAAGCCGGTATGGGCCGGCCACCCCTGGGTATACGCCCAGGCGGTAGCGCGGATCGAGGGGCCGGCAGCCGCGGGCGACGTGGTGGCGGTGGAGGACGCCGAGGGGAACGTGCTCGGCGAGGGCTACTACTCTCCGCGCTCCGCCATCCCGGTGCGGCTGCTGACGCGCGGCAGCGACGAGAGGGTCGCGCCGGGCCTGCTGGCCGAGCGCATCGCCGCCGCCGCGGCGCGCCGGCGCGAGCTGCTGGCGCTGCCGTCGACCGATAGCGACGGCTTCCGGCTGGTCCACGCCGAGGGGGACGGGCTGCCGGGGCTGGTGGTCGACGCCTACGGCGACACCGCCTGCGCCCAGCTGCTCACCGCCGGCATCAAGCGGCGGGAAGAGGAAGTGTACGACGCCCTGGCGGCGCTGCCGGGCGTCGCGCGCGTGGTCGAAGTCGGAAGTCGCGACAGCGAGCGCCTGGAAGGCTTCCGCAGCACGACCCGCACGGTGCGCGGCAGCGACACCGAGGCGCTGACCTTTCGCGAACGGGGCATCGGCTGGCGCATCCCGCTAGGCCTCGCCCAGAAGACCGGCTTCTACTTCGACCAGCGGGAGAACCGGGGCCGGGTCGAGGCGCTGGCGGCGGGCCGGCGGGTGCTCGACGCCTACAGCTACGTCGGCGGCTTCGCCCTGGCGGCGGCGCGTGGCGGCGCCCGCGGCGTCGTCGCTGTCGACCGCAGCGAGGCCGTCCTCGCCGCCGGCCGCGAGAACGCCGCCGCCAATGGCCTGACGGATCTCGTGGAATGGCGCCGCGGCGACGCCCGCCGCGACCTGCGGCGGCTGGCCGCAGCCGGCGAGCGCTTCGACCTGGTGGTGGTGGACCCGCCGAAGCTGGCGCCCACCGCCCGCCACCTCCCCGCGGCACGACGCGCCTACCGCCAACTCGACACCGCCGCCCTCGGGCTGGTGGCCGCCGGCGGGCTGCTCGTCACCTGCTCGTGCTCGGCGGCGTTCGGGGTCGAGGACCTGCTGCGAACGCTGGCGGCAGCGGGCAGGCGCACCGGCCGCCGCCTCGCCGTCCTGCACGTCGGGCAGCAGGCTCCCGACCACCCGACTCCACCGGCGTTTCCGGAAGGCCGCTACCTGAAGTGCGCGTTCGTGGCGGTGGACTGAGCGACGACCCCTCACCCAACGAGGCTCCGCTGCGGGCCGCCGAGGGCCCTCTGCCCTCTGCCAAGGGGCCCATGCGGGCTGGGGTGAAGGGGCCGGCGGCAGGCGGTGTGACCGAGGCAACGGAGGGGGAGCGCACGGCGTGTTAGGATCGCTCGCGGTGATGCCTGATGGAGCTCGCGGCACCCGCACGCGTTGACAGCGACCAGCGTCCGGCGACCTCCGCCCCACCCCCGCGCCGTACCCGCCTCCTGTTCATCGCCCTGCTGACGCTGCTCGGCGTCGCCGGCAACGTCCTGGCGGCGCCGCTGTTCTTCGGCGTCGACTTCCTCTTCGGCAGCATCCCGGTGCTGATCGTCGTCCGCCTGTACGGCGGCGCCTGGGGCACGCTGGCGGCGGCGCTGGCGGCGAGCTACACCATGGTCCTGTGGGGCCATCCCTGGGGGATGGTGATCTTCGGCCTCGAGGCGCTGGTGGTGGCGGCGCTCCTGCGCCGCCCGGTGCGCAACCTGCTGCTGGCCGATGGCGTGTACTGGCTGGTGCTCGGCATCCCCCTGGTGGCGCTGTTCTACGGCGGCGTGATGGACACCGAAGCCGGATCGACGCTGCTGATCATGCTCAAGCAGAGCGTCAACGGGATCTTCAACGCCCTGGTGGCGAGCCTGGTCCTCACCCACACGCCGATCCGCACCCTGGCCAGCTCCCGCCTGCCGCGGGTGGTGCCGCTGCGCGAGATGCTGTTCGATCTGCTGGTGGCCGCCGTGCTGATCCCCGCCCTGGCGGTGATGATGCTGGGAGCCCGCTACGAGCTGCGCAAGCTGGAGGACGATGCCCTGCGCCAGCTGCGCTCCACCGCCAGCTCCATGTCCAGCCGCATCGAGAACTGGCGCGACCGGCACCTGGTGGCCATCGAAGAGCTGGCGCGCTGGGCTCGCGAGGGCCGTTCCGACGATCCCGGAGAGCTGCAGGAGAGCCTGCAGCTGCTCCACGGCGCCTTCCCGGATTTCCACAACATCTACGTCGCCGACGCCGCCGGTACCTCGATCGCCTTCGAGCCCCCGACCACCGCCGACGGCGAGAGCACTCTCGGCGTCTCCTTCGCCGATCGCCCGTACTACGAGGAGCTGGTGACGACGCGCCGCTCGGTGGTGTCGGACGTCATCGTCGGCCGCGCGGGTCTGTTCACGCCCATCGTCGTGCTGGCGGCGCCGATCCTCGACGCCCGCGGCCGCTTCCTCGGCTACGCCGCCGGCTCGCTGAACCTCTCGGACCTCGAGCAGCTCCTGCGACGCTACGCGCTGGGGACGGAGCAGAGGATCACCATCAGCGATTCGCGGGGCCGGGTGATCGCCTCGACGCTGCCGGGACTGCGCCCCCTCGAGACCCTGGCCCTGGAGGGGGAGATCGAGACGCTCGAGGGGAGCGCCTATCACCGCCTCCCGGCCCCCCCCGGGACGCCCGCCATCAGCCGCTGGCGCCGCTCCTTCTTCGGCTACGAGGCGCTGGCCGGCAGCCCCGCCTGGCATATCAACCTGGAGATGCCGCTGGAGCCGATGCAGGACTTCCTGCAACGGCGGCACACCCGCAGCTTCGCGGTGATCCTGCTGCTGTCGCTGCTCAGCCTGCTGCTCGCGGCCGCCGCCAGCTCCTGGCTTGCCGGGCCGCTGGCCCGGCTGGCGGCGATGACCAGCAATCTCCCCGAACGCCTGGAGGCGGCGGAGGTGCCGTCGTGGCCCCGCAGCCGGGTGGCCGAGGTGGATTCCCTCGGCCGCAACTTCCGCTCCATGGGGGAGGCGCTGGAGCAGCGCTTCCAGGACCTCGAAGAGACTCGCCAGACGCTCGAGCAGCGCTCCATCGAGCTGGCGGGGGCCAACCGCGAGCTCGAGACCGAGGTCGCCGAACGGCGGCGCGCCGAGGCGGCCCTGCGGCTGCTGGCCGGCGCCAGCACGGCGCTGACCACCTCGCTCGAGCTCGAAGCCACTCTCGAGCGGGTGGCGGAGGTGGCGGTTCCGGCGCTGGCGGACTGGTGCGTCGTCGAGCTGCTGGAAACCGAGGACGGGGAGGACCGGGTGCTCGTCGCCACCGCCCACCGCGAGCCGGCGGGGGCCAGCTCGCTGCGCGCGCTGGCGGCCGAGATGGTACCGGTGGGCGACCTGCCGGGGCCCGCCGCACGGGTGATGGAGAGCGACGCTCCCGAGCTGGTAGCGGACCTCCTCGAGTGGACCGACCACGGCCAGCCCGGCGGTCTCGGCCGCCTGCTGCGCGTGCTGGAGGCCCGCAGCGGCCTGTTCGTGCCGCTGCGGGCGCGCGGCCGCACGCTCGGCGTCATGACGCTGGTGCGGACCGCCGACTCCCCTGCTTACGGCGACGAGGACCTGCCACTGGCGCAGGAGCTCGCCCGGCGGGCCGCCCTGGCGCTCGACAACGCCCGCCTGTACAGCGAGCTGCAGCTCGCCGACCGCCGCAAGGACGAATTCCTGGCGATGCTGGCCCACGAGCTGCGTAACCCGCTGGCCCCGGTCAGTACCTCCCTGCTGCTGCTGCGCCTGCGACAGGACGACCCGCAGGTCGTGGAGCGCTCGCTGGGAGTGATGGAGCGGCAGGTGGGGCACATCGTGCGGCTGGTCGACGACCTGCTCGACGTCGCCCGTATCACCCGCGGCAAGATCGAGCTCAAGAAGGAGCGAGTGGCGCTGGGCGACGTGGTGGGCCAGGCGGTGGAGGGGCTGCGGGAGCGCTTCGAGCAGCGGCGCCAGCGGCTCGAAGTGCGGACGACCGACGCGCCGCTTCCGGTGTACGGCGACCCGACGCGCCTGGAGCAGATCCTCACCAACCTGCTCTCCAACGCCAACAAGTACACCGAGGCCGGCGGCGAGGTCACCCTGACGCTGGAGACCGAGGACGGGCAGGCCGTCGTCCGGGTCGCGGACAGCGGCGTCGGCATGACGCCGGAGCTGGCGGGGCGGGTCTTCGACCTGTTCATGCAGGCCGACCAGGCCCTCGATCGCTCGCAGGGGGGGCTGGGCATCGGCCTGACGCTGGTGCGCCAGCTGGTGGCCATGCACGGCGGCGAAGTCGAGGCCAGCAGCCCCGGGCCGGGCCAGGGCAGCACCTTCACCGTGCGCCTGCCGCTGGCCTCCGAGCCCCCGCCGTTGCGACCCCCGGCGGCAGGCGAGAGCGGCGAGGAGGCGCTGGTGCCGTCGCGCCGCATCCTGGTGGTAGACGACAACGTCGAGGGCGGCGAGACGCTGGCGGCGCTGTTGCGGCAGTGGGGGCACCAGGTCACGGTCGCCTACGACGGCCGCCAGGGCCTGTCGGCCGCCGAGATCCTGGTTCCGGAGGTGGTGTTGCTCGACATCGGGCTGCCGGGAATCGACGGCTACGAGGTGGCCCGGCGCCTGCGACGCCTGCCGGCGGCGCGCAACGCCAAGGTGGTGGCGGTGACCGGCTACGGCCGCCAGGTCCACGGCGACCGCCTCGACGAGGCCGGCTTCGACCACCTGCTGGTCAAGCCGGTGCGTCCGGGGGAGCTGCGGCAGGTGCTCGCCGAGCCCCGGCCGGTCCCGGGGTGACGGCCTGCGCCTGATCCCGCCGCCACCGACGCTGCGCGAGCTGGCCCGCCAGGCGCTCTCCTCCACCCGCCGCGGCTACGACCTGCTGGCGCCGAAGTTCGACGCCACGCCCTTCCGCACTCCCGAAGAGCTGCTGCGGCAGGTGGCGGAGCGGCTCGGCGACCCGGGGAGCGTTCGCCGCGCCCTCGACCTGTGTTGCGGCACCGGTGCCGCCTTCCCCTACCTGCTGCCGCTGTGCAGCCGGGGGCTGGCGGGCGTCGACTTCAGCCTCGGCATGCTGGCCGAGGCGCGGCGGAAGCTGCGGGCGCGCCCCTCCTGCGGGCCGCCGGTGCTGCTGCTGCAGCAGGACGTCCTCGACCTGGGAGTCGCCGGCGGCTTCCAGCTGGCGACCTGCTTCGGCGCCCTGGGGCACGTACGACGGCGCGACCAGCCGACGTTCTTCCGCGCCGTGCGCTCGGCCCTCGACCCGGGGGGCCGCTTCGCCCTCGTCACCGCGCCTCTGCCGCCGCCCTGGTCGCCGCGCCTGTGGCTCGCCGCCGCCTTCGACGCCGGCATGTGGCTGCGCAACCGCCTGTGGCGGCCCCCCTTCGTCATGTACTACCTGGCGTTGCCGCTGGCGCGGGCACGGCGGCTGCTGCAGGAGGCGGGATTCGCCGTCGAGGAGCTGCCCCTGGCAACCCCCTTCCAGCGGGCTCGGCTGCTGCTGGCCCGCCGTCCGAGCTGAACCGCGATAGCATCCAGCGCCGTGGCGGCGGCCCCGCACCCCTTCCTCGACCGCCCCCA
>DATKEH010000167.1:0-7320 GCA_035546355.1 Thermoanaerobaculia bacterium
CGGCGACGTCCCCGGCGCTGCCGGCAGCCGCCTGGCGCTGCGCCAGGTCGCCGGCGCCGCCGCCTGGCACCTGGCGCCGCGGCGGCGGCGGCTGGCGGAGGACGTCGCCGGCCTGCGCCAACAGCTGGCGGCGGCCATCCACCAGGCGCTGGGGCAGTCGCTGCCCGACGGCGACCTGGACGCGCTGGCCGAAGGCCTCGCCGCCTTCGACCGCCCCGACGCCGAGCTCGGCGAGCTCACCGGCCGCGTCGAGAAGGCCCTCGCCTCCCCCCGCGTCGACGTGCTGCGTCTGCGCCGGCTGGTTTCCGCGGCGCGCGAGCTGGCCGATCTCGCCACCCGCCTCGACGGCGTCGCCGGCACCCCGGGTCGCGCCCCCCTGTCGCTGGTGCTCGGGCGTTCCGACGCCGACGCCGGCGCCTCCCCCTGGAACCCGTGGCGCCTCCCCACCGTCCTCACGGCGGCGGCCGAGGCTCCGGCGGTGGCTCGCGGCCTGGCCGCCGCCCAGGTCGCGGCCGCCGTCGACGAGGCCCGCGCCCTGCGCCGCGCCCGGCTCGAGCTCGAGCGGCCGGGGGAGGCGGCACATGCCGCGGCGACGCTCGCCGCGCTCGCCTGGGGCGACCTCGCCGACGACGAACGCGCCCTCTGCCCGCCGGTCCTGCTGTGGCTCGAGGAGGGGGGGCTCGACGGCGCCTCGCGCGGCGAGCTGCTGGCCCTCGCCGCCGGCGAGCTGCCGGTGGTGGCGGCGGTCGCCGCGACGGCGGCACCCCTCCCGGCGCCCGCTCCCGACGCCGCCCGTCGATCTCCCGGCGGCGGTTCCCCGGCTCCCTCCCCGGCGCTGCTCGCCGCCACCGCCGCGGGGGGCGTGGCGGCGCAGGTGTCGTTCGCACGCCCGGCCCACTGGGCGCGGGCGCTGGCGGCCGCCCTCGATCACCCCGGCGGCTCGCTGCTCAGCGTCCACGCCCCACCGCCGGCGACACCGCAGGACGCCGCAACGTCCCTGCCGCGACGGGCGGAGGCCGAGGTCGCCGCCGGCCGGCACCCGCTCTTCCTGCGCCCCGCGGCGCCGGGCGGCGAGCCGCTTCCCCGCGTCGCGGCGCTGGCCGACACGCTCGACCCCGGGACGCCCGCCGGGCAGCTGCTCGCCCGGCTGGCGCCGAGCCCACCTGCCGCGGCGGCAGGGCCCTCGCCCTCGACGGCGGCGACGGTGGACGAGGCGGCGGAGCGCTACGCCGTCGAGCTCGGCGCCGCCCGCGGCGCCGTCGCCACCGCCGAGGCGCGGGTGCGTCACGAGCTGCGGCTGGAGACGGTCCAGGACGTGCGGCGCCGGCTGCGCGAGCTGCTGCGGAGCGCCGAGGAGCGCGGCGCCCGCGAGGCGGCGCCGTGAGCCTGCTCGCCGGCGCCGCCGGCAGCTTCCGGCACGGCGTGCACCCCGCCGAGCACAAGGAGTCCACCGCCCACCTGCCGGTCGAGCGGATGCCCTTCGCCGGCCGCTTCGTGCTCCCTCTGGCGCAGCACCTCGGCGCGCCGGCCAGGCCGGTGGTGCAGCCCGGCGATCGCGTCGCGCGGGGGCAGCGGATCGCCGAGCCCGGCGGCTTCGTCTCCACCGCCATCCACAGCCCGGTCACCGGCCAGGTGGTGGCCATCGCCCCGCGCCCCCATCCCCAGGGCCGGCTGGCGGAGGCGATCGAGATCGCGGTGGACCCGTTCGACCTCCAGCGCCCGCCGCGCCGGCCGCCCCTGGCGTGGCGAGAACTCACCGACGACGCCTTCGCCGCCGCGGTGCAGGAGGGGGGGCTGGTGGGGATGGGCGGAGCGGCGTTCCCCACCCACGTCAAATACCGCCTGCCCGAGGGGCGCCGGGTCCACACGCTGGTGATCAACGGCTGCGAGTGCGAGCCCTACCTGACCTGCGACCATCGGCTGATGGTCGAGCGCCCCGAGGCGGTGTTGCGCGGCGCCGCCATCGCCGCCGCCCGCCTCGGTGTCGAGACGACGGTGATCGGCGTCGAAGCGAACAAACCCGACGCCGTAACCGCCCTGCGCGCGGCGCTCGACGGGCGCGGCGACGTCCGGGTGGCGCCGCTCGCCGTCAAGTATCCGCAGGGCGCCGAGAAGATGCTGGTCCGCGCCCTCTTCCACCAGGAGGTGCCCTCCGGCAAGCTGCCGCTGGATCTCGGCTACGTGGTGAACAACGTCGCCACCATGGCGGCGCTCGCCGACTGGCTCGAGCGTGGGCAGCCGCTCATCGAGCGCGTCGTCACCGTCGCCGGGCCGGGCGTGCGGCGGCCCGCCAACCTGCTGGTGCCCCTGGGCACGCCGGTGCGCGCGGTGCTCGACCACTGCGGCGGCTTGACCGCCGACGCCTGCGAGGTGGTGCTCGGCGGCCCGATGATGGGCACCCCGATCGCTTCGCTCGACGTGCCGGTGCTCAAGGGGACCTCCGGCATCCTCGCCTTCACCGCCGCCGAGGCGCAGCAACCGAGCGAGTACACCTGCATCCGCTGCGGCCGCTGCGTCGAGGCCTGTCCGCAGCTGCTCAACCCATCCCGCCTCGGACGGCTCGCCCGCGCCGGGCGCTACGAGGAGATGGAGGGCTACTTCGTCGCCGACTGCGTCGAGTGCGGCTCCTGCAGCTTCGCCTGCCCCTCGGGGATTCCGATCGTGCAGCTGATTCGGGTGGCGAAGGCGGCGCTGCGGGAGCGCAAGGCCTGAGGCCAGGCGTGAGCGAGACGCCGCGCCTCGTCGTCCAGCCCGCGCCCTTCCTGCGGCCGCAGGTGACGACGCCGCGGATCATGGGGGACGTGCTGCTGGCCCTGCTCCCCTGCCTGGGAGTCGCCGGCTGGCTCTTCGGGATCGGCGCGCTGCTGGTGGTGGCGGCGGCGACCGTCGCCGCCGTGGCCACCGAATGGGCGCTGGCGCCGGCGCCGCGCGGCCGCTCGCTGGCCGACGGCAGCGCCGCCGTCACCGGCATCCTCCTCGGCCTGACCCTGCCCCCGTCGTTCCCGCTGTGGATGGCGGCGCTCGGCGGCTTCGTCGCCATCGCCCTCGGCAAGGCCGCCTGGGGTGGGCTGGGGCACAACCTGTTCAATCCCGCGCTGGTGGGGCGGGCCTTCCTGCAGGCCGCCTTCCCCATCGCCATCACCACCTGGGTGCCCCCCTCGGGGCCGCTGGCGCTGTATCGCGGCAACCTGGCGCTGCCGCTGATGCAGTCGGCCCCCGACGCGGTGACCGCCGCCTCGCCGCTGAACCTGATGAAGTTCCAGGGGGATACTGGCGACCTCGGCAGCCTGTTCCTGGGTGGGATCCCCGGCTCTCTCGGCGAGACCAGCGCCCTGGCGATCCTCGCCGGCGGGCTGTGGCTGCTGGCCCGCCGCGCCTTCGACTGGCGGCTGCCGGCGGGGATGCTGCTGGCGGTCGCCGCGCTGTCGGCGCTGCTGCACGGGGTGGCGCCGGAGCGCTACCCCTCCGCCGCGTTCATGCTGCTGTCGGGCGGGCTGCTGTTCGGCGCGGTGTTCATGGCCTCCGACCCGGTGACCTCGCCCACCTCGCCGCTCGGCGCCTGGATCTTCGGCGCCGGCGCCGGGGTGCTGGTGGTGCTGATCCGCCTGTGGGGCGGGCTGCCCGAAGGAGTGATGTACGCCATCCTGCTGATGAACGCAGCCACGCCGCTGCTCGACCGGGTGACCCAGCCGCGCGCCTTCGGCCATCGCCGGTGGCAGGGGAGCGCGCGAGCGTGAGACTCCCGGAGACGGCGCGGCTGGTGCTCACCCTGGGGATCGCGGGCACCCTCTCGGGTGTCACCATCGTCTCCACCTATCGGCTGACGCTGCCGCGGATCCAGGCCAACCAGGCGGCGGCGCTCGAACGAGCGGTGCTCGAAGTGCTCCCGGGCGGCACCAGCATGCAACGGCTGGTGTGGGGCGAGCACGGGCTGGCGCCCGCCGCCACCGGCGCCGAGGGCGGCGACTCCGTCTACGGAGGCTACGACGCGGCGGGGGGGTTCGTGGGCTACGCCATCCCCGCGGCCGGTGCCGGCTTCCAGGACACCATCCGCCTGATCTACGGCTACGATCCCGGGCGCCGGCGGATCGTCGGCATGGAGGTGCTGGAGAGCCGGGAGACGCCGGGCCTGGGGGATCGCATCTTCAAGGACCCCGAGTTCGTCGCCGAGTTCCGCGACCTCGCCGTCGAGCCGCGGGTCGCGCTGGTCAAGGGGCACGGGGAGGGGCCGAACGAGGTCGACGCCATCACCGGCGCCACCATCTCCTCGCAGGCGGTGGTGCGCATCCTCGGCCAGGCCAACGAGGCGTGGCTGCCGCGCCTGCCGCCGGCGGCGGAGGCGCCGCCGCTGCCGCCACCGCAGGAGCGGCGGCCGGTGCACCCGGGGGGTGAGCGCGGCGGGCCGGTGCCCGGCGGCCGGGCGGGAGAGGGCCGGTGAGGCGTGCCTGATCCCATCACCCCTTCCGCCGAGCTCCTCAAGGGACTGTGGCGCGAGAACCCGGTGTTCGTGCAGGTGCTGGGGATGTGCCCTGCCCTGGCGGTCACCAACAGCGCGGTCAACGGCCTGGCCATGGGCCTGGCCACCACCTTCGTGGTGGTGATGTCGAGCCTGCTGGTGTCCAGCGTCCGGCGCTGGGTGCCGAAGCAGGTGCGCATCTCGACCTACATCCTGATCATCGCCACCTTCGTCACCGTCGCCGACTTCGCCCTGCAGGCGTGGACGCCGGCGCTGCACCGCGAGCTCGGCGCCTTCGTCGCGCTGATCGTCGTCAACTGCCTGATCCTCGGTCGCCAGGAGGCCTTCGCCTCCCGCCACTCCGTCGTTCCGGCGGTGGCCGACGCCGCCGGCATGGGCGCCGGCTTCACCCTCGCCCTGGTCATGCTGGGCAGCGTCCGCGAGGTGCTGGGCATGGGCTCCTGGTTCGGGCTGTCGCTCTTCGGCCCCCGCTTCGAGCCCTGGGTGGTGATGATCCTGCCGCCGGGAGGCTTCCTGATGATGGGCGTGCTGCTGCTGCTCTTCGCCTGCGTCGCCGACGCGCGGCGGCGGGCGGGCGGGCGGCTCTACGGCGGCAGGGAGGCGGCATGAGCGGCGAGCTGCTCGCCATCTTCGTCGGCGCGCTACTGATCAACAATTTCACCCTGGCGTACTTCCTGGGTCTGTGCCCCTTCTTCGGCGTCTCGGCCCGGCTGACCACCGCCTTCCGCCTCGGCCTGGCCAACGTCTTCGTGATGCTGATCACCTCGCTGGCCGCCTGGGGGCTCGAGACGTTCGTGCTGGTGCACGCGCCGTACCTGCGCCTCATCACCTACATCGTGGTCATCGCCAGCACCGTGCAGTTCGTCGAGATGCTGCTCAAGAAGGCGGCGCCGGCGCTGTTCCGCGCCCTCGGCATCTTCCTGCCGCTGATCACCACCAACTGCGCCATCCTGGCGCTGGCGCTGTTCCAGACCAGCCGCGGCTACGGCCTGCTGCAGGGCCTCGTCTTCGCCCTCGGCGCCGGCGGCGGCCTGACGCTGGCGCTGGTGCTGATGGCCGGGTTGCGCGAGGAGACCGAGCTCTCCGAGGTGCCGTCGCTGCTGCGCGGCACCGCCATGAGCTTCTTCATCGCCGGCGTCCTGTCCCTCGCCTTCATGGGGTTCGCCGGCCTGTTCAGCGGGAGCGGCTGAGGTGCTGGGCGATCTCCTCGCCGTGGCCGCCACCGGGCTGCTGTGCGCCGCCTGGGTGCTGATCCAGCTGTGGGTCGGACGTCGCGACCCGCAGGCGCCGGGGGTCGAAGGGCAGCGCTGCGGGCGCTGCGACGGCTCCTGCCGGGAGAGCTGCGATGCGCCGTAGCAGGGTGCTGATCCTGGTGGCCCTCTACGGCGCGCTGGCGGCCGGCCTCGCCCTGCGCCAGCACGACACGGCGACCGCCGCGGCGACCGCCGGCGAGCCGGCCGCCCGCTACGCCACCTTCCGGGGCGAGGCGATGTACACCACCGTCCAGGTGACCCTGCCGGCGGGGCCGCAGGCGGAGGCCGCGGCCGGCGAGGTCCTCGACCTCTTCCGCCGCCTCGAGGGGGACCTCAGCGAGTGGCGCGCCGGCTCGCCGCTCGCCGCCCTCAACGAGGCGGCCGGCGGCGCGGCGGTGCCGGTGCCGCCGGACCTGCTCGCCCTGCTCGGGCGCGGGCGCGCCCTCGGCGAGCTGACCGGCGGCGCCTTCGACGTCACCTGGGCGGCGCTGTGGGGACTGTGGGACTTCCGCGCCACCTCTCCCGTGGTCCCCCCCCGGCAGGCGGTGGCGCGGCAGGCGGCACTGGTCGACTACCGGCGCCTCGAGCTCGACCCGGCGGCGGGCTCCGCCCGGCTGCCGGTCCCGGGGATGAAGGTGGGGCTCGGGGGCATCGCCAAGGGGTACGCCCTCGACCGCGCCGCCGAGCTGCTGGACGGCCGCGGTCTCGACAGCTGGCTGCTCGTCGCCGGCGGCCAGGTGCTGGCGCGCGGCAGCCGCGCCGGCCGCCCCTGGACGGTGGGGATCCGCGACCCCCGCGGCGCCGCGGACGAGCTGCTCGCCCCCGTCGTCGTCGGCGACCTCTCGCTGTCGACGTCGGGCGACTACGAGAGCTTCTTCGAGCGCGACGGGGTCCGCTACCACCACGTGCTGGACCCGCGCACCGGCTGGCCGGCCCGCGGCGTGCGCAGCGCCACGGTGGTGGCGGCCGAGGCGACCCTGGCCGACGCCCTGTCCACCGCCATGCTGGCGCTCGGGCCCGAGGCGGGCCTGCGGCTGGCGCGGCGGGCCGCCGTCGAGGCGGTGCTGGTGGACGCGGCGGGGCGGGTGGCGGTGACGCCAGGGCTCGCCGACCGGCTGCGCCTGCACCGCCCGCCGAGCTGATCTCGGACGCGGGTCAGCCGGCCGCCGGTGCGGAAGGCAGCCAACGCCGGGCCGGGGAGAGCTCCCATACCCGGCGCAGCAGCGTGCGCCAGGGAGTGAAGGCGACCAGCGCGCCCAGCGCCCCGCCCCAGCGCACCCACCTCGGGCCGGTGAGCAGCAGGGCGAGGGCGAAGTAGGTGGCCGGCAGCAGCAGCAGCAGGCGCGCGAGCGCCTCGACCCCGTGCAGCCGCGAGCGCCCGGCGCGCAGCGACAGCGCCCGCTCCGGCTCGCTGGCGGCGGCGACCCGCAGCGTGCCGTCGAGGTCGAGAGCGGCGAGCGCACGGACGAAGCCGCGGTAGCGGCTCCCCGGCGCCACCTGCACCTCGGCGACGACGGGCCAGTCCACCAGCGCCAGGTAGGAGGCGAGGATGGCGGTCAGGAAGATGCCGAAGTCCTGGTGGGTCATCAG
>DATKEH010000168.1:0-13977 GCA_035546355.1 Thermoanaerobaculia bacterium
CGCCGCCGGCTTGCCCGGCAGGGGCAGCGAGGCGGAGGGGTCGCGATGCCAGGCCAGCTCCAGCCAGTCCCGGCGATCGAAGCGCCCGTCACCGCCATCCTCGACCCACAACGGCACGGGCACGCCAGCGAAGGTGGCGGCGAGCTCGGAGCTGGCAGCGCCCAGCAGCGCCTCCAGGTCGCCGCCGTCGAGGCGATAGACGCCAGGGGCCGGCAGCTCGACCCGGTAGGCGGCGGCGTCCCCGCTCCCCGGCATCGCGGTGTCGGGCTGCGCGGGGAGCGCCACGAGGAGGAGGGCGACGAGGATCAGCGCGGCGCCGGCACGCACCCCGCGATGCTACTCCACTGCCGGCGGCTCTGCGGCCGCCGCGGCGTCGACGGCTCCTCCCGCGAAGGCCAGGACGAGGACCAGGATGGCGACCACCCCGCCGGCCGCCCAGCGCCAGGGGTGCTCCCGCAGCGAGGCGGCGATCCCGCCCGCCCCGGCGCGACGGATCGCCTCGGCCGCCACGGCGGTGTAGAGGGCGGCCACCGGCAGCAGCGGCACCCGGTATCGGGTCTTGACGTGGAGGGCGAGGAAGAGGAGGAAGTGGTAGGCGACGAAGAGCAGGGCCACGCGCTGCCAGCGGCCGCGCCAGGGAAAGGCGACGGCGAGGCCGGCGACGCCACCGAGGAGGAGCGCGACGTACACCGCGCCGCTCCACGCTCGCAGCAGCGGCGGGGCCCACTGCGGGATCTCGCGGTACCCCCAGCCGCGGGCGAAGAACGCGCCGCCGGGCAACTGCTCGCCGAGAAAGGAGCCGTGGTCGAAGAGTCGGAACGGCTGACGGGCCAGCTGGCCCACCGCCACCGCACCCGGGCCTCGCTGCCGGAGGCGCTCGCCGATCCAGCCGCGCGCCGCCGCCTGGCGCGCCGCGAAGGTCTCCCCCGCCGCCCGGTAGCGCAGGAGCTCCCGCAGCGCCACGTCCTCGCCGGCCGCCGTGCGCGAGGTGTCCTCGAGCCCCACCCAGAGGTTGAAGACCGAGCTGTCGGCGATGCCGAAGAACCCTTCGCTGCGGGCGTTGCCCCACACCACCGGCGCCACCGTGAAGCCCAGCGCCGCGACCACTGCCAGGGCACCCGAGAGGCGATGCGACAGCCGCCTGCTCCGTTCGCCGAGCAGGGGCGCGAGCAGCAGCGGCAGGAAGGGGGTGAGCAGGCTCTTCAGGAGCAGGGCCAGGCCGAGGGCGACCCCCGCCGTCGCCAGCCAGAAGAGAGAGCGCGAGCGGAAGGCCAGCAACCACACCGCGGCGAGGGCGAGGAACAGGTGCGGAATCTCCGGCCACAGGTAGCAGGCGAAGGCGACGAAGGGGGGGTAGCAGGCGAGCAGCAGTGCGGCCTCCACCCCCACCCCTGGCGCGCACAGCCGCCGGCCGAGGTCCGCGACCAGCACCAGGCAGCCGAGCAGGAGGAGCCACTGCAGCGCGCGAACGGCGGACTCCCCGCCGACGGTCATCGCCGCGGCGACGAAGCGGGGGTAGCCCGGCGGCCAGAGCAGGTCGCGCGCCACCGGCTGTCCCGCTGCCAGCCGCGCCGCCTGCGCGGAATAGCGCAGCTCGTCGCCGGCGAGCCGGCGTGGCGCCGGCCACGCCTCGAGGACGAACAGACCCACGTGCAGCACCGCCGCCAGCCCGAGGAGGATCCCGACTCCTGGCCGGCGCGGCCGGCCGCGGTCGCCGCCGCTCGCGGCTCCCGGGTCGTCCACCGGCGGACCGATCACCCCTCGGCGGGGGCCAGCCACTCGCCGCCCTCGCCCAGCAGCTGCCGGCCCCGCGCCTCCGCTCCCCACAGGATGCCCCGGCTGTGCAGCACCGCCAGGCGGCGCCGGCTGCGCCGCGGCACCGGCCCACCCGCCGCCAGCGCCCGGCCGGCGCGCCACCGCCAGGAGTCGAGGATCCAGTCCAGGTCGCGATCCAGCTGCTCGACCCAGCCCGCCAGCTGGGCGAGCTCGGCGAAGGATGACCGCAGCGCCTCGTCCAGGGGGGCGGAGGACCGCCGCAGCGCGGCGAGCCCCTCCTCCGGGTCACCCGCGTCCGCGGTCCCCGGGTCGGGCAGCGCGGCGGTGGCCGCATGCCAGCGGCGGTGGGCCTCCTCGCGCCAGCGGCGGAAGGAGGCGAGCGCTTCCAGGGCGCGGCCGGGCGCCCACGGGAGGCCGCGGTTGGGGCGCCGCAACAGGCGCTTGAGCAGGTCGTTCACCAGGAAGTCTCCGGCCGCCCAGGAGCGCGACTCGAGCACCCCCAGCACGTCTTCGCCGAGGTCCTCGACGATCGCCGCCAGCCGCTGCGCGTCGCGCTGGTTCTGCTCGAGCAGCAGCCAGCGCGCGTCGTACTCCCGTCTCGCCTCGGCCAGCCGCCGCCGCTGCACCGCCCGCTCGCGCCCCGCCTCGAGCCGGTCGGCCTGGGTCGTCAACCGCCGCCGCTCGCCGCGCTCCCAGTCGAGAAGCGTCTGCAGGTTGTGACAGTGGCGTTCGAGGTCCTCCGCCAGCAGCTCGGGGTCCTGAGCCCGCGGCGCGTCCCCCCGGCGACGCGGCGCCACCCCCTCGAGAGCGGCCAGGGGGGCCACGACGGCGGTCGGCGACGGCGCCGCCGCGGCCAGTGCCGAACCGTCTCGAAGCCGGCCCCACAGTGCCTGTTGGGACGGCGACAGCAACCCTTCGTCCTCGCCGGGCCGCGCCCGTTGCCGGTACAGCGCCGGGTCGATGAACCCCAGCAGCTCCCGCTCGCGGGCGCCGCGCAGGCCGTCGATCCCGAGCCCCGCCAGCTCCTCCCGCAGCCGCCGCACGGTCGCCACCGGGTCGGCGCCGAGGGCCTCGTAGGAGACCAGCACCCGCGGCAGCGTCGCGCTCGCCGCCAGAGCGCTCAGGTTGTAGATCTCCCACAGCGCGATGCCGGCGGCGATGGGCAGCTCGTCCCGGCGCTCCAGCGACCGGGCGACCTCGAGCGGGTGGCGATAGACGATCAGTGCTACCGGCAGCTCCAGGGCGGGCCGCCACAGCGGCAGGACCAGGGAGAGCCGCGGGTCCTTGATCGCCCAGGGACGGAACGGCTCGAGCCGATGCACGATCTCTCGCGCCCGCATCTCGAGGCGGCGGCGACGGGACGGCCGCAGATCGTCCGCGAAGCCGGGAGGCGGCGGGCGCCACCAGCTGCCGCCGGCGGCGGCGAGCATCTCGTCGTCGAGCAGCCGGACGTCGCTGCGCTCCCAGAAACCCTTGAGGTTCTCCTCGGTGGGCCCGACCAGCGATCCCTCGGCGCCGACGTAGGCCCCCATCAGGTTGAGGACGCGGGCCGTGGCCGAGGTCCCCGAGCGGTGCATGCCCAGGACGAGGAGCTGCATCGGATAATTGTAAATGGTAACGTCAGCGCCCGCCCGCGGCCGGCCGCGGCCTCCGGGCTCGACCATGGAGCGCCCCTACCTGGACACCGCCACCGCCTGGAAGGCCGGCGCGGTCGCGCAGGCCGCACCGGGCTCCGCCGCGACCGTCGCCGCACCCCGGCCGCCGGGCGGCGGCTGGCGCTCCACCCTCGACACGCTGCTGCCGCTCGACCCGCGGCGCCGCCACCTGCTGGCGCGGCTGACCCGGCGCGAGATCGCCGCCCGCTATCGCGGCTCGCTGCTCGGCGCGGCCTGGGCGCTGCTCGAGCCGCTGCTGCTCTTCGCGCTCTACACGGCGGTGTTCACCGTGGTCTTCGAGCTGCGCTGGGGGCCCGCTGACACCTCGCGCGTGGCCTTCGCGCTCAACCTGTTCGCCGGCCTGGTGGTGTACAACGTCTTCGGCGAGACGCTGGCGTCGGCCCCCCGCCTCATCGCCGACCACCGGCACTACGTCAAGCGGGTGGTCTTCCCGCTCGAGGTGCTGCCGGCGGCCCGCGTCGCCGGCAACGCGGCGCACGGCGCCTTCGGGTTCCTCCTCCTGCTGTTGGCGGTGCTGGCCATCGAGGGGGGCCTGCCGGCCACCCTGCTGCTCGCCCCGGTCGTCCTGCTGCCGCTGCTGCTGCTGTGCATCGCCGTCGCCCACGCTTTCTCGGCGGCAGGGGTGTTCGCACCCGACCTCGCCAACCTCGCCCGGCCGGCGGTGATGGTGGGGTTGTTCCTGTCGCCGGTGTTCTACCCCTTCGAGCGGCTGCCCTCGGCGTGGCAGCCCTGGCTGCGCCTCAACCCGCTGGCGCAGGTGATCGGCGACTTCCGGCGCGTGGTCCTCGAGGGGGTGGCGCCGGACTGGCCGGGCCTGCTGGCGGTCACCGCGGCGTCCGCGGCCGCGGCGCTGCTGGGCGCCTGGGCCTTCGCCCGCAGCCGCCGCGGCTTCGCCGACGTGCTCTAGGAGCCGACCAGCGGGTGCGTCGCCAGCAGGACCCCACGCCCACGGCGGGCCTCGCCGCCACCCCCGGCTCCCTCCTGGCACGCGATCTCGGCAAGGTCTACCGGCTCTACGCCCGGCCGGCGGACCGTCTGCGCCAGGCGTTGCGGCCGCGGCGGCGGCTGTTCCACGAGCACCGCGCCCTGCACGGCGTCGGCTTTTCGGTCTCCGCCGGCGAGACGGTGGGCCTGGTGGGGCAGAACGGCTCCGGCAAGTCGACCCTGCTGCAACTCCTCGCCGGCATCCTCGGCCCCAGCGCCGGGGAGGTGGCGGTCGCCGGTCGCGTGTCCGCCCTGCTCGAGCTCGGTGCCGGCTTCGATCCCGACGCCAGCGGCGAGGAGAACGTGCGGGTGTACGGGGCGGTGCTCGGGCTGACCCGGCAGGAGATCGAGGAGCGCTTCGCGACCATCCTCGACTTCGCCGACATCGGCGACTCCGTGCGCCAGCCGGTGCGTACCTATTCGAGCGGCATGCTGGTGCGGCTCGCCTTCGCGGTCGCGGTCAGCATCGAGCCCGACGTGCTGCTCGTCGACGAGGCGCTGGCGGTGGGGGACGAGGGGTTCCAGCGCAAGTGCTTCGTGCGCATGGAGGCGATGCGGCGGCGGGGAGTGACCATCCTGCTGGCCTCCCACGATCCCTCCGCCATCCTGGGGTTCTGCCGGCGCGCGTTGCTGCTCGACCGCGGCGAGCTGCTGCTGGACGGGGCGCCGCGGGAGGTGGTGCAGCGCTACCACCGCCTGCTGTTCGCCGCGCCGGCGCAGCGGGAGGTGGTGCGCGAGGCGATCCGGCGAGGCGCCGGGCCGCACCCGGCGGCGGACGAAACCGCGCCCGCCGCCGCTCCCGAGGCCGCCGCCCCCCCTCCTGCCGAGGCGCCCCGTTCACCGCCAGGAGCCGCTCGCACCGCTGGCTTCGACCCCGCCCTGCAGACCCGGCCGAGCGAGAGCTACGACCCCCGGGGGGCGCGCATCGAGGATCCCCGCGTCACCACGCTCGACGGGCGGGTGGTGAACCTGCTGGTGCAGGGGGAGGAGTACCTCTTCCGCTACCGGGTGCGCTTCGCCGCCCCGCAGCAGGGCGTGCGCTTCGGCATGCTGCTCAAGGCCAAGAGCGGCTTCGAGCTGGGCGGCGGGGTGAGCGCCGCTCCCGAGCGGGCCATCGCCGCGGTGGCGGCGGGCAGCGAGGCGGAGGTCCGCTTCCGCTTCGCCTGCCGCCTCGTCACCGGCACCTGCTTCCTCAACGCCGGCGTCGTGGCGCAGGTCGACGGCGAGGAGAGCTACCTCCACCGCCTCCTCGACGTGGTGATGGTGCGGGTGATCCCGCAGGAGGGGACGCTGGCGACCGCGGCGGTGGATTTCGCGGTGCGGGCGGAGGTCAGTCTGCTGCCGGCGCCGGATGCCGTCGCCGCCGGCGCACCCAGCGCGCCACCGGCCAGGCCCCCACCGCGGTGAGGGCCGCCGCGGCCGCCACCAGGGCGCCGCCGCTGGGCAGCGGCGCCCCCACCCCCTGCGCCGCCCGCGCCAGCTGCAGCAGCCCGAGCAGCACGGTCACTGCCACCACCAGGGCCATGAAGGCGTTGGATGCCGGGCCGTTGACCCGCTCCCCCATCAGCCGGCGGTCGTTGACCGCCGCCAGCAGGAAGAGCGCCGCCAGCGGCAGGAGGAAGCCGTTGAGCGCCTGCGCCAAGATGATGATCGGGATCGGCCGCACGCCGGAGAGCCCGAACCCGAGACCGACGGCGAGCACCCCGAGCCAGACGCCGCGGAAGCGCCAGGAGCGCGGCCGCCAGCGCGGGTCCTCGTCCGCGGCGCCGGCGGCCAGCAGCCCGCGGACGGTCAGCGCCGCGGCCAGCGGCGCGGTGATGGCGGAAGACAAGCCGGCGGCGAAGAGGCCCCAGGCGAACAGCGCCGCCGCCCACGGACCCAGTCGCGCCGCCAGCACCGCCGCCACCGCCGCGAAGCTCATCTCCCCGGACACCGCCGCCCCCACCACCAGGATCCCCATGGAGATCACGCCGCCGAGCAGCACCGCCACGGTGAGCCCGAATCGCACCAGCGGCAGCTCGGCGCCCCGCGCCAGCCCGGAGCCCAGGAACAGATTGTAGGGCACCACCGTGGTGCCGAGCAGGCCGAGCACCAGCAGCTCCCCGCCGCCGGGTACGCGCGGCAGGAACGAGCCCGCGAGGAGGGCGGCCGGCGCCGGCGCCAGGCGCCAGGCGGTGACCAGGAAGGCGGCCCCCATCACCGCCACCGCGACGCTCAGCAGCCGGGCGACGACCCCCGGCGTGCCCCACCACAGCAGCAGGCCGGCGGCGAGGCCGCAGGCGACGGTGAGCAGCTGCGGCGGGAGGTCGACCGCCAGCCGCGCGCCGGCCACCCCGCCGAGGATGTTGCCGGCCTCGTAGGCGGCGCAGCCGAGGACCACCGCGCCGCCGGCCAGCAGCGGCACCAGCCAGCGGCCGGCGCCGCTACCGGAGCCGCGGCGCAACGCTTCGCCGAGGTCGAGGCCGGAGATCACCGTCAGCCGGGCCGCCGCTTCCTGCAGGGCGAGAGTGGCCAGCGTCGAGAACAGCAGCGCCCACAGCAGCGCGTAGCCATGGGAGGCGCCGGCGGCGGCGGCGGTGGTCACCGTACCCGGGCCGATGAAGGCGGCCGAGATGATCGACCAGAAGAGGATGGAGAGGACGTGCTGGAGGAGGGACGGACGAGCCTGGCGTGGAGAGGTGCCTGCCGCCGAGGGGCCCGAGGTCATCTCGGCCCGCCCCTCTGCGGCGGTCCCCAGCCGCCGCCGCCGGGAGGCTCGAGGATCAGCAGGTCCCCGGCTGCGGCCTCGCGGGCATCGATGCCGGCGAGCTCCTCCAGCGAGCCGTCGGCCCGTACCAGCCGCTGCCGCCCGGGCGCCCCCTGCGCGCCGCCGTCCATCCCGTACGGTCCCTGCCGCCGATGCTGGCTGACGAGCGACAGCGCCACCGGCTCGAGGAAGCGCAGCTCCCGCACCGCACCGTCGCCGCCGCGCCAGCGCCCCGCCCCGCCGGACCCCCGCCGAACGGCGAAGCGCTCGAGCCGCACCGGATAGCGGTGCTCCAGCACCTCGGGGTCGGTGATGCGGGTATTGGTCATGTGGGTGTGCACCGCGTCGGCGCCGGTGAAGCCCGGCCCGGCGCCGGCCCCCCCGCACACCGTCTCGTAGTAGCCGAAGCGCTGGTTGCCAAAGAGCAGGTTGTTCATCGTGCCCTGGCTGCAGGCGGCGAGGCGGAAGGCGCGCAGCAGCGTGTCGACGAGCCGCTGGCTGGTCTCGACGTTGCCGCCCACCACCGCCGGCGCCGCCGCCGGATCGTCCGGGAAGACCGGCGCCAGGATCCCCTCCGGCACCACCAGCTCGACCGGCTCCAGCAGGCCCTCGTTCAGCGGCAGCGGCTCGTCGACCAGCAGCCGCAGGACGTAGAGGACGACGCTGCGCACCACCGCCGGGGTGGCGTTCAGGTTGCCCGGGTGCACCGGCCCCGAACCGGTGAAGTCGAGCCGCAGCCGCCCGTCTCCCACCTCCGCGGTCACCGCCAGCGGCGTGCCGTCGTCCAGCTCCTCGCGGGCGTCGTAGGTCCCCGGCGCCAGGCGCCCGAGCGCCGCGCGCAGCCGCTCCGCCGCCTGCCGCCGCAGGGCCTCCATGTAGTGCGCCACGGTAGCCCCACCGTGGACGGCGGCCAGCCGCTGCACCCCCTCCACGCCCCGGTGGACGGCGGCCAGCGCCGCCGACAGGTCGGCGAGGTTCTCCTCCACCGCCCGGCTCGGCCAGCGACCGCCGGCGAGCAGCCGCCGCAACGCGGGCCACTGCGGCTCACCCCGACGCACCAGGTAGGTGGGGGCGATCACCACCCCCTCTTCGGCGAGACAGCGGGCGCCTGGAGGCATCGAGCCCGGGCGCGTGCCGCCGATCTCGGCGTGGTGCGCGCGGCTCGCCACCCAGCCCAGTAGGGGCGGGGCTCTGTCCCCGCCCGTCTGGGGCGAGGCTCTGCGCCCACCCATGACCCCCCCTTCGTAGACCGGCGCGATCACCGTCACGTCGGGGAGATGCGAGCCGCCGAACGCCGGGTGGTTGGTCACCGCCACCTCCCCGGGGGCCAGCGGCAGCACCGACATCACCCGCCGCACGCACAGCCCGAGGGCGCCGAGGTGCACCGGAATGTGGGGCGCGTTGACCACCAGCCGCCCCTCGGCGTCCAGCAACGCGCAGGAGAAATCCAGGCGCTCCTTGACGTTGGTGGAGACGGCGGTACGCCGCAGCCGCTCCCCCATCTCCCGGGCGAGGGCGGTGAAGCGGTGGGTGAAGAGCTCGCGCTCGACGACCTCGGGGCGGGCCACGCGATGGGCACTCTATCGCGCCGGAGAGGTCCCTCACCCCGCGCCGCGAGAGGCGCGCAGCACTAGCGCCCCCGCCCCGTCCACGCTCGCCCGCCAACCCGGCTCGATCACCGTCGCCGCATGCGCCTCCGCCACCAGGGCCGGCCCGTCGAAGGTCGCCCCCGGGAGCAGGTCCTCGCGCTCGAAGCAGCGGGCCGCCACCCACTCCCCCCCGAGCCAGGCGCGCCGCTGGCCGGCGGGTCGCGGCCGGTACGCCGCCGCCGGCTCCTCTCGCTGCACGCCCGCTGCCCGCGCCGAAGCCACCACCCGCAGCGCCACCAGCTCCAGGGGCCGTGCCTCGGGAAGGTAGCCGTAGAGCTCGCGATAGCGGCGGCGGAAGGCGCCCTCCAGGCTCTCGCCGCTCTCCGGCTCCACCTCCAGGGCCGTCTCCTGGCCGGCGAACCGCAGCTCCAGCAGCGTCCGCCGCACCTCCGCCTCGCCGCCGCCGTCCGCCGCCACCTGCCGGCGGGCCTCGGCCGCCAGCTCCTGCAGCCACCCGGCCACGCTCGCTTCCACCTCGGCGAGGGGTCGCAGCACCTGCCGCACCGCGAAGCGCTCGAGGCGCGCCGCGCCGAGTCCCGCGGCGCTCAGCAACCCGGCGTCGCGCGGCACCACCACCGCCGCGATGCCCAGCAGCTCGGCCAGCGAGCAGGCGTGCTGCGGGCCGGCGCCGCCGAAGGCGAGGAGGGCGTAGTCGGCCGGGTCGTACCCCTGGCGCACGGAGACCTGGCGGATGGCCTCCGCCATGCGCTCGTCGGCGATGCGCAGGAACCCGTCGAGGAGGGCTTCGCGGGCGGGCAGCGGCGCGCCGCGGCTGCGAATCGCCTCCTGCACGGCGGTCAGGGCGGCCTCGGCGGCGGCCGGGTCCAACGGGATCTGTACCCGCCGTGGGTCGAGCCGGCCGAGGAGCAGGTTCACGTCGGTCAGGCAGAGGGGGCCGCCGGCGCCGTAGCAGGCCGGCCCGGGGTCGGCGCCGCCGCTCTCCGGCCCCACCCGCAGCTGACTACCGTCGAAGCAGCAGATCGAGCCGCCGCCGGCCGCGACGGTCTCGATGGCGAGGGCCGGCGCCAGCAGCCGCGCCGCCCCTATCCGCTGCTCGAACACGTAGCCGAAGTCGCCGTCCACGCGGGCGACGTCGGTGCTGGTGCCGCCCATGTCGAAGGTGAGCAGCCGCTCGAAGCCGCTGCGCCGTCCTGCGGCCGCGGCTCCTACCACTCCCCCCGCCGGCCCCGAGAGCAGCCCATCCTTGGCGCGAAACGCCCGCCGCGGCACCAGGCCACCGGCGCTGGTCATCACCAGCAGGCGCCGGCGCCCCTCCTCGCCGAGCGCCGCCGCGATCCGCCCCAGGTAGCCCTCGAGGACCGGCGCCAGGTAGGCGTCCACCACCGCGGTCTCGGTCCGCGGCAGGTAGCCCTGCTCGGCGGCAAGGGCGGCGGAAGCGGACACATGGGCGAAGCCCCACGCCGACAGGGCCTGCGCCAGCCGGCGCTCGTGGTCCTCCGCCCGGAAGGAGTGGAGCAGCGCCACGGCGGCGCTGGTGACCCCGCGGGCGAGCAGCGCGGCGGCCGGGGCCGCGAGCCGTTCGACGTCGATGGGCAGCAGCACCGAGCCGTCGGCGGCCAGCCGCTCGTCCACCTCCACCACCTCGGCGAAGAGCGGCGGCGGCCGCTCGATGCGCAGCGTGAAGAGCTCCGGGCGTTGCTGCGTGCCGATAAGCAACAGGTCGGCGAAGCCGCGGGTGACGAACAGCGCCACCGGCGCCCCGCGCCGCTCGAGCAGCGCATTGGTGCCGAGAGTGGTGGCCAGTCGCAGGTTCAGCGGGGGCAGCGGCGCATCCGGCGGCGTGGCGGTGGCCAGCCGTGCGGCCAGCACCGGCGCCTCCTCGGGAGAGGCGAGCTCGACGACCTCCCCGGCGGCCAGGGCGGTCGCCGGCGGCGCGCCCAGCTCGAGCCGCCGCTCGCCCGCATCCCAGCGGGCGAGGGGCAGCGACTCCGCAGTGCCCTCGCCCGCGAGCCGGCGCAGCCGCCAGCCGGTCAGCGCGCCGCTGGCCAGCGGCAGCTCCTCGAGGCGCACCGCAGCGGCCGCCAGTGGCGCCACCACCTGCACTCGCAGCGCGCTCGACGACAGCACCTTGGCCCGCCGCGGCGCACCCCCGGACCTCTGGGCGAGGCAATCCGTGAAGGTGCCGCCGGTGTCGATCCACACCTGCCAGGCGGTCATCGGCTGGGGCCCCTCACCGCCGCGACCCCCGGCTTCCCGGCGTTCCCGGCCTCATCCGGCCGAGCCACACCCGTGGCTCGGGGAACCCCAGGGCCAGCGACGCGCCGAGATAGAGCAGCGCGTACCCCCCTACCACCGTCGCCGCCAGCGCCCACAGCGGCAGCGGCGGCAGCAGCCACCACAGCCCGCCCGCCAGGGCGGCGGCGGCCAGCGCCAGGGCCAGCATGCGCCCCGCGGCCCGCCACGGCAAACCCAGCCCCGGCACCCGGCGGCGCAGCTGCCGCACCAGCAGCGCCGCCTCCGTCCACGCCCCCACCATGCTGCCCAGCGCCAGGCCCAGGGCGCCGAGGCGCAGCACCTGCTCGCCGGGACGCCCGGCGACCAGCCCCGTCATCGGCAGGCGGTCGAGGAACAGCATCAGGGTGCCCCCCAGGACGGCGCCGATCGCCACCCGCAGCATCGCCACCCGCGCCGGGTAGCGAGTCTCCTCGAGCGAGTAGAACAGGTTCTGCAGCAGGCGCGAGGCGGTGGTGGGCAGCAGCCCCAGGGTGTAGCCGGCGAGGACCAGCCACACCAGCCAGTGGTCCTGCGGGCCGAAGCTGCCGCGGCGGAACACCCCGCCCACCAGCAGCCAGCCGAAGGCGAGGTAGCCGACTAGCGTCGGCACGGTGAGGAAGGCCATCTGGCGCAGCCCGCCACGCACCCGCCGGCGCCGCTCCTCGTCGCCGTCGCCGCCGGCGAGCCGCGACAGCTCGGGCAGCTCCGCCGCCGCCACCGACATGGCGAAGAGGCTGATCGGCAGGACGTAGAGCGCCTGGGCGAAGCGCAGGGCGCTCACCGCCCCGGCGGTGATCAGGGAAGCGAGGAAGAAGTCGACGTAGCCGGCGAGCTGCACCACGCCGCGACCGGCGAGCACCGGACCGAAGGCGCGCAAGGCTCGCGGCACTCCCGGTACCCGCGGCGAGAACGACAGGCGGAAGCCGCGCAGCAGGCGCGCCACCAGCGGCAGCTGGACGGCGAACTGCAGCGCGCCGCCGACCAGCGCCCCCCAGGCGAGCGCCATCAGCAGCGGACCGCGGTCGCCGAGCGCCAGCTCGCCGCCGTCCACCAGCCTCGAGCCCACCCACAGCAGGGTGGCGATGATGGTGCTGTTCCACAGCACCGGCGCGAAGTAGGGGAGGAAGAAGCGGCGGTGGCTGTTGAGGATGCCCAGGGCCCAGGCGGAGAGCACCAGCAGGCCCGCCATCGGGAAGATGATGCGCACCATGGCGACCGCCAGGGCATAACGGTCGACCGTCGCCTCGCCGGCGGCGACGCGCGCGGCGTCCTGCAGGAACCCGGTGGCGAACAGCGCCACCAGCGGCCGGGCGAGGACGATCCCCAGCAGCGCCAGCCCGCCGGCCACCGCCAGCAGCAGCCCGAAGATGGCGCCGGCGAAGCGGCCGGCCTCCTCCTCCCGCCCCTCCTCCACCATGCGGGCGTAGGAGGGGATGAACGCCGCCGACAGCGTCTGCTCGCCGAGCAGGTTCTGCAGCAGGTTGGGGAAGCGCAGGGCGGTGGCGTAGACGTCGGCGTGGGCGCCTACTCCCAGATAGCGCGCCACCAGGGCCTCGCGGACGAAGCCGACGAGCCGGCTCGACAGGATGCCGGCGGCGACCTTGACGGCGTTGCCGCGCACGCCGGCCTACCGGGCCGCCGCCGGAGCGCCGGGCCGGCGCCCCATGCGGCGGGCGATCAGCATCGCCATCTCCAGCGCCTGCTCGTAGTTCAGGCGCGGGTCGAGGTAGGAGCGGTAGGCGCGCCCGAGCCCGTCCTCGTCCAGGCCGCGGGCGCCGCCGATGCACTCGGTGACGTCCTCACCGGTGAGCTCGAAGTGCACGCCACCGAGCCAGCTGCCCATCTCGGCGTGGATGTCGAAAGCGCGCTCCAGCTCCCCGAGAATGTCCTCGAAGCGGCGCGTCTTGCGCCCGTCGCGCGCATCGCGGGTGTTGCCGTGCATCGGGTCGCAGCACCACAGGACGGTCCTGCCGCTGCGCCGCACCGCCTCGACGAGAGGCGGCAGGCCGCGCTCGATGCGATCGACCCCGAAGCGGTGGATCAGCGTCAGGCGGCCGGGCTCGTCGTCGGGGTGCAGCAGCTCGACCAGGCGCGCCAGCTGCGGCACCGTGGTGTCGGGCCCCACCTTGACGCCGATGGGGTTGCGGATGCCGCGGAAGTACTCGGCGTGGGCGCCTTCGGGGTCGGAAGTGCGCAGGCCGATCCACGGGCAGTGGGTCGCCAGGTTGTACCAGCCGGGCCGGTGCGGCACCCGCCGGGTCTGCGCCTGCTCGTAGGGCAGCAGCAGCCCCTCGTGGCTGGTGAAGAAGTCGACCCGCCGCATCTCCCCCACCGGGCCACCGGCGAGGGTCTCCATGAAGCGCAGCGACGACCCCAGCGCCTCCACCATGCGCTGGTACTCGGCGGCCAGCGGCGCGTGCTGCACGAAGTCGAGGTCCCAGTACTCCGGGTGATGGAGGTCGGCGAAGCCGCCGTCGACCAGGCTGCGGATGAAGTTGAGGGTCAGGGCGGCGCGCTCGTAGCCGCGCAGCATGAGCTGCGGGTCGGCCGCGCGGTCGGCGGCGGTGAAGCCCGGCCGATTGACGAGATCGCCGCGATAGGTGGGCAGCGAGACCCCGTCGCGCTCCTCGCTGTCGCGCGTCCGCGGCTTGGCGTACTGGCCGGCGAAGCGGCCGACGCGGATCACCCGCCGGCGGCCGCCGTGCACCAGCACCAGGCTCATCTGCAGCAGGATCTTCAGCTTGTTGGTGATCGAGCCCGGCGTGCAGTCGAGAAAGCTCTCGGCGCAATCGCCTCCCTGGAGCAGGAAGCTCCGGCCCGCCGCCGCCTCGGCGAGCTGCGCCTTGAGCCCCTCGACCTCCCAGGAGGTGACCAGCGGCGGCAGACAGGAGAGCTCGGCCACCACCCGGTC
>DATKEH010000169.1:0-3782 GCA_035546355.1 Thermoanaerobaculia bacterium
GGCGGCGGCGCTGGCCCGCCTGTGGGGCGTGCCCGACCCGGCGGCCTCCTGGCCGGTGGTGCGGCCCGGCGCCGCCGCCTCGCTACTGCGGGTGGACCCGGGAGGCGACGAGGGGGAGGACCTCGACCTCCGCCGCGCCCGTCTGGTGGGCGCCTGGCTCGACGGCGTCGAGGTGGAGGCTTCCGGCTGGTGAGGTGCGGCTCCCGGACGGGCCGGCACGGAGGCCGGCCCCTACGCCCGGAGGCACCAGCCGTCGTAGGGGCCGGCCTCCGCGCCGGCCCGTCCGGGGAGCGGGCCGTGGATGAGGCACCAGCCGTCGTAGGGGCCGGCCTCCGCGCCGGCCCGTCCGGGGAGAGGGCCGTGGACGAGGCACCAGGGGTCGTAGGGGCCGGCCTCCGTGCCGGCCCGTCCGGGGAGAGGGCCGTGGACGAGGCACCAGCCGTCGTAGGGGCCGGCCTCCGTGCCGGCCCGTCCGCTCCTGCCGGGGTGAGGGGGTGGTCCCGCGCCCTGCTGCCGGCCCTGCTCCTCGCCCTCCTCGCCGCCTGCGGCTCCGCCGCCGCGCCGCCCGGCGCCGCGCCCGCCCCTCCCGCGGCTGCCGCCGCCGCCACCGCCGCGCCCGACCTCGACGCCCCCCTCTCCGCCGAGGCGAGCCGCTGGGTCGACCGCACCCTCGCCGGCATGACCGTCGCCGAGAAGGCGGCGCAGATGGTGTTCGTCGAGGTCGACGGCCGCTTCCACCACCCCGACGCGCCGCAGCGCCTGGAGGAGCTGGCGGCGGTGCGCCAGCTCGGCGTCGGCGGCGTCGTGCTCTTCCGCTCGGAGGTCGACACCGTGCCCCCGGTGCTCGACGCCCTGCAGGCCGCCGCCGGGGTGCCGCTGCTGGTGGCCGCCGACCTCGAGCGGAGCCTCGCCTTCCGCATCGGCTTCGGCACCACGCCGCTGCCCTGGGCGATGGCGATCGGCGCCACCCGCTCCGCGGCGGCGGCGGAGGCGAGCGGCGAGATCACCGCCCGCGAGGCGCGCGCCCTCGGCATCCACTGGGCCCTGGGCCCGGTGGCCGACGTCAACAACGACCCCGCCAACCCGGTGATCCACCTGCGCTCCTACGGCGAGGACCCCGAGCTGGTGGCGGCGATGGCCGCCGCCTTCGTGCGCGGCGCCCGCAGCGGCGGCGTGCTGACCAGCGCCAAGCACTTCCCCGGCCATGGCGACACCGCCGTCGACAGCCACCTCGGCCTGCCGGTGATCGACGCCGGCGCGGCGCGGCTCGCTTCCCTGGAGTGGGTGCCGTTCCGCGCCGCCATCGCCGCCGGAGTGGACAGCGTGATGCTGGGGCACGTGGCGGTGCCCGCCGTCGACCCCTCGGGGGCGCCGGCGAGCCTGTCGCCGCGGCTGGCCGGGGAGCCGCTGCGCGGCGCGCTCGGCTTCGACGGGCTGATCGTCACCGACGCCCTGCGCATGGAGGCGCTGCGCGGGGTGTGGCCCGGGGCCGTGGCGCGGCGGGCGGTGGTGGCGGGCGCCGACGTGCTGCTGCTGCCCACAGACGCCGCGCTCACCGTCCGGGTGCTGGTCGACGAGGTCGCGGCGGGGCGGCTGGCCGAGTCGCGGCTCGACGCCTCGGTGCGCCGCCTGCTCACCGCCAAGGCGCGGCTCGGCCTGCACCGCCGGCGCGCGGTCGGGGAGCCCACCCGCGACGACATCGGGAGGCCCGCCGACGTCGCCCGCGCCCTGGAGATCGCCGGCCAGGCCGTCACCGCGGTGCGCGACGCCGGCGGCCTGCTGCCACTGCGCGCCGAGGAGCCCCTGCACCTGCTGCACGTCACCCTCGTCGGCCACCACGGCGACCCCCGCGACGTCGCCGAGGAGGAGCTGGCGGCGCGCAGGGTGCCGTTCACCGAGCGCACCGTCGGCCCGGAGATCGCCGCCGCCACCCTCGACGAGCTGGTCGCCGCCGCGGCCGAGCACAGCCACGTGCTGGTGGCGGCCTTCGTCGGCGTCGGCGCCGCCGGCGACGAAGAGGGGGACCTGACGGCCGGCCAGGAAGAGCTGCTGCGCCGCCTCGCGGGCAGCGGCGTGCCGCTCGTCCTGTTCTCCTTCGGCAGCCCCTACCTGCTCGCCGAGGTGCCGGAGGTGGGCACCTACCTGTGCGCCTACGGCGGCGTCGAGCCCAGCCGGCGGGCGGCCTTCGCCGCCCTGTTCGGCGAACGCCCGGTGGGTGGGCGCCTGCCGGTGACGCTGCCCGGCCTCCACCCCTACGGCGCCGGGCTCGACGTCCCGGCGCACGCCATGACCCTGCGCCCGGCGCCGCCCGCGGAGGCGGGCTTCCGTCCCCAGGGCCTCGCCGCCGTCGCCCGCCTGCTCGACGACTACGTCGCGCGCGGCGCCTTCCCCGGCGGCGTGCTGGCAGTGGGCCATCGCGGCCGCCTCGCCTGGCTCCACCCGTTCGGCCGCCTGACATACGACGAGGGCGCCCCGCCGGTCGCCGCCGACACCCTCTACGACCTCGCCAGCCTGACCAAGGTGGTGGCGACGACGACGATGGCGATGATCCTCGTCGACGAGGGGCGCCTCGACCTCGACACCCCGGTCGAGGACGTCCTGCCCGGCTTCCAGGGGCCGAGCAAGGAGCGGGTGACCGTGCGCCATCTCCTCACCCACTCCTCGGGCCTCGACTGGTGGGCGCCGCTATACGAGGAGGTCGCGGGCCAGCAGGCCTACGTCGAGCGCATCCAGGGGATGGAGCTGGTCTACGAGCCGGGCACCGAGAGCAAGTACAGCGACCTGGCGCTGATCCTGCTCGGCGCGGTGCTCGAGCGCGCCGCGGGGGAGCCGCTGGAGAGCTTCGTGCGCCGCCGGGTGTTCGCCCCGCTGGGGATGGAGGAGACGCTCTTCCGCCCGCCGCCGCAGTTGCGCGCGCGCATCGCCCCCACCGAGGTCGACCCCTGGCGCGGCCGGCTGGTGCACGGCGAGGTGCACGACGAGAACGCCTTCGCCCTCGGCGGAGTGGCGCCGCACGCCGGCCTGTTCGCCACCGCCGGCGACCTCGCCCGCTTCGCCCAGATGGTGCTGTGGGGCGGCGTCTACGACCACCACCGCCTGGCCTCCCGCGAGACGGTGGAGCGCTTCGCCCGCCTCGCCGGAGTCCCCGGCTCCAGCCGCGCGCTGGGCTGGGACACCAAGTCGCCGCAGGGCTCCTCGGCCGGCGAGCTGTTCGCGCCGCGCTCCTTCGGCCACACCGGCTTCACCGGCACCTCGCTGTGGATCGACCCCGAGCGCGAGCTGTTCGTGGTGCTGCTCACCAACCGCGTCCACCCGACGCGGGACAACGCGCTGATCCGCGAAGCGCGCCCGGCGGTGCACGACGCGGTGGTGCGGGCGCTGGCCGGCCAGCCGGCGGTGGAGGTGGGGCTCGAACGCCTCGCCCTCGGCGCCCGGCCGGGGCTGCTAGGCAAGCGGCTCGGCCTGCTCGCCCATGCCGCCTCGGTCACCGCCGACGGCCGGCACGCCTTCGACGTGCTGCGCGGCGAGGGGCTCGACGTGGTGCGGCTGTTCTCCCCCGAGCACGGCTGGCGCGGCGCGGCCGCCGCCGGCGAGACGGTGCCCAGCGGCCGCGAGGAGGGCAGCGGCCTGCCGCTGGTCAGCCTCTACGGCGAGCGCCGCAAGCCGACCCCCGAGGAGCTCGCCGGGCTCGACGCCCTGGTCGTCGACCTGCAGGGCGGTGGGGTGCGCTTCTACACCTACGTCAGCACGCTGTTACTCGCCCTCGAGGCGGCGGCCGAGGC
>DATKEH010000170.1:0-30864 GCA_035546355.1 Thermoanaerobaculia bacterium
CTCGGCGGCGGTGGTCAGCTCCTGGATGCCGACGGACGTCAGCTCCTCGCGCATCGGCTTGACGAGGATCGGCGAGTAGGGCATGCGACGGGGCTCCTCTCTCGGGGCGTGGGGGCCGCGGGACCGCGACCGGTGAGCACCCGAAGATAGCACACGCGGCGCTGCCGGCCCCGGGGCTGGCCCGCGGGCTAGAAGCGCCAGGCGATGCCGCCGTAGATCCGGCGCCCGGAGAGATCGAGCTCGCCGAGGCCCTGGAAATCGTCTCCGAGATCGTCGTCGGCCCGATCCCACCGCCCCTCGACCAGGAACGAGAAGTACGGCCCCAGCGGGACCTCGACCCCGGCCAGCAGGTAGTAGCCGAGCGTCTGCCCTTCGGCGACGAAGCGGTCGCTGAATATCTCCGGGTCCGCGAAGGAGAAGTCGATGAAGTCCCCGGCCTCCTCGAGGCGCCAGAAGTAGATGCCGCCGCCAGCCCCCACGTAGGGCGCGATCGGCGACCGAGCGGGCGCCAGGCGGAGCACCAGCCCGGCGGTGAGGGGCGTGATCTCGAGGGTGGTGGTGTGCACGATCGGCGCGCCGAAGGCGTCGACGAAGTCGAGGTACCGCTGGTCCTCCTCCCCCTCGAAGTGGTCGAGGGACAGCAGCAGCCCGGCGTGAGGGGTCAGCTCCAGCAGATAGTCGACGCCGAAGACGACATCCTCGAAATCCGCCGGCTTGCCGCTGAAATCAAGCGCCGTCTCGTCCCAGTAGCGGGAGTCCCCCTCGGGTGTGAGCAGCCCGAGCCGAAAGCGCACCGAGCTCTGCGGCCCCCGCGCCGCGACCGGCTCCGCGAGCCCCATTGCCAACACTGCGAGCAGGCTCGCGGTGGTCCACACTGCTCTCGTCGTCATCTCCACCTCCTGTGTTTCTGGAAGAGGGGTCTTCCCCGCTCGGCGAGACGCAGAGCAACGGCGGTGCCAGGGTCCGGCGGCCCCGCCCGCCGGGGAGCGGCGGGATGGGTCGGCGCCCGGCCGACCTCTCCAGAGGACGGTTATGTCGCTCGCCGCCGAATCACCTGCCTAGTGGTCTGAGTCAGACCACTAGCAGGGGGCGAAGCCTCTCGACGGCGCCCGGCGGATCGGTGAACTGCACCCCCATGCCGACGAGCAGGTTGCCGCTGCCGCCACCCGAGCTCGGCTCCACGCGGTGCACGACGCGCGCCTCGAGACGGATCGGCGGCGCAGCCGAGCCGTCGACGGCGACCTCGACGAGCACCACGGAGTCGAGCGGCGGCGGCGGCGAGGTCGTGGGGACGAAGACGCCGCCGGTGGCGATGTCGCGCTCGAAGACCTGCTCGAACTGGTCGCGGCTACGGTAGGAGATGCGGAACAGGCGCTTGTCGTGCAGTGTCGCAGCCGGCGCCGCCGTCGGCGTGGCGACGGGCGCCGCGGGCGGCCGGGACGTAGCTCCGGCCGCCGCCGCAGCGACCGTCGCCGCAGCCGCCGACGGTGCCGCCGTCGCCGAATCGTCGAACCCCTCCTGGTACACCTCCGTCGCCGGGTGCGCGGTGATGCCCGGCAGCAGCTCCTCGACCAGCTCTCGCGACTGGAGAAAGCGCAGCCCCATGCCCGACGGCTTGACGCTCTGCAGATGGCCCGGGGTCTTGAGGGCGCGCACGACCACCGCCTCGGCGACGAAGCTCTCGCGCCCATGGATGACCTCGACCCGCAGCCGCGCGCCACTCGGCAGCACCGACTGGGTGCGCACGAAGACACCCGTCCGCGAGATGTTCGCCGCTATGGCCTGATGCGGGTGCTCGTAGTCACCGCGACGCCAGAACCGCACCTCCAGCTGCCGCGGCCATCGCCGATCCCGTCGCCGATCCATTTAAGTCGGGCAGTATACCGTGCCGGAACGAAACCTACACCGCTGTGTGGGAGGAGATGCCCCTCAGTGCGTCTGCACGCCAGCGGCTTCGGACGCGTCCAGCTCCGCCCCGAGGATGGCCTCCTCACCCTCCGCGGTCTGGCGGTTCAACGCCCGGCCGATCGACCAGGCCGAGGCCGAGCCGCACGACGGGCAGGTCTGATGCCCCTCGGCTTCGAAGATCGACTCACAGTCGATGCACAGCAGGGCGCGCTCCATGGGGATGGTGGGACGGATCCGGACCAATGGATCGGCAGCGGCGTCGGGCTCGAGCAGCAGGCGGAAGATCTCGGTAGGTGACATGGTGTGGTTCCTCGCAGCAATAGACCCCGAGAGTCGGTTTCGGGGTGGTTTCGTTATGTCGGCAGGCCTCGTAAAGGCCTCTCGCCGGGATCATTTGCCAGATCGGTGCCAACTTCCGGCTCCTCCCCTCTACGACACCGATATACTCCGCTCGCCGACGATGCGCGCCGCCCTCTGCCTCGCCGCCCTCTGCCTCGCCGCCGGGGCACTGCTGGCCCAGGTTCCAGCGTCCGGCGAAGCGCCGCCTGAGGACGCTCCGGCGTTCGATTTCGAGCCCCTGCTGCCGAGCGAGGGGCTGTTCGAGCGCGACACCTGGGTCCTCCTCGGCCGGCGGCTGCTGATGCGGGCGGTCGACTACCTGCCGTCGCTGGTCGCCGCGGTGCTGGTACTGGTGCTGTTCTTCCTGCTCAGCGGGCTGGTGACGCGGGTGCTGGGCGGTGTGCTGCGGCGTTCCCGCGGCGACCCGGCCCTGGCGCAGATCCTGTTGCCCCTGGTCCGCTACGCCATCCTCGGACTGGGGCTGATCATGGCCGCCTCGCAGGCGGGCCTGGCGGTGGGCTCGCTGCTCGCCGGCGTCGGCGTCGCCGGCATCGCCATCGGTCTCGCCGCCCAGGACAGCCTGGGCAACGTGGTGGCCGGCTTCACCATCCTGTGGGACCGCCCCTTCCGCATCGGCGACAGGGTGACGGTCGCCGAGACCTACGGCCAGGTGATGCAGATCGGGCTGCGCTCGACCCGCCTGCGGACCCTGGAGCAGCTCGACGTGATCCTCCCCAACAAGGAGGTGATCAACAACGTCATCGTCAACCACACGCTGACCCCCAACCTGCGGCTCGGCGTCCCGCTGTCGATCGCCTACGGGGCGGACATCCGAGAGGCGCGGCAGGTGCTCCTCGCGGCGGTTGAGGACCATCCCAAGATCCACCGCCAGCCGGAGCCGCAGGTGGTGGTCACCGAGCTCGGCGACAACGGCGTGCACCTCGAGCTGCGGGTCTTCCTGCAGGACGCCCAGGACGAGCGGCAGGTGCTGTTCGCCCTTTTCGAGGTGGCCAAGCTGGCGCTGGACGAGGCGGGGATCGAGATCCCCTTCCCGCAGCGCACCCTGCACATCTCGGCGAAGACGCCGCCGCTGCCGGTGGCGCAGCGGATCGAGCCAGCGGACTGAGCCCGGCGCGGCGAGCGCCGCCGCCGCGCGTCTACCTGCGGTCGAGGCCGTCCAAGGCCAGCAGCAGCTCGCGGGCCCTCCGCGAGCCCGGCTCCTCGGCGAGCTTGCGGCGCAGCTCGCGGAGGGCGCCGGCGCGGACGGCCGAGTCGGCGGCGGCGCGCGCCAGCATCGCCCGCCAGTCCTCGGGCTGCACGAAGCGGTACTCGACCGCGGCCAGCTCCTCGCGGCGCCCGGGCGTGCGCCGCACGAAGAGCAGCGCCACGTCGTCCCAGTGGACGAGGGCGAATTGCTCCGGTGGAAAGAACAGCGCGCTCGAGGTGTGGTGCTCCACCACCGGCTGGCCCGGCACCCCTCCGATCACCACCGGCCGCGGCCGCTCGTCGTACCGCACCAGGGCGCCGTCGACCTGGTGGCGATCCAGCAGCCCCTGCCAGCGGCGGCTGTCGCTCCGCGCCGCCGCCAGCTCGCGCAGCAGCCCAGGGTCCACCTCGTTGCGGCTGTCGATGAACACCTGACGCGGCGGATAGAGGCGCCACAGCAGGTAGCCGCCGAAGGCCACGTCGTTGTAGAGATTGCCGAGGCCGGGCCACGCCGCCACCCGCTCGACCGCCGCGGCGGGAAACAGCCCGGGCTGGATGCCGACGCCGAAGCGCATCGCCACGCCGCGGGGCCGCAGCGGCCCGGAGGGTGGGGGCACCACCACCCACGCCGCCGCCAGCGCGGTGGCCAGCAGCGCCAGCGGCGCGGCGCGGCGTTGCCACTTCGGGGAGCGCGCGGCGCCGTGGGCCAGGGCGGCCAGCGCCTCACCGGCGAAGAACGCGCCGCCGATGGCGAACAGGCCGACGTGGCGGACCGAGCGAACGGCCAGCGCCAGCAGCAGCAGGGCGACCAGCCCGGTGGCGGGATCGACACGCCGCGTCCGCCAGGCGGCGACGACCGCCAGCGCCGCGATGGCGGCGAGGAAGGCGAGCACGAACGGCCGCGGCGCCAGCCACAGGGGCAGCCACTCGGGGTTGAACCCCGGTAGCCCCGACAGGGAACGGCCGATCCGCAGCGGTACGGCCAGTAGCTCCACCCCGTACGGGTTCGCCAGCAGCGCCAGGGCCAGCAGCGGCGGCGCCAGCAGGACGTGGCCCCACGGCAGCGGAGCGCCACGCGCCGGCGGGCCGCTGCCGCCGGGCAGCCGGCTGCCGAGGAGGTGGGCGGCGGCGAGCCCCGGGGCGGCGAGCGCCGCCGGGTGGAGGTTCGCCCACAGCGCCACCACTCCGGCGAGCAGCGCCAGCCGCCCCGGCCGCGGCTGCCGCCGGTGGGCCTGGAGCAGCGCCAGGAAGAGAGCGAGGAGCAAGAGACTCACCAACTCCGGGCGCAGCAGGAAGCGGCCACGGGCGGCGAGCAGGGCCGCCACCGCCGTCAGGGCGGCAGCGGCGGGCGGCGCGCCGGCCCGGCGCAGCCCACCCCACAGCGCCGCCGCCAGCAGCACCACCAGGGCGGCGCGAAAGGCGGTGAGGGCGGGGATGCCGCCGAGCCGTTCCAGCCCGCCGACGATCACCTGGAAGAGCCATTCGTGGTCCACCCATGCCGCCCCCTGGTGGGTGAAGCGGAAGGGGTCGGCCGTCGGTACCCTGCCGTGCTCCAGGATCCAGCGGCCGCTCGCCAGGTGCCAGAAGACGTCGACGCTCCGCACCTGCAGAGTGCCGGCGACGGCGGCGAACAGCAGCAGTGCCGGCAGCAGCAGGCGCTGGCTCGGGCCGCCTTGCGGGGTGACGGATCCGGACGGATACTTGCTGCCCACCGATGCGCTCTCCATCGCGTCTACGCCTGCGCCGTGCGCTGCTGCCGCTCGCCCTGCTCGCCGTCGCCCTGGCCATGCGGGCGCTCGCCCTGGCCGACGCCGGCCGGTCTGCCGGCCGCTGCGACCTCGCTGGCATCGTCGCCGACGCCGCGGGGGCCGCCGCCGTCACCGCCGCCGCCCTGCTGTTGGGCCGGCTCCACCGCCTCCTCGCCCTCGTCCCGGCGCTGCTCTGGGCGCTCGTAGCCTACGGCAACTTCGAGCACGTGCGCAGCCTGGGCGCCCCGCTGCGGCTCGTCGACTGGCGCTACCTCGCCGACCCGACGTTCGTCGGCGGCTCGCTGCTGCACCCGGCACGGCCGCTGGCGCTGCTGCTGGCGCTGGCGGTGGCGGGCGCCGCCGCATGGTGGAGCGCCCGGCCGCCGGCGGGCTGGCGCGCGCTGGCGATGTCGGCCGGAGCGGCGGCGGCGCTGGCCGCCGCCGCGCTCGCCGTTCCGTACCGGGACCCCTGCGGCGCCTGGCGCCAGTCCCACCCCCTGGTGGCGCTGCTGCAGGCGAGCGCCCGGCCGGATCCCATGGCCGCCAGCGCCCGGGAGCCGCCCGACGTGCTGCTACCGGACCTCGGGGGGATCCCCTGGACCGCCGCGCCGCACGGGCGCCCCAATGTCCTGCTGGTGCTCCTGGAGGGGGTCTCGGGTGTGCAGCTGCCCGTGGTGGCCTCCCACCACGGGGTCGAGCCGTCGCTGGTGATGCCGCGCCTCGGCGACCTCGCCACGCGCCACACCGTGGCGGTGCGCTTCTTCACCCAGCAGCGGCAGACCCAGCGCGGCGAGTACGCCCTGCTCTGCGGCGACCTGCCGAAGCTCGCCTACCAGCCGGGTCGCTTCTCCGAGCTGGCGGCGGGCGCCTGGCGCCGGCCATGCCTCCCCTCCCTGCTCGCCGCCGCCGGCTACCGCACCGCCTATCTGCAATCCGCGCCGCTCCCCTTCATGCAGAAGGACCTGGCGCTGCCGGCGACGGGGTTCGCGGAGGTAGCAGGCGACGATCCCGCCCGCCCCGTCTACCACCGCAACCCCTGGGGGGCCGACGACAAGGCCTTCCTGGAGCGCGGCCTCGCCACCCTTCGCGAGCTGCGGCGCGGCGGCGAGCCCTGGTTCCTCACCCTGCTCACCGTCGGCACCCACCACCCCTTCGTGGTGCCGCCCGGCTGGTCGCCCACCGATGGCCTGGTACCGGAGGAGCCTCGGCACCTGCCGTTCCTCTACGCCGACGAGGCCTTCGCCGCCTTCTGGGAAGGGCTCGAGGCCGCGGACGTGTTCGCCGACACCCTGGTGGTGGTGACCTCGGACGAGGCCCTGGGGGCGGCGGCCAGCGCCACCGACGCGCTGCAGGCGCTGAGCCAGAGCCTCGGCTTCGCCCTGCTCCGCACTCCCGGGGGGGAACGGCGGGTGGTAGCGGACCCGTACGTGCAGAGCGACCTCGCCCTGTCGGTGCTCGACTACCTCGGGCTGCCGGTGCCCGAGCCGGTGCTCGGCCGCAGCCTGTTTCGCGACTACGCCACGCCCCGACCGGTGTTCTTCGCCAACTCCTACCTCGACACCGTCTACGGCCTGTTCCCGGGCGGCAGGCTGGTCTCCTGCGGCGAGCGCGGCGGACCCTGCGGTCTGCGCCGGGCATCCGGCGGCGCCCTGCTCGCCGCCGCCACCGACCCTCCCACCGCGCCCCATCCCCAGGAGGTCGCCCTGCTGCGGCAGGTGCAGGCCTTCAGCCTGCGCCCGTCGCCCGCCGCTGGCGAGCCACGGACCACGCCTCTGCTCGCCGAGACGCTGGTGCCGTTGCCGGACGGGAGCACCTACCGGCTGCTGTTCGGCGGCCAACACCTGGCGCTGCCGGCGGGTGCGGCCGCCGAAGTCGATCTCGAGGTCGAGGTGCTGGGCGACTCGGGTTGGGTCCATCTGCGCCACGACCTGATCGACCAGGGGGAACGGCTCTACGGCGTGCGCCTTCCCGTCCTCGCCCCAGGCGACCGGGTGCGGCTGCGGTACACGGTCCAGGCGGGGCGAGCGCTGCGCGACGTCGAGGTGAGGGCCTCGGTGGATCGGCTGGCCGGCCGGGGGCTCGCCCTGCACTTTCGCCGTGCCGGCCTGCGGATAGAGCCGGCCGGGGCGCCCCGGATGCCGACGACCAGCTCCGGCGAGCCGCGAGTCGAGGTGCTCGAGGAGCGGGTCGAACGGCACGCCCCTCCTCCGACCCTGCGCTTCGGGCTCGACGCCGTCGCCGCCGCGGACCGGCACAGCTGCCTCGAGCTCGCGGCCGACCGGTCCCTGTCCGGCGACTGTCCACCCGGCCTGCTGCTCTCCGGGCCGCGGCTCTACGCCCCCTACGGCAGTCGGCTGCGGGCGACCTTGCGGGCGCAGGGGGTCGGCAGCGGCACGTTGCGCCTGCTGGCCGGCTCGGCCGCGCAGGGGATCGTGCTGGTGGAGGGGGAGCCCCTGCGGCTACTCGCCGGGCAGACGGCGTCCTTGCGCCTCGAGGGGGCCATCGAGGCCGGGCTCAACGAGGTGCAGCTGGCGGTCGAGTGGCAGCCGCAGGGGAGCGCCGCGAAGGTGGCGCTGCGCGACCTGGCGCTGGAGGTCGAGCTGCCGTAGGGGCGGGGCCCCGCCCCCGCGCTTCCGCGGCGGGCCGGCGGGGAGGCGGCCCCTACTCCACCACCAGGTTGACCAGCCTACCGGGGACCACGATGACGCGCTTGGGCGCCTGCCCGGCCAACAGCTCGCGGATGCGCTCGTCGGCCAGCGCCGCCCGCTCCATCTCGTGGCGCGGCGCCTCGGGCGGCAGATAGACCCGGCTGCGCAGCTTGCCGTTGACCTGCACCGGGATCTCCACCGTCTCTCGCGCCAGGGCCGCGGGGTCGACCTCGGGCCAGCCGGCGGCGAAGACGCTGGGCTCGCCGCCCAGCCTCTGCCACAGCTCCTCGCCGAGGTGCGGGGCGAGGGGCGCGATGGCGCGAGCGGTCGTGCGCATCGCCTCGGCCAGCACCGGGAAGTCGCCGTCGCTCCAGGCCGCGGGCTCGCCGACGCGCCGCAACGCGTTGAGCAGCTCCATGAAGGCGGCGACGGCGGTGTTGAAGTTGAAGTCCCCCTCGATCGCCTGCGTCGTGCGCTCGACCGCGCGGTGGGTCAGGCGCCACGCCTCCCGCGCTGCCGGCGACAGCCCGGCCGCCTCGACCCCCCCGCGGCGGGCGAGGCGGGGGTCGGCGGCGGTGCCGAGCGCCAGCTCCCAGAGCCGGTAGACGAAGCGGCGCACCCCCTCGATCCCCTTCTCGTTCCACAGAATCTCGTCCTGCGAGGGGGCGAAGAAGAGCATCGCCAGGCGCGGGATGTCGACGCCGTCGCGATCGAACAGCTCGCCCGGCGACACCACGTTGCCCTTCGACTTGGACATCACTTCGCCGCCGGCGTCCATCACCATCCCCTGGTGCACCAGCCGCACCGCCGGCTCGTCCACCGGCAGGTAGCCGGCGTCGTACAACACCTTGGTGAAGAAGCGGAAGTAGAGCAGGTGGCCGGTGGCGTGGGTGTCGCCGCCGATGTAGAGGTCGATCGGCAGCCACCGCTCCGCAGCCTCGCGGCTCACCGGCTCCTGCTCGTTGTGGGGGTCGAGGTAGCGCAGGTGGTACCAGGAGGAATCGACGAAGGTGTCCATGGTGTCGGGGTCGCGCCGCGCCGGCTCGCCACAGCGGGGGCAGGGGGTGTGGATGAACTCCTCGACGTCGGCCAGCGGCGAGCGCCCGGTGGGGATGAAGCTGGCGACGCTCTCGGGCAGCTCGACCGGCAGCTCCGCGTACGGCACCGGCACGATGCCGCAGGCGCGGCAATGCACCATCGGGATGGGGCACCCCCAGTAGCGCTGGCGGCTGATCAGCCAGTCGCGCAGCCGGTACTGCACCTCGGCGCGCCCCACTCCCTGCTCCTCGAGGTGCCGGGTCACGCCGCCGATCCCCTCCTCCGACGGGGTGCCGTCGAAGGCGCCGGAAGCGACCATGACCCCCTCGCCGACCCAGGCCTCCGCCATGGTCGCGGGGTCGAGCGGCCCGCCGGCAGGCTGGATCACCACCCGGATCGGCACGCCGTAGGCGCGGGCGAGCTCGAAGTCGCGCTGGTCGTGGGCCGGCACCCCCATCACCGCGCCGGTGCCGTAGGTGGCCAGCACGTAGTCGGCGACCCAGATCGGCAACCGCTCGCCGGTCAGCGGGTGCCGCGCGTGGCCGCCCGTCGGCACCGCCTCCTTGGTGCGGGTCGCGTCGGTGCGCTCGATGTCGCTCTTGGCCCGCGCCGCGGCGACGTACGCCTCCACCTCGGCTCGCCGCTCGGGAGCGGTGACGCGGGCGACCAGCGGGTGCTCCGGCGCCAGGGTGAGGAAGGTCACCCCCCACAGCGTGTCGGGGCGAGTGGTGAAGACCGGCACCACCTCGTCGACGCCCTCGAGCGGGAAATCCACCTCCGCGCCCTCGCTCCTGCCGATCCAGGAGCGCTGCATCTTGACGGTGCTCTCCGGCCAGCGGTCCAGCCGGTCGAGCCCTTCCAGCAGCCGGTCGGCGTAGTCGGTGATGCGGAAGAACCACTGCTCGAGCTCGCGCTTCTCCACCGGCGTGTCGGGGTGGCGCCAGCAGCAGCCGTTGACCACGTGCTCGTTGGCCAGCACCGTCTGGTCGACGGGGCACCAGTTCACCGCCGCCTTCTTGCGGTAGGCCAGCCCGCGCTCGTGCAGCAGCAGGAACATCCACTGCGAGAACTTGTAGTAATCGGCGCGGCAGGTGACGATCTCGCGCTCCCAGTCGTAGGACAGCCCCATGCGCTGCAGGGTGTTGCGCGAGACGTCGATGTTGCGGTAGGTCCACGCCGCCGGGTGCAGGCCGTGTTTGATGGCGGCGTTCTCCGCCGGCAGGCCGAAGGCGTCCCAGCCGAACGGGTGCAGCACGTCGCAGCCGCGCATGCGGTCGTAGCGCGCCGCCACGTCACCGATGGTGTAGTTGCGGAAGTGGCCGATGTGGATGTCGCCGGAGGGGTAGGCGAACATCTCCATGACGTAGCGCTTGCGCCCCGGGCGGGGCGGGTCGGGCGCGCGATCGCCGCCCCGCTCGCGCCAGAGCTGCTGCCAGCGCGCCTCGATCGCGTGCGGATCGTAGGGGTCGATCGGCTCGGGGTCCGCCATGGAGCCGGCATTGTAACGCGCCGCCCGGCGGGCGAGGGGCGGCATCCGGGCGGGCGCGGCGGCGCGCCCCTACGGCGGCGGCCCGTCCGGCACGTGGAAGCTCAGGGTGGCGAGCGGCGAGAAGAGGAAGCCCTGGCCGAAGGTGACGCCCATCTCCTTGAGCGTTTCGTGCTCCTCCTCCCGCTCCACCCCCTCGGCGATGACCTGGGCGTCGATGCGCTGCGCCAGCAGCACCAGGCTCTCGAGGAGGCCGCGCTTGATCGGCGATGAGTGGATGTCGCGCACCAGGGCGATGTCGAGCTTGAGGAAGTCCGGCTCGACCTCGGCCACCGAGTGCAGCGACGAGTATCCCGCCCCCATGTCGTCGATCGCCACCGAGAACCCCTTGTCGCGCAGCGAGTCCAGCCGGCGGCGGAAGTCCACCCAGCCGGTTACCGCCACCCGCTCGGTGATCTCGAGCACCAGGTCGGAGACCGGGATGCCCGACTCGGAGGCCTGCTGCACCAGCTTGTCGGCCAGCGCCTCGGCGTCGGCGATGCCGTGTACCGAGCAGTTCAGGAACAGCTTGCGGCCGCGCGGCAGGCGCGAAGCGCCGCGCACCGACTCCGAGCGGCAGAGGCGCTCCAGCTCGAGCAGCTGGTCGGTGCGCTCGGCGAAGGAGAAGAGCATCTCGGGGTTCTCGAACAGGTCGCCGGCGGGGCCGCAGGAGAGGGCCTCGAAGCCGTAGACCGAGCCGTCCGCCAGCCACACGATCGGCTGGTAGCGGATGCGGATGTCGCGAGCCGCCAGGATCCGCCGCAGCTCGCCGAGGCGCAGGGTGAGCTGCTCCTCGCGGTCGCGGTGGCAGCGGGTTCGCGCCACGTCCACGGTCTTGTAGATCTGCCGCTCGATGCGCATGGTGGGATCGTGGCCGAGCAGGGTGGAGGCCGAATGCACCACCAGGCCCCGCGGCACCTCCTTCCCCACCTGTACCTGCAGCCGCCGGCCGAGCTCGCCCACCAGCTGCTCGCGACAGACGTCGAGCTCGGCGCCGCTGCGCCGCCCGTCGCCGTCGACGCCGACGAAGACCAGGAACTGGTCGCTGCGGATCCCCACCAGCGAGAGCACGTCTTCGCCGGTGAGCAGGCTGCCGCGCAACTGTTCGAGGGCGATGGCCACCTGCTTGAGCACCCCGTCGTAGGTCTCCCAGCCGTAGATCTCCTCGAGGTGCTCCTCACCCGAGAGGTCGAGGTAGATCACTCCCAGCCGACGCCCGCCCTCCATCTGGCGGCGGACGTCCTCGATCACCGCCGGCAGCGCCGGCAGGCCGGTGTTGGGGTCGTAGAGACACCCCTTCACCTTGAGCCACTCGGCCCGCATCGCCAGGTAGTCGTGGGTACGTTCGTCGATCGGGGTCACGATGGCGCCCGCGGCAGGATCGCGTCGATGGTGCCGAGGACCCTCTTCACCGAGAAGGGCTTGGTGACGTAGTCGACCGCCCCCTCCTGCAGGCCGCGGATCTTGTCCCGCGGCTCGACCCGGGCCGAGAGGATCACCACCGGGATGCCGCGCGTCGACTCCTCAAGCTTGAGGAGCTTGAGCACCTCCCAGCCGTCCATGCCTTCCATCATGATGTCGAGCAGCACCAGCTGCGGCTGCTCGGCCTGCGCCCGCACCAGGCCCTCCATGCCCGAGGGGGCGGTGAGCACCGTGTACCCGGCCCCGGTGAGCACCACCTCGAGCATCCGCAGCAGATCGGGCTCGTCGTCGATCACCAGGATGGTGGTCGCCCCCTGCGCCGAGGCTGCGACGTCATTCGCCCCATCCGGAAGCGTCTTCATGCCGGGTCCTGGCTGCACATTACTGCTTCCCTGAGACGCGAGGCAACCTCGGCGGCACCCTCCGGTCCAACCGCCACCAGGGCACCCGTAGCCCGCGCCCATTCCTCGACGTCGGCGGCGACTTCCCGCGTCAGCAGTACCAGGCGCGGCGCGACGCGACGGGAGGGCTCCGCGACCCACTCCGCCACCTCGCCATCCACCTTCCCGTCGAGGTCGACCACCAGGGCGGCAGCACGGCTGCCGGCCGCCGCCGCGGCGAGCTCCCGCACTGACCCCAGACGCCGCAGCCGAAAGCCCTCGCGGCGCAACCCCTCGGCCGCGGTCTCGAGCAGCCCGGTGCCGCCCGCCAGCGGCAGCAGGAGCACCGTCGGGGCGCGGATCTTCGCCAGGGTCGTCTCGATCGCCGCCTGCACCTGCGACGGCGCCACCGGCTTGGAGAGGCACGCGTTGGCGCCGAGCCGCAGCGCCAGGCGCGCCTCGCGGCGGGCCGAGACCACCACCACCGGCAGCTGGCGCCGATCGAGCTGGCGGCGCCACCGTTGCAGGAGGTCGAAGCCGTCGCCGTCGGGGAGCAGGCGGTCGAGGATCACCAGTCGCGGCCGCAGCTCGCGGACCAACGGCTCGCCTCCGGCACAGCTGTTGGCGACGCGCACCGGATAGCCCTGCCCCTCGAGGTACGACACCAGAGGGCGGGTGAAGGCCACGTCGTCGTCGATCAGGACGACCTGCGGCCCGCCCCGCCGCGGCACCTGCGGCCCCACGTCGCTGGCCCACGGCAGGCGGAAGCGGAAGGTCGTCCCCTCGCCCACCACGCTGTCCACCTCGATCGCGCAGCCGTGCGCGTCGAGGATCTGTCGCACGATGGCGAGGCCGAGCCCGATGCCGGCGTAGCGGCGACGGGACGAGGACTCCACCTGGTAGAAGCGCTCGAAGATCCGCCGCCGCTCCTCGGGCGGGATGCCGATGCCGGTGTCGGCGACCTCCACCACCACCTGGTCCGCCTCGGGTCGGAGGCGCAGCTCGACCCGGCCCCCGGCCGGGGTGAACTTGACGGCGTTGACCAGCAGGTTCTCGAGCACCTGGGAGATGCGTTGGGCGTCCCCCCACACCTTCGGCAGATCGGGGGGGACGGACAGCCGCAGCTCCAGCTCCGGACCGCGGGTCGCCCGTAGGTTGTCCATCACCTGCGCCGCCATGGCGCCGAGGTCCATGGCCCGGGGGTCCACCGCCGCCGCGCCCGACTCCAGGCGGGCGTAGGAGAGCAGCTCCTCGATCATCCCCAGCAGGCGGTCGAGGTTGCGCTCGCTCACCTCCAGGGCCTCCCGCTGCGCTTCGGTGATCGGCCCCAGCAGCTCCTCACGCAGCGCCTCGGCGTACCCCTTGAGCGAGGTGAGCGGGGTGCGCAGCTCGTGGCTCACGTTGGCCAACAGGTCGCTCTTCAGCCGGTCGAGGTCCTCCAGCTCGCGGTTGGATCGCTGCAGGGCCTGGTTGCTGGCCTCCAGCTCGGCGATGCTGGCCGCCAGCCGCGCCGCCATGTGATTGAAGGCCTGGGCGAGGGTCTCGAACTCGTCGCCGGTGGCCAGATCGATGCGGCGGTCGAGTCGCCCCTCCGCCAGGTCGCCGGCCCCGGCGGTGAGCTCCTCGAGAGGCCCGAGACTCTGCCGCGCCAGGAACATGGCGATCAGCACGCCCATGACGAGGGAGCCGGCGGTGAGCCACAGCAGCCGCTTGGCCATGCCGCTGGTGGCCGCGGCGAGGGTGCCGTAGCCGAAGCGGTAGACCGCCGAGTAGCGGTGGCGCCCCCACTCCTCGACGTGGGGCACCGCCACCACGAAGCGCTCCTCGGCGTGCGCATCCCGGTCCCGCCAGCTCACCGGCGCCAGCCCCCGCACCGCCAGCAGCAGCCGCGAGTCCACCACCGCCGCCGCCGGCACCGGCAGCGGGCCCAGGACCTCCCTGGCGAACTCGGCGGAGGTGAACAACTGCCGGCCGCTGGTGTCGTAGATGGCCACCTCGACGAGGTCTGGCTGACGCCCGGCCACGTCGCTCACCAGCTCCCGGAACTTGCTGTAGCCGCTGGTGTAGTAGGTCTCGTAGGCGGTGCACAACGGGGCCGTGGCGAGGAGGGCGAAGCTCTCGGCGTGACTCTCCAGGTCGCGGCGCAGACCGCGGCGGCCGGTGACGGCGAGGACGATCGCCAGGGCGAGAAGGACGAGGGCCACCAGGGCCGAAATGGCGACCACGAAGCGGCCGCGCAGGCTGTGCCGCGTGCGTCGCGTCGGGTGGGCCCGGCCTTCCCGGCGCGTCCCGCTGCGGCCCTGCGCGATCCCCGTCGACGCCGCGGGGGGGTTGGCGGTGCGCATGGCGAGGAGATCGGGATCAGTCTACATCGTCGCAGGGCGGCGCCCGAGAGCGAGTCGCCTGGTCAGTCGGCGGTGCGGAGCCGGCGGGCGGCGAGTCGGCGGCCGGCCGCGGCCGTCGGCGCGGCCCGCCAGCAGCCGCTCCCAGTCGCCGTCCGTTCACCGCCGGCCGGCCAGCACCCCGGTCTGGCGTAGAATCGGTACTCGTCGTGATGCCCCCCGAGCCGAACCAGATCGGCCGCTACCGGATCCAGCGCGAGCTCGGTCGCGGCGGCATGGGCGTGGTTTACCTGGCGCTCGACCCCGAGCTCGATCGCACGGTGGCGATCAAGCGCATCCAGTTGCCGCCGGCGGTCGACGAGCGGCAGCGGGACGAGCTGGCGCGGCGCTTTCGTCGCGAGGCGAAGTCGGCCGCCCGCATCCGCCATCCGGGAGTGGTGGTGATCCACGACGTCGGGCGGATCGGAGGAGACCTCTTCCTGGTCATGGAGCTGGTCGAGGGGGAATCGCTCGCCGACCGCATCCGGCGCGGCGCCTTCCCGTCGCGCCGCGAGGCGCTGGAGCTCACCGCCAGCGCCGCCGAGGCCCTGGGGGCGGCCCACCGGGCCGGGGTGGTCCACCGGGACGTCAAGCCGGCCAACATCCTGCTCGGCGACGACGGTCGGGTCCTGCTCACCGACTTCGGGGTGGCCCGCAGCCTGGACGAGGGCTCCGATCTGACCCGCACCGGCATGGTGGTGGGAAGCCCCGCCTACATGGCGCCCGAGCAGCTGCGCGGCGAGCCGGTGGGCGGCCGCGCCGACCTCTTCTCCCTCGGCGTCGTACTCTACGAGCTGCTGCTGCGCAAGCGCCCGTTTCCGTCGGACTCCATCACCACGCTGCTCTATCAGATCCTGCACGAGGACCCGCTGGCGGACCCGCAGATCGCCCGGGAGCTCGACGCCGGCACCGAGGGGCTGCTCCGCAGCCTGTTGGCCAAGGATCCAGCCGCCCGCCCGCGCGACGCCGCGGCGGTCGCCGCGTCCCTGCGGGCGCTGTCCGCCACGCTGCCCGCGGGGACGGCGGCGGCCGGAACCGGCGCGAGCGGCGCTGCAACCCAGCCGCTCGTCGAACAGCGCCGCGGCTCGCGGGCGCTGCTGCTGGCGACCCTGGCGGTGACCTCGATCGCCGTCCTCGGGCTCTTCGCGCTGCGGCAGGGCCGGCCGCAGCGACCGAGCCTCGCCGAGCGGCCGCCGGCCGGGGCGGGCCACTGGCAGCCCGGAGAGATCGCCGCGCCGCCACCCCTCCCGGTGCCGGAATCTCCGCCACCGGCGGCGGAGGAGCAGTGGGAGGTGGTGGAGGAGCCACCGGCGCCGCCGCCGACGCCCGTCCCGGTCGTCGAGACCGCGCCCCCGCGCGCCCCCGCGCCGCGGCCCGAGCCCGAGCCCGCGGTGGAGGCCCCGGCGCCGGAACCCGTCGCCGCGACACCCCTCCCCCCTCCGCCACCGGCGCGCCCGACGCCGGTCCAGATCCTGATCGTGCGCCGCGCCATCGAGCTCGACATCGACCCGGAGGAAGCGGAGGTCTACCTCGACGATCGCTACCTGGGTATCGCCGAAGACCTCGAAGACGACCCCATCGTGCTTCCCGAGGGCGTCCATCACCTCCGTTTCACCCACCCGGGCTACCGCGACGCCTGGGTCGAGGTGCGGGTGTCGCCCGACGCGCGCCGGGCGAAGGACGAGGTGGAGGTCGACCTGGACGAGATCGACGACTGAGCTAGAAGTCGTTGTTGATGAAGATCGTCCGCTCGCCGATCATCGTGCTCCTGCCGAACACGTCCACGACCACCACCTGGATGTCGTTCCAGCCGTCGGGGAGCAGCAGCGTGTCGAGCAGGAAGGCGTAGCCCGAGAACGCGCTGCCCGGGTACCCGGGGTAGATCAGCGGCACTCCCGGCCGTGGGAAGCCGTAGAAGGCGGTACCCATCAGCGCCCCGTTGGCGTAGACGTCGACGCGCGACACGCCTTCGAAGTCGATGGCCCAGCCGAGGATCTGGATCGTCCCGGCGTAGATCGGACCCTTGGGCGGCACCCCGATGCGCCCCACCGACGGCTCGTTGTCGAGGAACTCGTCGCACATGAACTGGACGACGATCTGGTCGATGTTCCTGACGTTGCCGACGATGTCGCCGGCGCGGACGGTCAGCACGTGGTGCCCCGGGACGTAGCCGAAGTCGATCAGGAAGCCGATGTCGAGGACGAAGCGGAACCCGGCGTTGGGGCTGTCCGGGAGGGTGGGGTAGAGCTGCTCCCAGCCCAGGCTCGGCAAGCCATAGCAGTCGGACAGCCCGCCCCGGGCGGGGTCGAACTCGCAGTCGACCCGGGTATTGGCCCAGATCGAGCCGTCGATCAGCAGCTCGACCCAGCCGACGCCGGAGTCGCCCGGCGGGTCGTCCTGACCCGGCGGACCGTCGTGGTGCCCCTCCTCGGCGCCAGCGTCGAGGGCGATGCCCTGGATCACCTGGAAACGCCGGAGCTCGTCGTTGAGGTCGCACGCGCCGCGCAGCACGGAGTGCTTGTTGGGGAAGGTGATCTTGCCGAAGGGCGCCAGGAGTTGGGTGGTGTTGACGAACTGCACCGCCACGTCCTGCAGCCATACCCGCTCGCCGACGTCGGAGCTCACGCGCGCGCTCACCACGTGCAACCCGTTGTTGTAGTGCGTGGTGTCGAGGAGGAACCCGAAACCCGCCGCCGCCGAATCGGGATACCCGGGGAACATCGCCCGTACCTCCGGCCGCGAGCTGCCGTAGTGGGCCCGTCCGGCGATCACGCCGTCGACGTAGATGTCGACGTGGCTGACGCCGTCGTCGTCGAGCGCCCAGCCGGTGACGCCGAGCACTCCGCTTCCCGAGTTGTTGCCGCCGGCCAGCCCGTCGAACGAGCCGAACGGCAAGGCCGCCATCGCCGGCGCCACCGCCAGCAGGGCCGCAGCCACCGTGAGCATGAGCTTCCTCGACATCGGGATCTCCTCCTCGACGACCGCGTCTGGGTCTGCGGCGCGACTTCGGCCGGGGCCCGCAAGCCTGCTGCAGGGGTGCGGCGTGGATTGCAGCATTCCTTAAAGTGACACCTTAGGATTTCGCCTGCATTGTACCGATCCGGCTCGCCGCAAGTCAATGCGCTGGTTCACAGGGGTGCGAGGTCGGAGCGCCGTCCGCACCCCGCTACGCTATCCTGCCCGCCCATGATATCCCTGTTCACCGACCCGCGCTGTCTCCAGCATCGCATCCCGCGGGGATTTCCGGAGCGGCCGGAGCGCCTGGAGCGGCTGCTCGCGGGTCTGCAGGGCGCGGGGCATACGGTGCAGCGGCCCGGCGAGCATCCCGGGGTCGGCGCGGCGGTCGAGCGCGTCCACGGAGCCCGCTACGTGCAGCGGTTCCGCCAGGCCGTGGAGCGCCGCGAGGGGCTGATCGACTCCGCCGACAACCCCTTGACTTCGAGCACCTTGGAAGCCGCGTGGGGCGCCGTCGCCGCGGCGCTGCATGCCGCCGACAGGCTCGGTCCACGGGCCGGCACGGCGGACCCGACGCGCCGGTGCTTCGTGGCGGTGCGGCCCCCCGGTCACCACGCCGAGCGGGAGATGGCGATGGGGTTTTGCTACTTCAACACCATCGCGGTGGTCGCCGAGCACCTGCGGCACGTGCACGGCTACCGCCGTCTGGCGATCTTCGACTTCGACGTCCACCACGGCAATGGCACCCAGCACCTGTTCGAGGAGGACCGCGACCTGTTCTACGTCAGCACCCATCAGTACCCCTTCTACCCCGGGACCGGTGCGGCCGACGAGCGCGGCAGAGGGCCGGGCGAGGGGGCGACTCTGAACGTGCCGCTGCCGGCCGGTACCAGCGATGCCGGCTACGCCGAGGCGCTTCAAGGAATGGTGCTGCCGGCGCTGGACGCGTTCGCCCCCGAGCTGCTGCTGCTCTCCGCTGGCTTCGACGCCTGGCGCCTCGACCCGCTGGGCGGCATGCAGGTCACCGCGGCGGGGTACCGGCAGTGGGGAGAATGGCTGCGCGCCCTCGCCGATCGCCGCTGCGGCGGAAGGGTGTTGGCGCTGCTCGAGGGGGGCTACGACCTCGACGCCCTGCCGGAGCTGGTGCTGGCCTTTCTCGAGGGCCTCGATACGGCGCCGGGGCAGGAGGCCGCGGAAGCCTCCATGGCGTCCGTGCCGCGTTGACATCCCCCCCGGCGTCGCTTATCATTCGCCTCCTCGAGCGTGGGGGGGTTAGCTCAGTGGTAGAGCACCTGCCTTACACGCAGGGGGTCGCGGGTTCAAATCCCTCACCTCCCACCAGGCTCCACGCTGGCGTCGAGAGCGGAATCCAGGGGTCGTAGTTCAGCTGGTCAGAACGCCGGCCTGTCACGCCGGAGGCCGCGGGTTCGAGTCCCGTCGACCCCGCCATCCCGAATCCGTCCCGAGAGGTTCGAGCGATGCGCGACAAGATCAAGCTGGTGTCTTCAGCGGGCACCGGGTACTTCTACACCACCACCAAGAACAAGCGCACGACCACCGAAAAGCTGCGCCTGAAGAAGTACGACCCGAAGGTGCGCAAGCACGTCGAGTTCGTCGAAGAGAAGCTGCGGTAGGTACCTAGCAGCCGTCGGCGCGCCGGTTGCGGCCTGCGGTCGTGCCGTGGTAGCGTCACAGCCTCCCCTGCCGTCGGGCGCATCCCGCGCCGTGTCCCCCCGTGACTCCGCTTCCGCTCCCACTTCCGTGGAGCGGAACCGATGCCCCATGCCGAAGTCTCGACCCCCCTTGCCGACGAGCCCGGAACCCAACCCCTCGCCGGCCTCATGTCCTGGGACCACCTGGTCCACGACCACGGGCGGCACCTCACCGGCGCCGTGGCTCGCGCCATGCGCCAGTGCGGCTGGCCGCCGCAGCGCGATGACGTCGACGAGCTGGTGCAGGAGACCTACTGCCGCCTGCTCGCCTCCCCGGAGGGTCGGGCCGGCGGCCTGCGCCGCCGCGAGCCGGCCCAGCTGCGCGCCTACCTCAACCGCGTAGCCGCCAGTGTGGTGACCGACCACCTGCGGTCTCGCCTCGCCGTCAAGCGGGGGGCCGGGAGGGTGGTCTCGGCGCAGTCGCTGGCCCGTCCAGTGCTCGAGCAACGCGCCGACGGTTCGCCGACGGCGGAGGAGTCGCTGCTGCGGCAGGCGGGGCGACGCGCCCTGCTGGAGCGGCTGCGCGGCCGCCTGCGAGGCCGCCGCGCCGGACGCGACCTGCGGGTCCTCGAGCTCGCCGTGGTCGAGGAGCTCACCGCGGCCGAGATCTGCGAGCGGCTCGGAGGCGCGCTGGCTCCGACGACCATCCCGACGCTGCTCCACCGCTTGCGCCAGGAGCTCGCCGTCGGCGGCAGCTGCGGTGTCGTGTGCTGGTAATGTACGGGGGCGGGGCCGGCGGCCCCGCCCCCGGTCCTCGCGGCCGGGTCCTGCGATCCAACCGCCGAGGAGGAAGGACCCATGCATCGACTCCCCGATCTGGCGTACTCGTTCGACGCCCTCGAGCCCCACATCGACGCGCGCACCATGGAGATCCACCATGGCAAGCACCACGGCGCCTACGTCAGCAAGCTGAACGCGGCGCTGGAGGGGCACCAGGAGCTCCAGGAGAAGAGCATCGAGGATCTGCTGCGCGGCATCGACCGGGTGCCGGAGTCGATTCGCACGGCGGTGCGCAACAACGGCGGCGGTCACGCCAACCATTCGCTGTTCTGGCGTTGGATGGGGCCGCAGGGCGGCGGCGCGCCGAGCGGCAGCCTGGGCGACGCGCTGACCAGCGCCTTCGGCAGCTTCGAGTCTTTCAAGGAGAAGCTCGCCGATGCCGCCACCGGCCGCTTCGGCTCCGGCTGGGCGTGGCTGGTGCTCGCCGACGGCCGGCTCGACGTCTACTCGACCGCCAACCAGGACAGCCCCTACATGGAGGGGAAGATACCGGTTCTCGGCCTCGACGTATGGGAGCACGCCTACTACCTCACGTACCAGAACCGGCGCCCCGACTACGTCGACGCCTGGTGGCAGACGGTCGACTGGAACGCCGTCGGCGAGCGGTTCGAGGAGGTGCGCTGAGCCCTCTCGCGCCACGCGACCAGCGGGGCGGCCGGGCACGCCCCGGACATAGCGGCCCGGCCCGCTGCATCGGCTGCCAGCGCAGCCGCAGCGAGACGCGCCTCGAGAAGTGCGTCGTCTGCCACCAGTACTTCTGCCGCGTCTGCGCCCACCGTCAGCATGGCAAGAGCTTCTGCGGCCGCCAGTGCGCCGAGGTGTTCTTCTTCGGCGACGAGAGCGAGGACTGGTGAGAGCTCGTGCTATCTTTGGCGGTCGCGGCGGTGTAGCTCAGCTGGTTAGAGCGAGCGGCTCATAACCGCTAGGTCATGGGTTCGAGTCCCGTCACCGCCACCACCCCTCCTCCCCCCACGCTGCTGGCGACCCTCGAGTCGTTCTTCGCGCGGGAGGCGCCGGCCGGCCCCGGCGACCTCCTCCTGGTGGCGTTCTCGGGAGGCCCCGACTCCTGCGCCCTGCTGCACGGCCTCGCCGCCCTGGCGCCGCGCCACGGTTGGCGACTCCACGCCGCGCACCTCGATCACGCCGGCGATGCGGGGTCGGCGCGGCGCGCGGCGTCGGCGGCGGCGCTGGCCTCGTCGCTCGGCGTGCCCTGCACCAGGGAGCGGCTCGCCGAGCGGCCCCCCGCCGGAGCTTCCCACGAGGCGTGGGCCCGGGAGCGGCGCTACGCATTCCTCGCCCGCCTCGCCGACGACCTCGCGGCGCGCTGGGTGGTCGTGGCGCACCACCGGGACGACCAGGTCGAGACCGTCGCCCTGCGCCTGCTGCTCGGCTCCGGGATCGGCGGGCTGGGCGGCATTCCGTCGCGGCGCGGGCGGGTGGTCCGCCCGCTGTTGCGGTGGCGGCGCCAGGAGCTGCGGGCGGCGCTCGCAGGCAGCGGGTTGGTGCCGCTCGACGACCCCACCAACGGGGACCTGACGATGGCCCGCAACCGGGTGAGACACCAGCTTCTCCCCTCCCTCGGGGCCGACGCCGTGGCGGCGCTGGAGAGGGTCGGCCGGGCGGCGGCGGCGGCCACGGCCCGGCTGCATGCCCGGCTCGCCGCCCATCTCGGGCCCGCTCTGGAAGCCGACCCGCCGGGGCTGCCCCTGGACCGCCTGCGCGCCGTGCCCGCGGGCCTCCTGCCGTGGGCGCTGGCGCTGCTCCACCGGCGCGCCCGCCGCCCGTATCCGCCCCCCGCCACGGCGGTGAGCGAGCTGGCCCGCCAGCTGGCGGCCGCAAGGCGCATCGGTGCGGCGTGCGGCGGCGGCTGGCGCTGGGTGCTCGACGGCAGCCTGCTGCGGCTGCAGCCGCCGGCGGTCGCCCCTCGGCCTTTCGCATATACTCTCGCCGTGCCGGGGAGGGGAGAGATCGCGGAGGCGGGCCTCGCTCTGCGACTCAGCCGGCAACCCGCGGCCGCCTGGATGCGCCACGGGTCGGCGACGTGGGTCGCCTTGTCCCTGCCGCTGGCGCCCGGCGACCGGGTGGTGGTGCGCAGCCGGCTCCCCGGAGACCGGCTGCGACCGCTGGGGCGCTCCCGCCCGCGCCGACTCAAGGAGGTGCTGATCGACCGCAAGGTACCCCGGGCCGCCCGCGACCGCCTGCCGCTGCTGTGCGTCGGCGATCAGATCGCCTGGGTGCCGGGAGTCACGGTTCACGAGCCGTTCCGCCTCCACGACGGCGCGGCAACCGCCTGGGTGGCCGAGCTGACCCCACTCGCGGCACCCTCGTCCGAGGCCGGGCGGTAGGAGACGCCATGCACGCAAACATCAAGCCCCTGTTCGACGCGCGGGCCATCCACGCCAGGGTCCAGGCGCTGGGGCAGCGGCTGCAGCGGGAGGTCGCGCACGAGGACCCGCTGATCCTCTCCCTGCTGGGCGGATCGGTGATCTTCCTCGCCGACCTGGTGCGCTCCATCTCGACGTCGCTGCGCTACGAGTTCGTGGACGTCGAGACCCACGCCCAACAGGGGGGCGAGGCGGTCCAGGACTTCCAGTACCCGATCCCCATCGACATCCGCGGACAGAGCCTGCTGGTGCTCAAGGACGTGGTCAGCACGGCGATCGTCGAGACCTACCTGGCCACCCAGCTGCTGCAGCGCGGCGCCCGCAAGGTGCGCTTCGCCGCCCTCGTCGACCTGCCCAAGGAGCGCAAGACGCACTGCCAGATCGACTACAGCGTGTTCACCACCGAGCGCGCCGGGCGCCTGGTGGGGTACGGTATGAAGGTGAACGGGCGCAACGGCAACCTTCCCTACATCGGCTACCTCGAGGAGGAGGCGCCGGAATCGTCGGCTCGCGAACGCGGTTAGAGGGGTAGGGCCGGCGCGTCTTCCGCCCTGCCGCCCACCCGGAACGGAGAGGAAACCCTGTTTTGAACGCTACGCTGAAGACGATCTTCTGGTGGATGGTCATCTTCGTCCTGGTGATCGTCCTGTGGAACGCGTTCCAGGCCGGCAAGGCCGGACAGCACGAGCTGACCTTCACCGAGCTCATGGAGCAGGTGCGCACCGGCAAGGTGGAGGAGGTGACGATCCGCGGTCCCGAGCTCACCGGCACGTTCAAGGACGGCGGGCGCTACGCCCAGGGCGAGGAGTTCACCGCCAACCTCCCCGAGTATCCGGAGCTGGTCCAGGAGCTGCAGGCGCACAACGTCCAGATCCGCGCCGAGGAGCCGCGCGACAACCCGCTGCTCACCGTCCTGCTCACCTGGGCTCCGTTCCTGGTGATCATCGGCCTGTGGATCGTCTTCATGCGCCAGATGCAGAGCGGCGGCAATCGCGCGCTATCGTTCGGCAAGAGCAAGGCCAAGCTGCTCAACGCCTCCGGCAAGAAGGTGACCTTCCAGGACGTCGCCGGTGTCGAGGAGGCCAAGGAGGAGCTGTGGGAGATCGTCGAGTTCCTGAAGGAACCGCAGAAGTTCCAGAAGCTCGGCGGCAAGATCCCCAAGGGCGTCCTGCTGATGGGCTCGCCGGGCACCGGCAAGACCCTGCTGGCCCGTGCCATCGCCGGCGAGGCGAACGTGCCCTTCTTCTCCATCTCGGGCTCGGACTTCGTCGAGATGTTCGTCGGCGTCGGCGCCTCACGCGTGCGCGACCTCTTCGAGCAGGGCAAGAAGAACGCCCCGTGCATCATCTTCATCGACGAGATCGACGCCGTCGGACGCCATCGCGGCGCCGGCCTCGGCGGCGGCCACGACGAGCGCGAGCAGACCCTCAACCAGCTGCTGGTGGAGATGGACGGTTTCGAGACCAACGAGGGCGTCATCCTCATCGCCGCCACCAACCGGCCCGACGTCCTCGATCCCGCCCTGCTGCGGCCCGGCCGCTTCGACCGCCGCGTGGTCGTCGACCGCCCCGACCTGCACGGGCGCGTCGGCATCCTCAAGGTCCACACGCGCAACATCCCGCTGACCGAGGACGTGGCGCTGGAGGTGGTGGCGCGGGGCACGCCCGGCTTCTCGGGCGCCGACCTGGCCAACCTGGTCAACGAGGCGGCGTTGATCGCCGCCCGGCGCAACAAGACCAAGGTCGGCATGGAGGACTTCGAGTACGCCAAGGACAAGGTCCTGATGGGCGTGGAGCGCAAGACCCTGGTGCTCACCGACGACGAGAAGCAGGTGACCGCCTACCACGAGGCCGGCCACGCGCTGGTGGCGGCTTTCTGCCCGGGCTCCGACCCGCTGCACAAGGTGACCATCATCCCGCGCGGCCGGGCGCTGGGACTGACGATGCAGCTGCCGACGGAGGACAAGTACACCTACAAGCTGTCTTTCGTACAGAACCAGATCGCCATCCTGATGGGTGGCCGCGTCGCCGAGGAGCTCACCCAGCAGGAGATCACCACCGGCGCCGGCAACGACATCGAGCGCGCCACCGAGCTGGCCCGCAAGATGGTCTGCGAATGGGGGATGAGCGAGCTCGGCCCGCTGTCCTTCGGCGGCCAGGACGAGCCGGTGTTCCTCGGCCGCGAGCTCTCCTCGCGCACCGAGTACAGCGACGCCACTTCGCAGCAGATCGACGTCGAGGTGGGGCGCATCGTCAACACGGGCCACGAGAAGGCCACCGGCATCCTCACCGAGCACAAGGCCGTGCTCGACCGGCTCGCCGCCGAGCTGCTGGAGAAGGAGTCCCTGGAGGGGAAGGCGGTCTACGCCATCATCGAGGAGATGACCGGCCACTCGTTGGGCCCGCCCAAGCCCAGGGAGTCGCGGCAGCCACCGCCCCTGGACGCCGAGAAGGCGGGCGACGAGGTGACGGAGCCGGAGTCGGAGAGCGACAAGGGCCCCTCGCCAAAGCTCGAGCCGGGCATCGCCACGGCGCGCACGGTGCTGCCCGCGGGCGGCCCGGAGACCACGGAGCTCTGACCTCGTCGGGAGTCGCCCCACCCGTACCGGTCGCGGAGCGGCTCGGGTGGCGTCTCCGCCTGCCGCGCGGCCGCGCCCTCGAAGCCGCGGGCCGCCCGCTGGTCATGGGGGTGCTCAACCTCACCCCCGACTCCTTCAGCGACGGCGGGGCGTGGCTCGAGCCGGAAGCGGCGGTGCGACACGGTCTGGCCATGCTCGCCGACGGCGCGGAGCTGCTCGACCTCGGCGCCGAGTCGACGCGTCCGGCCGGCCGCGTCTACGGCGCCGGCGCCGCCCAGGTGCCGCTCGAGGAGGAGCTGCGGCGCCTGCTGCCGGTGCTCACCGGGCTGCGCGAGCGCACCACGGCCCCCCTCTCGGTGGACACCCGCAAGGCGGCGGTGGCGCGCCGGGCGCTCGCCGCCGGCGCCGACCTGATCAACGACGTCAGCGCGCTACGCGACCCGGAGCTGGCGGCGGTGGTCGCCGAGGCAGGCTGTCCGGTGGTGCTGATGCACAGCCGGGGGGAGATCTCCGACATGCACGCTCACGCCCGCTACGACGACCTGCTCGCCGAGGTCGGCGGCGAGCTCGGCGCCGCCCTCGAACGCGCGGTTGCGGCCGGCATCGACCGCGAGCAGGTGGTGCTCGACCCCGGCCTCGGCTTCGCCAAGACCGCTGGACACAACCTGCAGCTGCTGCGGCGCCTCGACCTCTTGCAGGGCCTGGGGCGGCCGCTGCTGGTCGGAGCGAGCCGCAAGAGCTTCATCGGCGCCCTCACCGGCGCGCCCCCCTCGCAACGCACCGCCGGCAGCCTGGCGGCGGTGGCGTGGGCCGCCAGCCACCGCGCCGCCATGGTGCGCGTGCACGACGTCGCCGAAAGCGTCCAGTTCCTCACCGTCTGGCAGGCGGTGGCGTCGGCGGCGGAGACGCGGCCATGACCGCGGCGGCCTTCCTCGAGCTGGTCACCTGGCGCGACGTCCTCGACGTGCTGCTGGTGGCGGTGGTGGTCTACAACCTGCTGCTGCTGATCCGCGGTACCCGGGCGGTGCAGATCATCCTCGGCATCCTGTTCCTGGTGGCGGTCTACTACCTGGCACGGCTGGGCAACCTGCTCACGCTGCAGACCACCCTGGAGGCGTTCTTCACCTTCCTCCCCTTCGCCATCATCGTGCTGTTCCAGGACGAGATCCGCCGCGCGCTGGCGCAGTTCGGCAGCCGCCCCATCTGGGGGATCGGCCAGCAGCAGAAGGTCGAGATCGTGTTCAACGAGATCGTGCTGGCCGCGACCACCCTCGCCTCGCGCCGCACCGGCGCGCTGATCGTCGTCGAGCGGCTCGAGGGCCTCAAGAACTTCGTCGACAACGGCATCCAGCTCGACGCGGTGGTCTCCTTCGACCTGCTGCTCAACATCTTCAACCCGCACACCGGAATGCACGACGGGGCGGTGATCATCCGCGGCGATCGCATCGCCGCCGCCGCCTGCTACCTGCCGCTGACCCGCAACCCCGAGCTGTCCAGGGGGTTCGGCACGCGCCATCGTGCGGCGCTCGGCATCAGCGAGGAGACCGACGCGGTGGCGGTGGTCGTCTCGGAGGAGACCGGCCGCATCTCGGTGGCGCACCAGGGGGGCCTGACCCGCGACCTCGACTCCAACGCCCTGCGCAGCACGCTCTACAAGCTGCTGATCACCGACCTCTACCCCAAGGGGGCGCCGGCGTGAGCGATCGCAGCGACGGGCTCCTCGTGCTGCGGGTAATGGCCGCCGCCATCGCCCTGCTGCTGTGGCTCTTCGTCACCCTGGAGCGGCGGGGGGAACGGCCCGCCGAGAAAGTGGTCGAAGCCAGCGTCACCTACAATCCACCGCCCGGCATGATCCTCCTCAACCCGGTCGACAGGGTGCGGGTGCGGCTGCGCGGCAGCGAGGAGACGATCCGGCGCGTCAACCCCTACGCCGTCGACGTGCAGGTGGAGATCGACGAGGACGCGAGGGGGGTGGTGGACGTGCACCTCGAACCCGAGAACGTGCTGCTCCCCGAGAAGCTCGAAGTGGTGTCGATCGAGCCCAGCTTTCTGCGCCTGCAGCTCGACGAGGAGCTGCGCCGGCTGCTGCCGGTGCGCGTCAAGCTGGTGGGCGAGCCGGCGGCGGGATCGGTGGTGGCGGGCCGGCCGCGGGTTCGCCCCGAGCAGGTCCTGGTCACCGGTCCCAGCAGGCTCCTCTCGGCGGTCGACCACCTCGAGACCAGCCCGGTGTCGCTCAACGGCCACGCCCTGGATTTCGAGGAGTCGGCGCTGCTGGTGTCTCCCGACCCGCTGCTCAAGGTGCAGACCCAGGTGGTCTCGGTCTCGATCCCCATGCGCCAGCCGCAGCCTGTCCCGTAGGGCCTCTATAATCCACTGCCTATGGCCGAGACCACCATCACGCCGAAGCTCTTCGGCACCGACGGCATCCGCGCCCCCTTCGGCGAGTACCCCCTCGACGAGACGACCGTCGTGCGGGTCGGACATTCCCTCGCCGAGACGCTCGGCGAGACCACCCCGGCGCCGCTGGTGCTCCTCGGCGGCGACACCCGCGACAGCACCGAGACGATCTGCCGCTGGCTCTCCCGCGGGTTGGCCGCCGCCGATGCCAGGGTGCTCTACCTCGGAGTCGTACCCACTCCCGCCGTGGCATATCTGGTGCGGCACCTCGCCGCCCAGGGAGGTGTGGCGGTCTCCGCCAGCCACAACCCGCACCCCGACAACGGCATCAAGCTGTTCGACGCCGCCGGCCACAAGTGGGCGCCGGCGGCGGAGGCCGCGCTCGAGGGTCGGCTCGACGGGCCCCCGCCGGCGGCGCCACCGCACGCCGACGAGCTGGAGCCCGACGCCGCGGCGAGGGCCGCCTACCGGGAGGCGCTGGTGGCGAGCGCCGGAGGCGAGGGGGCCCTAGCCGGGCTGACCGTGGCGCTCGACACCGCCCACGGCGCCACCTGGGAGCTGGCCCCCGACGTCTTCGCCGCGCTCGGGGCGCGGGTGCACCTGTTCGGCGCCGCTCCCGACGGCCGCAACATCAATCGCGAGTGCGGCTCCACCCACCCCGATCCGCTCGCTGCCGAGGTGGCGCGCCTGGGAGCGCACCTCGGCGTCGCCTTCGACGGCGACGGCGACCGCGCCATCCTCGTCGACGAGCAGGGGCGGGTGCGCGACGGCGACGCCATGCTCTACCTGTGGGCGACGGCGCTGGCGAGCGAAGACGCCCTGACGCCGCGGCAGGTCGTCGCCACCACCATGAGCAATCTCGGGCTCGAGCATGCCCTGGCCGTCGCCGGCATCGGCGTGGTGCGCTGCGACGTCGGCGACCGGGTGGTGATGGAGACGATGCTGCGCCAGGGCATCGAGCTCGGCGGCGAGCAGAGCGGCCACGTGGTGCACCGATCGCTGTCGACCACCGGTGACGGCATCCTGACGGCGCTGCAGCTCGCCCGCGTGGTGGTGCGCCGCGGCGCGCCCCTGTCGCGGCTGCTCGCCGGGTTTCGCCGCTTCCCCCAGGTGCTGCGCAACGTGCGCGTACGGGAGAAGCGGCCGTTCGCCGAGCTGGCCGAGGTCAGCGCCGCGGCGCGGCGGATCGAAGAGGCGCTGCGCGCACAGGGGCGGATGGTGCTGCGCTACAGCGGCACCGAGCCGCTCGCCCGCATCATGCTCGAAGGGCCGGACCAGGGAGCGCTCGAGCGCCACGCCGAGGCGCTGGCGGCGGCAATCGAGGAAGCGCTCGGCTGAGGAGCGGCGATGGTGCGCCTGTCGGTCAACGTCGATCACGTGGCCACCCTGCGTCAGGCGCGCCACGCCAGTTATCCCGACCCGGTGGCGGCCGCCGGCGCTGCCGAAGAGGCGGGCGCCAGCGGCATCACCATCCACCTGCGCGCCGACCGCCGCCACATCCAGGACGACGACGTGCGGGCGCTGCGCCGCAGCGTGCGCGGCAAGCTCAACCTGGAGATGGCGGCGACGGCCGAGATGCTGGCCCTGGCGCCGGAGCTGCGTCCGGACCAGGTGACCCTGGTCCCGGAGCGCCCCGACGAGGTCACCACCGAAGGGGGGCTCGATCTGGCGGCCCACGCCTCGCGGGTGCGCCAGGCCGCCGGTGAGCTCGCCGCGGCGGGCATCGCCGTCTCGCTCTTCCTCGATCCCCAGCGCGAGCAGATCGAGCGGCTCGCCGGCCTCGGCGGCGGGGTCTCGGGGTTCGAGATCAACACCGACGCCTACACTCGCGCCGCGGTCGCCGATCGCGCCGCTCATCTGCAGGCCCTCGCGGCGGTCGCCGAGCGCGGCCACCAGCTCGGCCTCGAGGTCTACGCCGGCCACGGGCTGACGGTCGAGAATGTCGGCGCGGTCGCGGCGCTGCCCCACATGCAGGAGCTCAACATCGGCCACGCGCTGGTGGCGCGGGCGGTGCTGGTGGGAATGGGCCCGGCGGTGCGCGAGATGCTGGCGGCGATGCGGCGCGGCGTGGACGGCTGACGCCGCCCGCGCAGTCGCGCGGCTCCGGCCCCGGCCTGGCGCGGCGAAACATCGCCCGGCCTGCGCCGTAGTCACCTGAGGAACTACCCGGGAGACCTGCCATGCGCCGTACCCCCCTGCTCGCCTGTCTGCTGCTGCTCGCCGCAGCCCCCGCTGCCGCCGACCGGGACCTGCGCACCGATCGCACCGAGATCGCCGTGACGGGGGCGACGCGGGTCCACATCGAGGTGCCGGTGGGAGAGGTCGAGGTGCGCAGCGTCCGCGGAGACACCCTCCGCACCAGCATGACCGTCCGTTGCGGCAACCTCTCCCGGCGCTGTCGCGAGCGGGCGGAGCCGATCCGCCTGCAGACCCGGCGCGAAGGCTCGACGCTGGTGCTCGACGTCGCCGGCTTCCCCCGCTCGACCTCCAACGGCAGCCCGTCGGTTCGCCTCGCCGTGATGCTGCCCGAGCGGCTGGGGCTGCAGGTCGAGCTCGGCGTCGGTGAGGCCACGATCCGCGACGTCGCCGCGGACGTGCGGCTCGAAGTGGGGGTCGGCGAGGCCCGGGTGCGGGTGCCGCGCGAGGCGGTGCGATCGGTCTCGATCGAGGTCGGCGTCGGTGAGGCCGACCTCCGGCCGAAGCCGCCCCGCACCAGCCGCGCCGGCTTCCTCTTCCTCGGCAACGACGTCCGCTGGGACGACGGCCCCGGCCATGCGTCGGTGGACATCGAGGTGGGCGTGGGCGAGGGGCGGGTGGAGCTGGAGTAGCCCGCACTCGTCGCCACGACCGTGGTCGCCGGCGTGCAGGCGGGTCGGCAGGACGGGCCCTCAGTGGCCGCCGGCCTCGTCCCCCCACAGCGCCTCGAGGCGTGCGTCGCGGCCGCAGCCGGAGCGATAGAGCTTGTAGCGGATCGGGTTCTTGCGGTAGTAGTCCTGGTGATACTCCTCGGCCGGGTAGAAGGGCCCGGCGTCGGCGATCTCGGTGACCACCCGCGGCAACCGTCCGGACTCCTCGAGCCGCCGCTTGCTGGCCTCGGCCACCCGCCGCTGCTCGGGGTCGTGGACGAAGATCGCCGAACGGTACTGGCTGCCCTTGTCACAGAACTGGCGGTCCCGCACCGTCGGGTCGATGTTGCGCCAGAACACCTCGAGCAGCTCCTCGTAGCTCACCTGCTCGGGGTCGTAGACGATGCGCACCGCTTCGGCGTGGCCGGTGCTCCCCGCAGACACCTGCTCGTAGGTCGGGTCGGCTACCCGCCCGCCGATGTAGCCGGAGGTCGTCGACCGCACGCCCTCGAGCGCGTCGAAAGGGGGCTCCATGCACCAGAAGCAGCCGCCGGCGAAGGTGGCGACGGCGAGCGCCTCCGTCGCCGGCGAGCGCGCCGCCTCGCCGCCGCTGCCCG
>DATKEH010000171.1:0-2929 GCA_035546355.1 Thermoanaerobaculia bacterium
CCTGATGGCCGGTGGTCCCGCGCCCTGGGAGAGCCGTGCCCACTTCTTCGCCGCCGCCGCCGAGGCGATGCGCCGCATCCTCATCGAGCGGGCCCGGGCGCGCGGCCGCCGCAAGCGGGGGAGCGACCCGCGCCGGACCACCCTGAGCGAGGGCGTCGTGGTGGGGGAGCCGCCTGCCGAGGAGCTGCTCGAGCTCGGCCGCGCGCTTTCGTCGCTGGAGGCGATCGACGAGCAGATGGCCCTGGTGGTCAAGCTGCGCTACTTCGCCGGCTTGACCGTCGAGGAGACCGCGGAGGCGCTGGGGCACTCGCCGCGCACGATCAACCGCTTGTGGACCGCCGCGCGCGCCTGGCTGCTCGCGGAGATGCAGGCGTAGCGCGCCGTCGGGCAGCGCGCCGGTACAATCCAGAGCGGTGGTGCGAGCCGCCACGCTCCTGCTCCCGATTCTCCTGGCGGCGGGCCCGCTGGCGGCCCGCGAGGGGGACGATCTCGTCGGCTCCCGGCCCTCCGAGTGGAGGGTCGAGCACTGGCTCGATAGCGAGCCTCTCACCCTCGAGGAGCTGCGCGGGAGGGTGGTGCTGGTGCGCTTCTGGACCGCGCCCCACTGCCCCTACTGTCGGGCCTCGGCGCCGGCGCTGAACGACTTCCACGACCGCTATGCCGAACGGGGGCTGACGGTGATCGGTCTCTACCACCACCAGGGGCGCGGTGGAGTGGACGGAGCGGACGTCGACGAGGTGGCCCGCTGGGCCGACGAGCTCGGCTTCGAGTTCCCGGTGGCGATCGACGCCGGCTGGCGCACGCTGCGCGCCTTGTGGCTCGACGGCCACCCCCGGGGCTGGAACCGCGTCAGCTTCCTGCTCGACCGGCAGGGAGTGATCCGGCGCGTCCATCCCGGCGGCCAGTACGTCCAGGGGGACGCGGAGCACGCGGCGCTCGAGGCCCGCCATCGAGCGGCTGCTGGCGGAGCCGGCCGGGCGATAGGGCGGCGACCCGAACTGGCCTGCTCGGGGCGCTGACTTGCTACAGTCCGTGCTCATGGACACCCAAGCGATCCTGCTCCGCCCGATCGGCTACGTGCGGTCGCCGCACCGCGAGCCCGGTGAGGTGCCACGGGGCCTCGGCGCCGAGCACCCCGCGGAGGGCGTGCTCTCCGTCCTGCCCGAGTACGAGCCCGGCCTGTTAGACGTCGAGGGCTTCTCGCACCTCTACGTGATCTGGGCCTTCCACCTGGCGGGGCCGAGCGATCTGCTGGCGCATCCCCCGAGCGACGACCGGCCGCACGGCGTGTTCGCCACCCGCTCGCCGCGCCGCCCCAACCCGCTCGGCCTCTCGGTGGTCGAGCTGCTGGGGCGCGAGGGCCGGGAGTTGCGGGTGCGCGGGGTCGACATGGTCGACGGCACGCCGATTCTCGATCTCAAGCCCTACCTGTCGAGCGTGCCCGGGGACCGCCTCCGTCGCGGTTGGCTCGCCGAGGCCGAGGAAAGGGCGCGGGATCCATCCTCGGCATCGACGAGCTATCCGAAGGCGACAAGCTGACGGTGGCGCGGGAGTTCGAGCTGCGGCGCTTCCTGTCGCAGCCCTTGCACGTCGCCGAGCCGTTCACCGGCATGATCGCGCTCGCTGGCGCGTTGACGGCGCGAAGGACTGTCCGTACACTGCCGCCGAACTCTGATCCCCCGAGGAGCGCCTCGCGATGAGGTGGATTCTGCTGTCTGGCGTGCTTCTTCTGGTGGCGGCGACGAGCCTGATGGCGCTGCCGCCGGAGGAGGAGTGGCCGCCGGTTTCCGAGCCATCGCAAGACGTCTCGGCCCGGTCCGATGGGCCGCTGGCCCTGCTCTACGACCAGACCGACGACGGCACCGGCAACGGCGTCCCCGACCAGGACTTCGAGGCCGCCTTCGACGCCTACGATTGCGAGGCCGCCGACGATTTCGCCGTTACCAGCTCCGGGGTCTGGGAGATCGACCGCGTCGCCACGCAAGGGATCCGCAGTGGCAGCGGCGTGCCGACGGCGGTGGACGTGACGTTCTACGCCAATGCCCCCGGGGGCGGCAATCCCGACCTGCCCGGCGCCGTGGTCTGCGCCTACCCCGGCCTGCTGCCGGAGTCGAGCCCGTCCCTGATCGTCGAGCTTCCCACCCCCTGCGTCCTGCCCCCCGGTGTCTACTGGCTCGGGATCCAGGCACGCCAGGCCTTCACCAGCGGGCAGCACTTCTGGAGCAAGCGCGCCGCACAGTCCGCCAGCGAGGCGGTGTGGCGCAACCCCGGCGACGGCTTCGGCACCGGGTGCACGGGCTTCGCGCCGCAGCAGACCGTCTGCGGGCTGTCGGGCGGTCGTGATCTGCTGTTCCAGATCTACGGCCGCGTCCCGCAGGCCGACCTGGCCATCGCCAAGACGGGGGTCGAGCAGGCCCCGGGACGGGTGACCTTCACGCTCACGGTCGGCAACGCGGGGCCCGACGAGGCCACCGGGGTGGTGGTGACCGACGAGCTGCCCGCCGAGCTGCTCTACGTCTCCGACACCTGCCAGGGCACGCCGGGCTCCCCCTGGAGCTGGCAGGTCGGCAGCCTGGCGGCCGGCGCCGAGGCGACCTGCACGCTCACCGCCGCCGTCCTCACCCCGGGGGCGGTGGTCAACTCGGCCCGCGTCGCCGGCCAGCAGGTGGACCCCGGCGCCGACGACGACAGCGCCGAAGCGCCGCTGGTGGTGACCGGCAACGACAGCGTGGTGGCGATCCCGACGCTGGGCCCGGCGGGGCTGGCGGTGCTGGCGGCGGTGCTGGCCCTCGGCGCCCTGCTGCTGGTTCGCCGGCCGGGCGGCTGACGACGGCCGCGCCGGGCCGGCTTCAGAACGACTCGCTCGAGCGCACCACCCACTGCACCGAGTCGCGGTCGCCGTCGAGCGGGAACGCCACGTCGAGGTGGA
>DATKEH010000172.1:0-3721 GCA_035546355.1 Thermoanaerobaculia bacterium
CCGCGACGGCGACCTGCTGCGGGTACCCACGGCGGGCGGCGAGGCGCTGCTGATCGCCGAGAACGCCGCCCAGGGCCCCGGCGCCACCTGGGGCCCCCGCGGCAGCATCGTCTACTCCACCGCCTGGCTCGGCGGCCTCGCCGAGATGCCCGCGGACGGGGGTGCGGCGCGCCAGCTGACCACTCCGGACGCCGCACAGGGGGAGCGGGGCCACTGGTGGCCGCAGTTCCTCCCGGGGGGGCGTGCGGTGCTGTTCACCGTGTGGCGCGCGGGCAGCGGTCTCAACGACGCGCGTCTGGCGGTGCTGGATCTCGACAGCGGCCGCTACCGCACGCTGCTGCCGGGCTCCAACGCGTTCTACCTGCGTTCCGGGCACCTGGTGTACTACCGCGCGGGGATCCACTACGCGGTACCCTTCGACGCCGATTCGCTGGAGGTGCGCGGCGAACCGGTGCGGGTGCTCGACGAGGTGAGGGAGCTGGCGCCGCAGGGGACCCGCGATACCTCCCTCGCCCTGTCCCCCGCCGGCACGCTGGCCTTCGTCACCGGCCACCTGATGCCCGAGTCGACGTTCGTATGGGCGACCGCGGACGGCGAGGTCGAGGCGCTGCCGCTGCCGCCGCGCTCCTACCAGGACCTGCGGCTGTCGCCGGACGGCCGCCGCGCGGGAGTGGCGACCCTGGAGGCGGGGCGCTATGTGGTTCGGCTCGTCGACCTCGAGCGCGGCGTCGAGCAGGCACTGCAGATGACCGGCAGCAACTGGGATCTCGCCTGGCACCCGGACGGAGAGCGGCTGGCCTTCTCCAGCATGCGCAAAGGCGACTTCGACGTGTACTGGCGCGACCTCGCCGCCGGAACCCCCGAGGAGCCCCTCCTCGACTCCGAGACGGACGAATGGCCGGAGGACTTCTCGCCCGACGGTTCGCGCCTCGTGTACGCGGAGTCGATGCCGGACGGCCAGTACGAGGTCCGCGCCCTCGAGCTGGGCGGCGGGAAACCGCAGACGCTGTTCCCGGAGCAGGAAAACGTCGCCGTCTCGCCCGACGGCCGCTGGTTGGCCTACGGCGAGGGCCAGACCTCGGTGAGACCGTTCGGCAGGCCAGGAGCCGCGGTGCAGGTCTCGCGCCGCGGCGGCGGCGCCCCCGTCTGGTCGCGCACCGAGCCCCTCCTGCTCTACCGTCGGGGCAGCGAGATCGTCGCCTCCAGCTATCGCGAGGAGCAGGGCAGGTTCCTGGTCGGCGAGGAGCGCGTGCTGGTCGACGTCCCGGGGCTGCGCAGGTACGGGCGGACCTTCGATCTCGCGCCCGACGGCAGGATCCTGGCCCTGGTCGGGGACTACCCGGCGGCCGAGATCCACGTCGCCCTGGGCTGGGATCGGGAGGTGGCGCGGCTCCTCGACGGGGCGGCGGCGCGGTGAGCGGGGGCGCCGCCGCGGCGCCCCCGCCCGCTCACTCCTTGAGGCGCGCGTCGAGGGTGATCTCGACCGCCTTCAGCGCCTGCGACACCGGGCAGCCCTCCTTGGCGCCCGCGGCCTGCTCCTGGAAGGTGGTCTCGTCGATCCCCGGCACCTCGGCGACGCAGTCGAGGTGGATGCGGGCGATGCGGAAGCCGGCCTCCGTCTTCTCGAGCTGCACCTCGGCGCGGGTGCTGATGCGCCGCGGCTCGTGGCCGGCGCGTTCGAGCGCGCCGGACAGCGCCATCGAGAAGCAGCCGGCGTGGGCGGCGCCGATCAGCTCCTCCGGGTTGGTGCCCCCGGCCTCCTCGAATCGGGAGCCGAAGGAGTAGCGGCCTTCGAAGGCGCCGCTGCCCAGCGACATCCTCCCCTGGCCCCCCCTCAGCCCCCCCTCCCACACGGCGTTGGCTCTGCGAGTCGGCATGCTGGTCCCTCCTGGAGTGAGTCCCATCGGCCGCTACGGCGGCCTGCCCGGTCGGGCGCCCGATCATTATGTCGCAGGCGGCGCCAGGGCCGGGATGCTGCCTCGGCAGCAGCTCAGGGGACGAATCGGTAGCCGACGCCGCGCACGCTGAGGATGTGGCGCGGGCGCCAGGCGCTCTCCTCGAAGGCCTTGCGCAGGGCCACGATGACGTTGTCGACGACGCGGGTGTTGGGGTGGTTGGGCAGCTCCCAGACCTCGGTGAGCAGCTCGCGCCGCGTCACCACCTCGCCCGGCCGCTGAGCGAACACCTTCAGCACCGCGATCTCCTTCTTCGACAGCTCGACCACGCCCTGCCGGGTCTTGGCCTGGAAGCTGCGGAAGTCGACCCAGAAGTCGCCGAAGGCGAGACGCTCGGGCACCGGCCGCTCCGCTCCGCCCTCGCTGTCGTTGCCGCGCTCCCACTCCTTGCGGCGCAGCAGGCCCTCGATGCGCGCCAGCAGCTCCGCCAGGTCGAACGGCTTGGTCACGTAGTCGTCGGCGCCGAGCTTGAGGCCGTAGACGACGTCGTCGGGCTGGGTGCGGGCGGTGAGCATCAGGATCGGCGTGAAGTCGTTGCGGCGGCGCAGCCGTTCACAGACCTCGAACCCGTCTATGCCCGGCAGCCGCACGTCCAGCACCACCAGGTCGTAGGCGTCTTGTTCGAGCCGCGCCAGGGCCTCGCGGCCGTCGCCGGTGAGGTCGACCCGATACCCCTTGCGCTCGAGGTTGAACACCAGCCCCTGGGCGATCGCCTCGTCGTCCTCCACCACCAGGATGTGGGCCCCCTCCCCCTTCATGGCGCCTCCTCGACTCGCGGCAGCTCGACCACGAAACGGGTACCGGGCGGGCCGTCGCCGCTGAAGGCGCGCACGCTGCCCCGCATCTCGCGGACCAGGCCGGCGACGATGGACAGGCCCAACCCGGTGCCGCGGCGGCGGCCGTCGACGGAGCTGCCGACCTGGTGGAAGCGGTCGAAGATGCGCTCGAGCTCCTTGCGCGGCACGCCGACGCCGTCGTCCTCGACCTCGATACGCGCCTTGCCGTCGACGTCGCGCACGCGGCAGCGCACCTCACCCCCCGGCTGGGAGAAGCGGGCGGCGTTGTCGAGGAGGTTGTTGAGCACCCGGTCGAGGGCTTCCGGCGTCGCCAGCACGACGGCGCGGGTGGCGACGTCCAGTTGGAGGCGCGCACCCTGCCCTTCGACCCGCGGCTCGGCCTCCTCGCCAAACCCGACGAAGTAGCTGCGCAAGTCGACGGGCTGCAGGTCGAGGACCTTCTTGCCGGCGAACAGACGGCTGCTCTCCAGCACGTCGTCGACCAGTCGCCCCATGCGGTCGACCTGCTGCAGCACCAGGTCCAGCGATTGCCCGCGCTGCTCCGGTGCGAGGTTCGCCCCCTGCAGGGTCTGGGCGTGCAGCTTGATGGCGGCGAGAGGCGACTTCATCTCGTGAGTGACGTTGGAGACGAACTCCTCCTGCTTGATCGAGTAGCGACGGGCGGCGAGAGCCTGCGCCAGCTGATAGGTGAGACCGACGATGAGCAGGAAGAACAGGGCGCAGCCGACGCCCAGGATCACCCAGTGGGTGTTGGGGTTGGAGAAGCCGACGCGGCCGGCGAGCTCCTGTACCGCCGCCACCGAGCGCACCACGTACACCACCCACACCACCAGCATGGCGATGGTCACCACCAGCGACAGCACGAAGGTGAAGACGATGGGCGTGCGGCGGCGGCGGCTGATCACGCGATCCTCGCTGGGACGACGGCGCGCCGCGTGGGCGCCGGCCGTCGCGATCCATGCTACCGCG
>DATKEH010000173.1:0-4784 GCA_035546355.1 Thermoanaerobaculia bacterium
TCCGGGCCGAGGGATCCAGCCTCGAGATCGACGTCCCCAGCTCCGCCCCCGGGACCGCTACGGCCGACGCTCCGGCGACGCTCCTCCACAGCTTCGTGCCGACGCCACGACACGAGCCGGAGCCCTACCGCATAGCCGCCGGCGACCTCCTCGAGATCGACGTCCTCGGTTTCAGCGAGCTCGACCGGCGCGTCCGGGTCGGGGACGACGGCGGTGTGCCGCTCCCCCTGGTCGGCCGGGTCGAGGTGCAGGGCATGAGCATCGAGGCAGCGCAGGAGCGGCTGGCCGGGGCGCTGGTCGAGGCCGAGATCCTCAACGAGCCGATCGTCATCGTCACCCTCGCCCAGGCCAGCCGCGACACCGTCGCGGTGCACGGCGCCGTCAACGCCCCGGGGCTCTACGTCCTGCCGCGACCCGCGACGGTGATGGAGGTGCTGATCTGGGCCGGCGGCCTCACGGACCGTGTCGCCGAGCCGCACCGCGCCATCGTGCTGCGGGGCGACACGAGCGGCGAGCCGCGACGGTTCGTCGACCTCGCGGCCCTGCTCGGCGGCACCAGCAGCGAGCCCGACCCGATGCTCCATCCCGGCGACGCGCTGCTGGTGCCCGTGGCAGAGGTAATCCAGGTGTTCCTCGCCGGAGCGGTGCGGCGCCCCGGGCCGGTGGTCGCCGCGCCCGGCTCCGACCTGAACGTGCTCGAGGCGCTGGCGGTCGTCGGCGGCGCCACCGAACGCGGCAGCCTCGACAAGGTGTCGGTGCATCGGCTCAAGCCGTTCGGCCGCCAGACCACCATCCGCGTCGACGTCGACGCCACCCAGCGCGGGCGCATCCCGCCCCTGCCGCTGCAGACCGGCGACGTCGTCTTCGTCCCCTTCTGGCCCGCCTTCGGGCAGAGCTACGACGTCACCGCCGAGGAGCTGCTGAGCGCTCCGCCCGGCGCGCGAGCCCCCGGTCCCTCCCAGCCTTGACCCACCCCCGGCAACAGACGGACGCGGTGGGGTTCGTCGACCTCCACGCCCATCTCCTGCCCGGCGTCGACGACGGGCCGGCGACGCTCGAGGAGTCCGTGGCGATGCTGGCGATGGCCCATCGCGGGGGTACCCGCGCGATGGCCGCGACGCCGCACATGTTCTCGCCGCACTGGCTCAACGAAGACGTGCTGGCGATCCGCGACGCCTACGCTCGCCTGGTCGAGAGCCTGGGGCGGCTGGGGGAGTACGCCGAGCACGCCTTCCTGCCGGAGTTGACGCTCCACCTGGGGGCCGAGAACTACGTCTCGGAGGAGTTCCTGTGCGCGCTGCGTGCCGGCCGCGTGCTGCCGCTCGGCGAGGGGCGCTGGCTGCTCGTCGAGCTGCCGCCCGAGCTCCCCCTGGCCGCCGCCCTGGGCGCGGTGGACCAAGTGCTGGACGCCGGGTTCCTGCCACTCGTCGCCCACGTGGAGAGGGTGCGGGGGGTCCGCCGCGACCCGTCCGGCGCGGCAGCGCTGGTGGAGCGTGGAGCACGGCTGCAGGTCAACGTACAGAGCCTCGATGGGTGGCGCTACGCACTGCCACGGCGAACCGTGGACGCTCTGCTCGAGGGGGGGCTCGTATCGGTCGTCGCCTCGGACGCCCACGATTGCGCCGGGCGGCCCCCGACCCTCGAGCGGGCGTGGGAGCGCCTCGCCCGCACTTTCTCCCCCGCCGATGCCCGGCGATGGCTGCACGCCAATGCGGCCGCGATGCTGCAACCCGAGAGCCCCGCGCAAGGGACGCCATCGAGCCTGGAACCGACCGCAGACATCACATAGGATGGCCGCCACCGACATGAGCAGCGCACGACGATGCTTCCGGCGCCGTCGGCGGCGTTTCTTCGCCCTGATCACCCTGGCGATCGCCGCCTCCGGAGCCCCCGCGGCCCGGGCGCAATTCGACCAGTTCGCCCAGCCTGGCGGCGCCACCTTCGGCTCCGAGCCCAGGCAGATCGGGTCGCAGGACCGGTTCGACGAGGCGCTGCGCAACTCGCGCTGGCGCCTCGGCAAGCTCTACGTCGACCCCTGGATCGGCTTCCGCGACATCGGCTACGTCGGGCGGGTCGACCTCGCCGACGGAGGCCAGCTGGACAGCGGCTTGACGGCGACGGCGGGAGCGGGGATCGACACCTACCTCCCCCTCGGCCAGAACGTCACCTGGGCCTCCCACGCTTCGCCGCTGTATGTGTGGTTCCAGGAGGAGGAGGATCGCAACCGGCTCAACCTCGACGCCTCGACGGGCCTCTACGGCCGCCTCGGCCGCGTCGGTCTCGAGCTCGACGCGCGGCGCAGCGAGCGGCTACGGATGTTCAGCCAGGAGGTCCCGCAGCAGGTGAACATGCGCAGGGATCAGGGGCAGCTGCGCCTGTCGATCCCCGTGGTGGGGGGCTTCACGCTCTTCGGGAACGCCTCCACGAGCCGGATCGAATCGCTCGAGGACCCGGAGCTGCTCGCGGTGCCCTTTCAGGCGCTCGATCGGGACGAGCTCGTCTTCGACGCCGGCATCGGCTATCGCTTCCGCCGCGGCATCCTGGTCCAGCTCGGCGTCGGTCACTCCGAGGTGGAGCTCGCCGAGGGCAGCCTGCCGCTCGACAACGAAGGCAACGCGTTGATCCTGCGCCTCAGCCACGGCACCGAATGGATCGGCTTCGACGCCGACCTCGCCTACCGGGAGCTCGATCCTCGGGGCGCCCAGTCCCAGTTCCTGCCGTTCCGCGGCGTCGCGGGCCGTACGGGATTGCAGTGGAAGCTCAGTCGCTGGGCCGCCCCCGAGGTGTACTTCCGCCGCAACCTGGTGTACTCGCTGGCCGAGCAGGCGGCCTACTTCGTCGACACCCGGTACGGCCTGGGGATTCGCTCCCGGCCCGTCGAGCGCCTGCAGCTGCGGGCCTTCGTCGAGAACGGCAGCAACGATTACCATGCGTCGCGCGCGAGCGCCGCGTCGCCGCGCGAGGACGATGTCTTCACCTATGGGGGCACTGTGGCCACCCGCATCGGCTGGCTCAACGCCGGCGTCACCGCCTATCGCTCGGACTTCGACTCCAACGTACCCGGCTTCGACCGCGACGTGACGGTCGTGCAGTCGCACGTCTCCCTCTCCGTGGGGCTGCGGCTGGGGGGAGATCTGATCTGGGATTGAGGTGAGACCATGACCACTTCGCGAGACAGAACGAGCTCCCCCCTTTCCGCGGGCCGGCACGGAGGCCGGCCCCTACGACGGCTCGTGGGGTCACTCCCCATCGTGGGCCGGCACGGAGGCCGGCCCCTACGACGGCTCGTGGGGTCACTCCCCGTCGTAGGGGCGGCCCTCCGTGGCCGCCCGGGCCGCGTAGCGGCCTCCCTCGCCCTCGCGAATGCCGCGGCCATCATTCTGCTTCTCACCGCGTGCGGCTCCTCCGCCACTCCCCAGCCCCGCTCCACCGCCGCCGCCGCCGGCTACGTCGACTCGGTGGCGCTCAACGACCTGGAGACCGGCGAGTCGGTCCTCGAGATCGTCACCACCCTTGCCGAGCCCCGCTGGCGGGCCAACATCGAGCGCAACGGCGGCATCGCGCTGGAGGTCCTCGGCGTGGTGCCGAAGCCCACGCTGCGCCGCAGCTTCCGCTCGGACGGGCTGGTGCACGCCGTCACCATCAACGTCGACCCACGCGGCGCCGAGGCAATCACCCGCTTCGAGATCCACACCCGCGAGCCCGCCGCCTACGGAGTTCGCGCCGAGCAGGGGCGGCTGCTGGTGCGTCTCCACCCTTCTTCGCAGCCCGGCGGGTTTTCCGCCCCTCGGCCGCCGGCGGCCGGCGCTCCCGGTGCGCCCATGGGCAGCGCCCTGCCCGCCGGCGACCCCTACGCCATCGCCCCCGGCGACCTGCTCGCCATCGAGGTCTTCGGCATGCCCGAGCTGAACCGCAAGACCCGGGTCCTCGCCGACGGCAGAATCGCCTTGCCGGTCGTCGGCCGGATCCGCATCGCCGGCCTGACGCCCCTGCAAGCGGAGCAGGCCATCGGCGAGGAGCTGGTGCGCCAGGGCCTGCTGCGCTCTCCGCAGGTGCTGGTGGTGGTGGAGGAAGGCGCCAGCCGCCAGGTGTCGATCCAGGGAGCGGTACGGCGTCCCGGCATCTACCAGATGGCGCGACCGCGCACCCTGCTGGAGATGATCTCCGAGGCCGGAGGGCTCGCCGACACCTTCGACTCCGGCCAGGACATCCTGATCCTGCGCCAGGGCCCGGGCGGGCAGGAGCGCTACGGCATCGACGGCTCGCGGCTGATGGACTTCGGCGACCCGGCGCTCAACGTACCCCTGCAGCCCGGCGACCTGGTGCTGGTCCCGGCCGCCGAGCAGCAGGAGGTCTTCGTCAGCGGGGCGGTGAACCGGCCGGGGCCGGTGAAGTTCCTCAGCAGCTCGGGGATGACGGTGCTGCGGGCGCTGACCACCGCTGGCGGGCCCACCGAGCGGGCGCGGCTGGGCAACGTGCGGGTGATCCGGCGGCTCCCCGACGGCACCCAGGAGACGCTCGAGCTGGATGTGGGAAAGATCCGCCGCGGCCGCGCCGAGGACGTGCCGCTACGGAACGGCGACACGGTAGTCGTGCTCGAGTGGTTCTTCTGATATGGGAACCGGGCGGCCGAGGGGCTGGGCCGCCAGCGACGCCACCGCCAGGACCATGAACAGGAGCGGGAAGAGCGGCGTACGCTGGCGGGCGATGATCCCCATGTTGGCGAAGGTCAGGCCGATCATCACGGTGTAGGCGAGCAGCAGCGGGATGGTGAAGGTCAGCAG
>DATKEH010000174.1:0-5119 GCA_035546355.1 Thermoanaerobaculia bacterium
GGGCAGCGAAGCCTCTCACCCCGTCCCTCTCCCCGCGGACGGGGAGACGGCGTCGCCGGCCTCCGCCGCCAGCTCCTGCAGCGGCACCACCTCCCAGTCCTGGCGCCGCCAGGCGGCGATCGCCTCGGCGGCGGCGAGCGCCCCCGGCAGGGTGGTGATGCAGGGGATCCGCCGGCGCAGGGCGGCGCGGCGGATCTCCGCGTCGTCCTGGTGCGCCGCCTGTCCCAGGGGGGTGTTGACCACCAGGTCGATCTCGCCGTTGAGGAGGTGGTCGACCACGTGCGGCCGCCCCTGGTGCACCTTCTGCACCTCGGTGACCGGAATCCCGCGCGCCCGCAGGTGCTCGGCGGTGCCGCCGGTGGCCAGCAGGCGGAAGCCGAGCTGCTGCAGCTTGAGCGCCACCGCCACCACCCCCTCCTTGTCGCGGTCGGCGACCGAGAGGAAGGCGGTGCCGCGATCGGGCAGCGGGTTGCCGGCCCCCAGCCAGCCCTTGGCGAAGGCCTCGCCGAAGGTCCTGCCCACCCCCATCACCTCGCCGGTCGACTTCATCTCCGGGCCGAGCCGCGGGTCGACGCCGGGGAAGCGGTGGAAGGGGAAGACCGGCAGCTTGGCGAAAACGCGCGGCACCGGCGGCTCGTCGGTCAGGCCGATCTCGCCGAGGCTGCGGCCGGCCATCACCTGGGCGGCGATGCCGGCCAGCGGCAGCCCCACCGCCTTGGCGATGAACGGCACGGTGCGGGAGGCGCGGGGGTTGACCTCGAGGACGTAGACCCGCCCTTGATGGAGGGCGAACTGCACGTTCATCAGCCCCACCACTCCCAGGCGGGCGGCGAGGCGGCGGCCGATGTCGCGCATCTCCTCGAGCGCCGCCGCCGGCACGCTGAACGGGGGCAGCAGCGCCGCCGAGTCGCCGGAGTGGACGCCGGCCTCCTCGACGTGTTGCAGGATGCCGCACACCACCGCCCGCTCGCCGTCGGCTACGAGATCGACGTCGAGCTCCACCGCGCCGTCGAGGTAGCGGTCGAGCAGCACCGGCTTGCCGGGGGAGATCTCGGAGGCGTAGCGCATGTAGCGGCCGAGCGTGCCCTCGTCGTAGCAGACGATCATCGCCCGGCCGCCGAGGACGTAGGAGGGGCGCACCAGCAGGGGGTAGCCGATGCGCGCCGCCACCTCGCGGGCCTCGGCGAGGGTGCGGGCGTTGCCGGCCTCGGGCTGGGCGATCCCCTCGGCGGCGAGCAGCGCCCCGAACCGCTCGCGGTCCTCGGCCAGGTCGATGGCGTCGGGCTGGGTGCCCCAGATCGGCACCCCCGCCGCCTCCAGGCCGCGCGCCAGCTTGAGCGGCGTCTGGCCGCCCATCTGCACGATCACCCCCTCCGGGGGGGCGCGCTCGACCACCGCCAGCACGTGCTCGAGGGTGAGCGGCTCGAAGTAGAGGCGGTCGGAGGTGTCGTAGTCGGTCGACACCGTCTCGGGGTTGCAGTTGACCATCACCGTCTCGAACCCCATGTCGCGCAGGGCGAAGGCGGCGTGGACGCAGCAGTAGTCGAACTCGATCCCCTGACCGATGCGGTTGGGGCCCGAGCCGAGGATCACCACCTTGCGCCGCGCGTCGGGGGCGGCCTCGTCCTCCTCGCCGAAGGTGGAGTAGAGGTACGGCGTGGTGGCGGGGAACTCGGCGGCGCAGGTGTCGACGCGCTTGAACACCCGCCGCACGCCGGCGGCGATGCGGGCGCCGCGCACCGTCTCCTCGGGCGCCCCCAGCAGCTCGCCCAAGCGCGCGTCGGAGAGCCCGGCCTGCTTGGCGCGGCGCAGCAACCCCGCCGGGGCCGAGGCCGCGTCCCAGCAGGCGAGCTCGGCCTCGAGCTCGACGATGCCGCGGATCTCCTCGAGGAACCAGGGGTCGATGGCGGTGGCCGCCGCCACCTCCTCCACCGTCCACCCCTGGCGCAGGGCGGCGAAGACGGCGAACAGGCGCTCCCAGTTGGGCACCGCCAGCCGCCGTCGCAGCCGCACGGGATCCGACATCCGCCGCTCCCGCTCCCCCAGCTTGCCGTCCAGCTCGAGGGCGGCGAGCCCCTTCATCAGCGCCTCGGGGAAGGTGCCGCCGATGGCCATCACCTCCCCCACCGACTTCATCGCCGTGCCCAGCGTCGGCGGGGTGTCGGGGAACTTCTCGAACGCCCAGCGGGGGATCTTGACCACCGTGTAGTCGAGCGACGGCTCGAACGCCGCCCAGGTCTTGCCGGTGACGTCGTTGGGAATCTCGTCCAGCGTGTAGCCCACCGCCAGCAGGGCGGCGATCTTGGCGATGGGGAAGCCGGTGGCCTTGGAGGCCAGCGCCGAGGAGCGCGACACCCGCGGGTTCATCTCGATCACCACCCGCCGGCCGCTCGAGGGGTCGACGGCGAACTGGATGTTGCTGCCGCCGGTGGCCACCCCGACGCGGCGGATCACCCGGAAGGCGTCGTCGCGCATCTCCTGGTACTCGACGTCCGACAGGGTCTGCTGCGGCGCGACGGTGATCGAGTCGCCGGTGTGCACCCCCATGGCGTCGACGTTCTCCACCGAGCAGACGACGATGGCGTTGTCGGCGCGGTCGCGCATCACCTCGAGCTCGAACTCCTTCCACCCCAGCACCGACTGCTCGAGCAGCACCCGCTGCACCGGGCTGGCGCGCAGCGCCGCGGCGACCACGTCCTCGAGCTCGTCGCGGTTGTAGACCGTGCCGCCGCCCTCGCCGCCGAGGGTGAAGCTGGGGCGGACGATCAGCGGCAGGCCGAGCTGTTCGGCGATGGCCTGCGCCTCCTCGAGGCTCTCGGCGTAGCCGCTCTGCGGCACCTCCAGGCCGATCTCCTCCATCGCCGCCTTGAACAGCTGGCGGTCCTCGCCCAGGCGCAGGGCGTCGGCGGAGGCGCCGAGCAGCTCGACGCCGAGCTCCGCCAGCAGCCCCGACTCGTCCAGCGCGAGGGCCAGGTTGATGCCGGTCTGGCCGCCCACCGTCGGCAGGATGGCGTCGGGGCGCTCGCGGCGCACGATCGCGGTCACCACCTGCGGCGTCAGCGGCTCGACGTAAGTGGCGTCGGCGAACTGCGGGTCGGTCATGATAGTGGCCGGGTTGGAGTTGACCAGCACCACCCGGTACCCCTCGCGCCGCAGCACCCGGCAGGCCTGGGTGCCCGAGTAGTCGAACTCGCAGGCCTGGCCGATGACGATCGGCCCCGAGCCGAGGACGAGGATCGAGGCGAGGTCGTCGCGGCGGGGCACGGCGGGGGCAGTCTAGCCCAGGGTGAGCCGGTGACGCCCTCTCGGCAGGGTCGCTACCGGGGAACCCGGGGCCGCTGGTGCGGTAGGGTGGAGTCGTCCCGCCCCGCGCGGCGTGGGGCGGCAGCCGAAGGGAGGGAGCATGACCATCGTCGAGTGGCTGATCCTGCTACTGATCGCCGGCGTCTGCGGCGCCATCGCCCAGGCGCTCGTCGGCTACTCGCGCGGCGGCTGTCTCGCCGCCGTCGCCGTCGGCTTCATCGGCGCGCTCCTGGGGGCGTGGCTGTCGCGGCTCGCCGGGCTGCCCGAGCTGTTCCTGGTCGACGTCGGCGGCGCCCGCTTCCCGATCGTCTGGTCGATCATCGGCGCCGCCCTCTTCGTCGCGGTACTGAGCCTGATCGGCGGGCGACGGCGGGTGGGCTGAGGCGTTCCGCCGCCGCCGGCGATCAACCGCAGACCTGGGCGAGGAAGGCGTCGAAGACGGTCGCCGCCTCGTGCGGCCCCGGCGCCGCCTCGGGGTGGTACTGCACCGACAGCACCGGCTGGCCGGCGACGGCGAAGCCCTCCACCGTGCCGTCATTGAGGTTGACCTCGGTCACCCGGCATTGCGGCGGCAGCGAGCCGGGGTCGACGGCGAAGCCGTGGTTCTGGCTGGTGATCAGGGTGCGGCCGCTGGCGAGGTCCTTGACCGGCTGGTTGCCGCCGTGGTGGCCGAACTTGAGCTTGAAGGTGCGACCCCCCAGCGCCAGCCCCAGCAGCTGGTGCCCCAGACAGATGCCGAGCAGCGGCAGCGGTGGCCCCTCCAGCAGGCGGCGGATCTCGGCGATCGGGCCGGCGAGCGTGGCCGGGTCGCCGGGGCCGTTGGAGAGCACCACTCCGTCGACCCCGAGCTCGGCGGCGCGCGCGGCGGGGGTGGCGGCCGGCAGCACCGTCACCCGCGCCCCACGGCGGGTGAGCGAGCGCACGATGTTGGACTTGGCGCCGAAGTCCCACAGCGCCAGGTGACAGCGCTCCTCGCCTTGCGCCGGCACCACGTAGGGCTCGCGGGCGCCGGCCTCCAGCGCCAGGCAGCGGCCCTCCATGGCCGGCGTGGCGCGCACCTCGGCGAGCAGGGCCTCGACGTCGTCGCGTTCGGAGGTGAGGACGCCGCGCAGTGCCCCCTCCTGGCGCAGCCGCCGCACCACCGCGCGGGTGTCGATCCCCTCCAGCGCCGGGATGCGGTGGCGCCGCAGGTAGGCGGGCAGCCCGGCTTCCGCCAGGTGCGAGGAGGGGCGGGCGGTGAGGCGCCGGGCGACGAACCCCTCCACCCACGGACGGGCCGACTCGGCCACCGCCTCGCGCACCCCGTAGTTGCCGATGTGGGGCTGGGTCATCACCACGATCTGCCCCAGGTAGGACGGATCGGTGAGGATCTCCTGGTAGCCGGTCATCGAGGTGTTGAACACCACCTCGCCGAAGCGGCTGCCCGGCGAGACCGCCTGGCCGCGGAAGACCGAGCCGTCCTCGAGCAGCAGCAGGCCCGCTCGCGGCTCACCGACCATCAGCCGCCGTCCCCGCCGTCCCCGCCGCCCTCGCCGGGCGGGATCTCGCCCAGGTGCTTGCGGAAGTGCACCCGCTCGGCGACCTCCTGGTACCCCATCTCGCGGTGCAGCCGCCGGCTGTCGGCGTCGGCGAGCTCGGTGTCGGAGGCCATCTCCAGGGCGCTGCGCTGGCGCGCCCAGCCCTCGGCCGCCGCCAGCAGGGCGCTGCCGATGCCCTGGCGGCGGTGCTGCGGCCGCACGTACCACCCCTCCAGGTAGCCGACCGGGGTGGTGACGCACCCCTCCGACCAGTAGCGCAGCGCCACCTCGAGGAAGCC
>DATKEH010000175.1:0-24359 GCA_035546355.1 Thermoanaerobaculia bacterium
TGGCCCAGACCCTTGCAGACCGGCGTGACGACAACTCTCGCGTTGAATCCGCGTCCCACGCCCGCACAAGCGGCCGGACGGTCAACCTCACCCGCCCCTGGGGACCTCGTCGAGCCCCTTCATGCATAGTCCGGGCTAGGAAGCTGCTCGCCTCTTCGTAGGAGAGGAGCTCGCGGAGGGCCGAGTGGATCCGCTCGTCGAGCGGCGCCGAGAACCCCTGCGCCCGGTCATGCTCGATCCCGCGTGACGCGACGACCCGCGCCATCCCGGCGTCGTCACGAAGCAGGAGGGCGCACTCTTCGGCGGCCGTGAGCTCGGCCGTCTTCTCGACCACCAGCTCGAGGACCCGCTCGTAGTCGAGCGTCTCGGCGATCGCGCGGTTGATCGCCAGCAGATCGCGGAGGCGAGGGTCCATGCCGTTACTCGACGGCGATTCCCTGGTGACCGATGCGGAGCACGTGGCGCCTGCCGTCATGGGCGCTGCCGCGGGTCTTGACCACCCGGATCGTGCGGACGAGGTCCTCCCCCATGTCCATCGACAGCAGCAGGATGTTGTCGCTCATGTAAGAGATCTCCTCGCCGCTCCACCGCTGTTCATTCGGCCCGGCGGGCGTCTCCAGCATCAGCAGGGCCGTCAGCCGGTGCGATGCAAACTCCTGCGTCAGAGCGTAGACGTAGTCGGAGAACCGCCGTGGGTCGGCCGCGGCCCTCTCGAGGTCGCCGAGGGCGTCGATGACGATGCGGCGCACGCCCCGGCCGGCGATGCGGCGCAACATCTCCTGGACGATGGTGTCCATCTGCAGCTCGACCGGTGAGGTGTGCAAGATGTCCAGGCCCGCAGCCATCAGGGCCTCCCCATCCCAGCCCAGGCTGGCCATGGCGCGGTGCAGTTGGCCGGGGCTCTCCTGGAAGTTCACCAGCAGCCCCGGCTCGCCTTGTTCCACGCCGTGGCGGAGGAAGTGCAGACCCAGCATCGTCTTGCCGGCGCCCGAAGGCCCCGCTACCAGGGTCGAGGTGCCGCGTAGCCAGCCCGTCTCGACCATCGAATCGAGGCCATCGATGCCGGTCTGCAGCCGTTCCACCGGTTCGGCGCGTTGTGCGGGCGGTGGTCCGACGAGGCGCGGGAACACCTCCAGCCCCGCGGCCGAGAGGGTGAAGGCGTGCTCGCCGTCCAGGAAGCTGCTGCCGCGCAGCTTCATCACCTGCAGGAATCGGTCGTCGCGCGAGCCGGGGAACGTACGCCGCAGCTGCAGGATGCCGTCGGCGACCGCGAACTCGGGCAGCCGGGAAATGGCGTCGCTGTCGTACTCGCCGACCCACACGGTGGTCAGGTCGTAGGCGGTGACGATCTGCGCCAGCGCGAAGACCGCGGTGCGCCATCGCGTCGGCTCCGGCACCAGCTCCATGATCGCCTTGAACGAGTCGATCACGATCACTTGCGGACGGTGCTCCTGAATCAGCTCGGCGATGTGCTCGTCGAGCTGGTCAGGCCGTTCCTGCAGCGCCTCGGCCAGGCTGTGGTACCGCACCTCGCGACCCAGGCGATCCAGATCCGCGAAGCGCATGCCCTGGAGATACGTGACCACTTTGGGCAGCGGCTCGGAAATCGTCGTCACGTAGAGCGCGGGCCGCTCCGCGGTGCCGGTGGCGAAGACGAGCTGCTGGGCGAGGATCGTCTTGCCGGTTCCCGGCAGCCCCATCACCATGTTGATGGAGTGCCGGGGCAGCCCGCCGCAGAGGATACGGTCGAGGTTTCGGTTGCCGGTGCTAATCCGCTCCATCGCGGGCAGCTTCTCCTGTTCGGTGTTGGGCGAGCAAGGCCTCCACCGTGCTCACCAGGCGGACGTCGTCGAGCGGCTTGCGCAGGAAGGCGTCGGCGCCGGCCTCGCGGGCTCGTGCCTCGGCGGCGAGGATGCTGAAGACGAGGACGATGATCGAGCGGCTGGCGGGGTCGCTCTTGAGGGCGCGGCAGACGCTGAGCCCGTCCATGCCGCCGACCAGGATCTCCGCCACGACGATGTCGGGACGCAGCCGCCTCGCCGTCTCCAGGCCGTGCTGCCCGTCGGCGGCGAACTCGACGGTGAACCCGGCCTGCTCGAGGAAGAAGCGCTCGAGCCGGCGCATGGCCGGATCCTGCTCGACGACGAGGATGAGGGCACGACCGGTACGCTGCGGCGCATCGGAGTTCATTTGCGACGCTCTCCCACGAGACTCGACCGCATCATGATATCCGCCTGCGACCGCGGGCTTCCCCGCGTCACGACGTCGCGGTCGACCGCTCGACCTGGTGGCCCGGCCCTCAGAAGCGCGCCACCACCTCCAGGCCCCAGACCCGGGGATCGTTGATCATCCCCGTCAGGTTGTTGAAGTCGATGCCGTTCTTGACGATCACCTCGTCGGTGACGTTGCGGCCGAACAGGGCCACCTCGTAGCGGGCGTCGGAGAAGAGGTAGCCGAGGCGCAGACCGAGCTCGAAGGCGTCGTCGCGGAACTCCTCGGATTCGTAGAGGAAGAAGTGCTTCTCGTCGTGGTAGGCGAAGTCGACGCTGCCGACGAAGACGCCGGTACCGACCGGCTGGCGGTAGTCGACGATGCCGTTGGCGATCCACTTGGGGGCGTGGGGGAGGGTGTTGCCGTCCACCCGCACCAGGCCCGCCGGGGTGATGGGGTCGAGGATGGTGCAGCCGCCGCCACAGGGGGCGACGACCAGGCCGGGATCCTGGATCTCGGTGTCGTTGTAGCTGACGCCGAGTGTGATCAGCCAGGCGGTGGTGGGGGCGATCTGCACGTCGGCCTCGAAGCCCAGGCCCTCGGTCTCGTCGGCGTTGAGCAGCGTGGCGGTGTTGAACTGGCCGCCGACCGCGACGATCTGCTGCCCGTCGACGGTGTAGCGGTAGCCGGTGAGGTTGAGCCGCAACCGGCGATCGAACAGCGTGCTCTTGACACCGATCTCGGTCGACAGCACCTCCTCCTCGTCGGCCACCGAGACGCAGTTGGTGGCGGGGTTGACGCCCCCCTCGAAGTCGGGGCAGAACAGGATGCGCCCCTGGATGCTGGGCGCCCGGAAGCTCGTCGCCACGCGACCGAAGACGTTGACGTCCTCGCTCACCGCGTAGGTGGCGGAGACGTCCCAGCTGGTGAGATCGACGTCGGTGCGGCGGGTGATCGGCGCCACCGTCGGGGTCTGGAAGGTGGGGTCGGGCCGCTCGGCGGAGAAGTCCTTCTCGTCCTGGGTGTAGCGCAGCCCGCCCTGGAGCTTCCAGCGCTCGCCGAGCTCGTAGCTCAGCGAGCCGAACAGGGCCCACGACTCGGTGTCCTGCTCCTGGAAGGCGAAGCCGTCCCGGGGGTTGCCCGGCGCCAGGCTGTTGAAGCTGAAGGTCTCGATGCGCAGGCTCTCGTCGAAGAGGTAGAGGCCCACCAGCCAGCCGAGGGGTCCGTCGCCGTGGCTGGCCAGCCGCACCTCCTGGGTGAGCTGGTCGAGGTCGGGCAGCCCGTCGGCGCTCTCCGACGGGAAGGGAATGAAGCCCGGTCCCGAAGGGGGCGCGAACACGGCCCCGAAGCCGCCGTCGATGTCGCCGCGGCTGAACATCTCCAGCGTGTCGTAGCCGGTGATCGAGGTGAGGGTGGCCATGCCCAGGTCGTACTCGAGCTTCAACACCGCCCCTTGCCCCTCGATGTCCTGCTGGTTGCGGCCGTCGTGGAACACCACCTCCGGGTCGAAGCCGCCGACCAGCCGGTTGCTTCCCGGCTCGAGGATGTTGGCGCGGAACACCCGGGCGGTGCCGTCGACGTCCCAGGCGTGGAGGTTGAGCAGGCCGCTGAAGCGCTCGTTGGGCTCCCACAGCAGCTGCAGCCGCGCCGCGCCGGTGGTGTACCCCTCGAGGGCGTCGTCCTCGCCGGTGAAGCGGTTGTCGACCCAGTCGCCGCGCGACTGGAAGAGGCCCGAGAAGCGTGCCGAAAGGGTGTCGGTGAGCGGGCCGCCGGCGGCGCCGCGCAGGTCGACGGTGTCGAAGGTGCCGTAGGAGGCGCGCAGGAAGGCGTCGCGGGTCTGTGACGGCCGCACGGTGTCGAACTTGACGATGCCCGCCGGGGTGTTGCGGCCGAACAGCGTCCCCTGCGGGCCGCGCAGCACCTCGACGCGCTCGACGTCCCACACCGGCATCCCCTTGAGCACCGGGTTCTCCAGCACCACCTCGTCGTAGATCATCGACACCGGCTGCGAGGCGTTGAGGTCGAAGTCGGTGTTGCCCAGCCCGCGCATGTAGAAGCGCGGGAAGGAGCGCCCGAAGGAGGATTCCAGCACCAGGCTCGGCACCCGCGCCGAGAGGAAGCGGACGTCGACGCCGCCGACGGTCAGCGCCTCCAGCTCCTCCTTGTCGAGCGTCGAGATCGCCAGCGGCACCTGCTGGACGTCCTCCGCGCGTTTGCGGGCGGTGACGGTGATCTCGTCGACCACCGGCGCGGGCGCGACCTCGCCCGCCTGCCGCTCCTGCTCCTCCTCCTGCTCGGCCGGTTCCTGCGCGGCCGCCGGCGCTGCCGGCCAGGCGAGCAGCGATGCGACGAGCCCAACACCGCACGCAAAGCGCATCCGGGCGTCTGGCATGGCTTCCCCTCCTTGCGGTCGATTGCGAAGGGAGTCTATCGACACTGCCGGTGGAGGCAAAGCCGCGCTGCGCCCCGGCACGGTGGAGCTCAGGGCGGGGTCGGGCCGCCCTCGAGGCGCGCCCGCAGCGCCGCGGCGTGGGCGCGCACCTCCTGCTCGTCGAGGGTGAGCACGCGGCCGCCGCGCACCACGACGCGACCGTCGACCAGCACCGTGTCGACGTCGGCGGCCTTGGTGGCGTAGACCAGGAAGGAGTAGGGGTTGACGGCCGGGTCCTGCGGCCACTGGTGCAGGCCGGTGGCGCGCACTACCACCAGGTCAGCCCGCTTGCCCGGCTCCAGCGAGCCGATCTCCCCTTGCATGTCGAGGGCGCGCGCGCCGCCGATCGTCGCCAGCTCGAACGCCTGGCGGGCGGGCAGCACGGTGGGGTCGCCGCGGGTGACCTTGTGCAGCTTGGCCGCGGTGTCGACCTCCTCCCACAGGTCGAGGTCGTTGTTCGACCCCGCGCCGTCGGTGCCGATGCCCACCGCCACGCCGGCGGCGAGCAGGTCCGGCACCGGCGCCACGCCGGCGGCGATCTTCATGTTCGACTGCGGGCAGTGGGCGACGCCGACGCCGTGCGCGGCCAGCAGCTCGATTTCCTCTGCCGTCGGCCACACCACGTGGGCGGCGAGCAGGCGGTCGGAGAGCACGCCGAGCCCGGCGAGCAGCTCGATGGAGGTTCGGCCGGTGCGCTGCCGCACCTGCTCGATCTCGGCGCGGTCCTCGGCGAGGTGGACGAGCAGCGGCACGTCGAGCTCGGCGGCGAGGGCGTGCGCCGCGACCAGGTGCTCCGGCGAGACGGTGTACGGGGCGTGCGGCGCCACCGCCGGGGTGATGCGCGGGTGGCCGCGCCAGCGCTCGACGAAGCGGCGGGTGTAGGCCACCGCCGCCTCCCAGGTGGGGTGATCGGGGGCCGGGAAGTCGATCAGCGTCTCGCCGAGGACGGCGCGCATGCCGCAGCGCTCCACCTCCTCGGCGATGGCGTCCTCGAAGTAGTACATGTCGACGAAGGTGGTGGTGCCGCCGCGCAGCATCTCGAGGCACGCCAGCCTCGTCCCGGCGCGCACGAATTCCTCGTCGACGTGGGCCGCCTCGGCGGGGAAGATGTGCTCCTCGAGCCACTCCATCAGCGGCAGGTCGTCGGCGAGGCCGCGGAACAGCACCATCGGCGCGTGCGTGTGGGCGTTGATCAGCCCTGGCAGCACCACCGCGCCGCGGGCGTCGATGCGCTCGGCGGCGGGATAGCGGCGGGCGAGGTCGCCGGCCGCGCCCACCGCCGCGATCCGCTCGCCGACCACCGCCACCGCGCCGTCGGCGAGCACCGTCCCGGCGGCGTCGAAGGTCACCACCGTGCCGCCGGTGACCAGCAGCGGCCGCGCCGCGGCGGGTCGGCTGACGGCGGAGGCGAGGTAGACGTGGTCGCCGAGCTCCGAGTCGTCGTCGTTGGCGGCGTTGGCGGCGAGGTGGAAGAGGACCGGCGCATCCGCCGCCGCCGGCGCCCGCCAGCCGACCGTCCACCGGGCTTCGCCCTCGCCGACCCTCGCGCCGTCGGCGGTCTGCGCGGCGTAGGTCACGTCGTGGGCGGCGACGAGCTGGGCTCCCGCGGATACCGCGGTCAGCTCGCCGGCCTGGCGCCCGGCTCCCTCGCCTTCGGCGAAGCGGGCGCTGAGCTGGAACCCGGCGCGCCGCATGCCGGCGCGCTCCAGGCGCACCGCGATCCGATACTCCTCACCGGCAGCGAACGTCGCCGGGGCGTCCAGGGAGAGGGAGCCGCCGGCGGCGTCGAGCGGCGCGCCGCGGTGGCAGGAGGCGCAGGTGGGCTCGCCGAAGCCGCCGGTGTGGCCGGCCGGCGGCTGGTCGAGATGGGCGGTGCCGCGCGACGGTGCCGCCAGGGCCACCGCCGCCGCGACCAGCGCCGCCACGGTCGCGCGCGGCGGCCGCCCCGGCTCAGGGCACCAGCGCACGGCCGATGGTGTTGGCGTCGGTGCCGAACCACAGGGCGCGGCTCGGGGGGTGGAAGACCATGTGGCGCACCGACCCGCCGCCGCTGGCGATCGGCGTGATGGCGAAGAAGCGCTCGCCGGCGGGGTCGAAGCCGACCAGCCGGTTGGGGTCGTGGCCGGTCTCGACGAACCAGAGCCGGCCGCGGTCGTCGGCCGCCATGCCGTAGGGGCGGGCCTCGCCACCACCCGGCACCGGCCACTCCTCGAAGGCCCCGCTCTCGGGATCGTAGCGGCCCAGGAAGCCCTCGGCGTAGTCGACGTACCACACCTTCTGATCGGGGGTGACCGCCAGGCGCCGCGGGCGCGCCTCGGGGCGCGGCAGCGCGACCTCCTCGAGGGTCATCGTCTGCGGGTCGACGGTGCCCAGCTTGTCGGCGCCGAACTCGGTGAACCAGGGGCGCCCGGCGGCGTCCACCACGATGCCGTACGGGCGGGCCTTGGCGGTGGGCACCGCCAGCAGCCGCACCTCGCCGCTGCCGCGGTCGAGCCGGCCGACGAAGTTCCCCGCCTGGACGGTGAACCAGAGGGCGCCGTCCTCGCCCAGGACGAGGGTGTGGGGGTCGGCCGCGGCCGGGTCGGGCATCGCGATCGTCTCGATCGCCTCCTCGCCAGGGGCCAGGCGGCCGATGTGGGCGGCGCGATTCCCCGCGTACCAGACGCCGCCCTCGCCGTCGACCACCAGGTTGTGCGGGCCGGTGCCGTCGGGGAGGTCGTGGCGGCCCATCTCGCCGCTCTCGGGATCGAGCCACGCCAGGTAGTCGCCGCGTTGGCCGACGAACCACACCGCGCCGTCGGCAGCGACGTAGGGGTCGCGCGGCCGGCTCGCCTCCCAGGGAACCGGCCACTCGTGGATCGACACCGTCGCCGCGTCGGGCGCGCCGGGGTCGGGCGCCGGGGCGGCGGCGGTGAGGGAGAGCGCGGCGGCGGTGACGGCGGCGACGGTGACGGCGGTGGCGGAGGTGGCTCGCATCGGTCCTCCTCTTCGGGCGGGAGCGGCACTCCCGTTTCCGGGTGGATTGTACCGTCCGCTGCCGCTACGGCCGCGAGCCGACGGTGATCTGGTAGACGACGGCGCTGTGGCTCCCCGGGTGCTCGGCGCGCACCGCCAGGTGCCCCGGGTTGTCGCCGAGCCGCACCCGCTGCGCCGCCCGCCCGTTCTCGTCGGTCGCCGTGGTGGCGCCGTCGAGCAGCTCGCCGTCGCCATCGAGGCCCCACTGCACCAGGGTGCCTCGCACCGGCTCGCCGCCGGCGCTGCGCAGCCGCACCTGCAGGACGACCATCTCGCCGGGGCGGCCGGTGCGGCCGGGCGAGCCGAGCGCCTCCAGGGACGCCCCGCCGGGGCCGTCGTCGTCCTCGATCACCCCCACCCCCACGGCGGTCCCCAGGGTCGCGTTGACCGGCGCCGACAGCTCGACCAGGAAGTCTTCGTCGCCCTCGTCCTCGACGTCGCCGAGGACCGCCACCTGCAGCTGTCGCGTGGTGGTCCCCGGCGGAAACAGGATCTGCCCCGCCGTCTCCACGTAGTCCTCGCCGGTCGTGGCGCTGCCGTCGGCGGTGGCGAAGTCGACGCTGACGGGCTGGCGCGAGGTGGTGGACAACGTGAGGGTGAACACGGCCTGGACCCGGCCTCCGTCCCCCTCGGCGACCACCGCGTCGCCGATGTCGAGCTGCGGCCCCTCGCCGGGAGGGGCCGGCCCGTCGTCGTCGAGGATCACACCGGCGGCCACGGCGTCGCCGAGCCGCGCGTGGGTGGGGTTGGACAGCACCAGGTGGAAGACCTCGTCGGGCTCCTCTACCAGGTCGCCGTTGACCAGCACGTCGATCGCCGCCGAGTCGGTGCCAGGAGGCAGCGTCAAGGTGCCGGCCGCCGCGACGTAGTCGCCCGCGGCCACGCTGGCCGAGTCGTCGCGGGTCTCGTAGTCGACGGTGACCACCCGATCGGTGCGGGGGGTGAGCGAAACCACGAAGGTGAAGGTGGTGGTGCTGCCGTCCCCTTCGGCGAGGGCGATGTCGGCCACCGAGAGCACGGGTTGCTCCTGGGCCCGGGACGCCGGGGCCGCGAGCAGCGCGAGGCTCGCCAGCAGGGCCGCGCCGCGAGGGGAGCTCGGCCGTCGCCACCGCGGGCTGCCGTCCGGCTCGCTCACGATTCGCTCTCGACCGGCTCCAGGTGCGTCACCGCGATCGTCGTGCCCTGCATGCAGTAGGAGATCTGGACGATCGTGCCTCGCACCCGCACGCGGTCGCCCTGCCGGGCGTCGCCGAGGTCGCCGGTCAACGTGTAGAGGTCGCCGTCCGCGGCCCGCAGCGCCTGGCACTCGACGCCCTCGCCAGTGAGGGTGCCGGTGACCTCGATGGTGCCGTCGCCGTCCCCCGGTGGGTCGTCCGCGCCGCCCTCCGTCGTGAGGACGCGGAACAGGTCGGAGCGACCGGCGGTGTCGGTGCCGAGGACGGTGACGGCGAAGATCAGGGTGTCGCCCGGCTCGGCCCACTGCGGCACCGTCACCGTCGTCCGCAGGCCTCCCCGGGCGTCGGTGGTGCCGCGAGCGAACAGCCCGTACTCGGAGCGCGGCGGCCCGGCGCCGATCCCCACCTCCTGACCGGCGGGGAACCCGGTGGCGGTGATGCTGACGGGCGTGCCGGGGGGCGCCTGCTGCGGCGAGACGACGACCGTGGGTCCGCCTCGCGCCGACGGGGGGCTGGGGGTCCAGCGTTCGTTCGCGTCGTTGGTCTGGCAGGTGAGGAACAGCAGCGCGGCGACCGCCGCGCAGGTGGCGGCGACGGCGGCCCGGGTGCGGGGGGTGGGCATCGAGCTCCTCCAGGTCACTGCTTCGTCCTCGCCGGAAGGCGCGTCGCAAGAGCCGTGCCGACGAGGTCGGCCTGCGGCGGCAGGTCGGCTACACGACCCGCGCGTCGCCGCCGTCGACCGGGATCTGCGCGCCGGTGGTGCAGCGGAAGGTGTCGGTGCACAGCGCCACCGCCAGGCGGGCGACATCGCGGGAGGTGACCTCGGTGTGCAGCAGGTTGCGGCGCCGGTACTGGGCGACGCTGATCCCGTACTGCCGCGCCCGCGCCGCCAGCACCTCCGGCGTCCACAGGCCGGTGTCGAACACCCCGTCGGGGTGCACCACGTTGACGCGAATGCCGAAGGGGGCGAGCTCGAGAGCGGCGACGCGCGCCAGCTGGGTCAGCGCCGCCTTGGAGGCGGAGTAGGCCGCGGCTCCCGGGCCCGGCGCCAGCACGTTGCGGGAGCCGACCACCACCACCGAGCCGCCTGCCGGCGCCAGCTTCAGCAGGGGGACGGCGTGGCGCAGCAGGGTGAGGCCGGATGTGCAGTTCACCTCCAGCGTCCGCTGCCACTGCTGCGGGTCGAGCAGCTCGATGGGATCGCCGCCGGGGAACACCCCGGCGCCGGCGACGACCAGGTCGAGACCGCCGAAGGACTCGACGGTGCGGGCCACGGCGCCCTCCAGGGCCCCGGCCGCGGTGACGTCGCAGGGGATGCCGAGGTAGCCGTCGCGCTGCGGCGTGGGGATGCGGTCGACGCCCGCCACCGCGGCGCCCGCCGCCATCAGCGCCTCGACGATGGCGCCGCCGATGCCGCCGGCGGCGCCGGTGACCAGCGCCACCCGCCCCAGCAGCGGGAGCGGCTCCCCCTGGCGAGCCAGCTTGGCCTGCTCCGGCGCCCAGTACTCCATGTCGAAGATCCGCCGTGCCGACAGGGGGCGGAATCCCCCCGCCCCCTCGGCCCGCAGCATGGCCTCTACGGTGCGGTGATAGAGCTCGCCGGCGATCCGCGCCGCCCTGGCGGTGGGGCCGGCGGCGAAGATCCCGTTGCCGGGCACGACGATCAGCCGCGGCGCCGGGTCGAGCATGCGCAGCCGGCGGCCGCCGGCGAAGCGCCGGTACTCGCCGCGGTAGTCGCGCGCCCAGCGGGCGAGCACGGCGCGGGTCTGACCGGGGTGGGGCACCAGCGCGGCGGTGCGGCGGGTGCGCAGCACGTCGTCCGGCGTCAGCGGGCCGCGTCGCACCAGCTCGCCTGCCTGGGGCGAGGCGGCGAATCGCCGCGCCAGGTCGCTGTCGTCGAGGTGCACCACCAGCGGGCGCTCGGCCAGGCGGCTGATCTCGCGGCGCAGCGCCGCGATCTCCAGCGGCGTCCAGCGCGGCCCGGAAAACGCCCGGCGGGCCGGCGGCAGCGGCGGCAGCTCGGCGGCGGCCCGCGACACCGCCCGAGAGAGCCGCTCCCAGGCCGTTCGCGCATCGTCGGCGAAGGTGAAGACGCCGTGGTGGAGCAGCACCAGCCCCGCGACGCCGTCGCCGCCTCGGCGCTGCCACAACTCGGCCACCTTGCGGGCCAGCGCGAAGCCCGGCTGCACGTAGGGCACCACCAGCAGCTCGGGCTCGAACAGGCGCCGCGCCCGCTCCGCGCCCCCCGGCGTCTGCAACAGGGCCAGCAGCGCTTCGGGATGGGCGTGCAGCACGAAGCGATGGGGGAGGAAGGCGTGCAGCAGGGTCTCGACCGACGGGGCGGGGGCGGCGGGATCGAGCAGCGCGCACCGCTGCTGGCGCAGCATCTCCTCGTCGTCCAGCGCCTCGAGCTCGAGCAGCCGACGCAGCGGCCCGAGGTCGAGGGGCGAAAAGCCGTCGGCGGCGATGGTGGCCATGTCCTGGCCGCTGCCCTTGACGTACAGCTCCTGCCGCGGACGGCCTACCAGGTCGCGCCCGAGGACCTTCACCGAGCTGTTGCCGCCGCCGTGGAGCACCAGAGCGCGATCGGCACCGAGCAGCCGCGTGACGTAGACGCAGCGGCCGAGGTCCGCCGGCTCGCCGCAGGCGGCCCACCGCGCGCACTCGGCGTCGTCCCAGCGCGCCGCGGCCTCGCGGGTCGGGCTGGGCAGGACCTCGAGGACCGTCATGGGGGCACAGTACGACCCCCCGGGAAGCCCGCGTATGACCGGGGTCATGATCGCCCCCGGAGCGGCGCCGCCGGACGGGCCCCGCGCCCCCAGATGTCCATCCCCGCCCGGGCCGGCGCAGAGGCCGGCCCCTACGTCCAGATCGACACCGAGAGCCGGTTGGAGCCCAGGGCCGCCCCACGCCCGGCCGTGCGTCGCGACCGACCGCTGGCTAGCCCTCGGGCTCGACCACCTTCTTGCGCAGGGCGTAGCTCACCGCCTGCGCGCGGTTGTGCAGGTGCAGCTTGTCGAGGATGTTGCGGACGTGGAACTTGACCGTGTTCTCGCTGACGTTGAGGCGCCGCGACAGCTGGCGGTTGGAGGTCACCCCGTCGACCATCAGCTGCAACACCTCCATCTCGCGGTCGGTGAGGGCGTCCGGGTCCTTGCGCTCGGGCTGCGCCTGCCCGCCCTTGGCGAACGCCTGCAGCACCTTGCGCGACAGCTCGGGCGTCAGCGCCGGCTGCCCCTCGAGCACCCCGTCGAGCAGCTCGAAGAACGAGTCCGCCTCGAGGTTCTTGAGCAGGTAGCCATGCGCCCCCGCCTTGAGCGCCTCGAACAGGTCGTCGTCTTCGGTGGAGGCGGTGAGCACCACGATCTTGGCCTCCGGCTGCTGCTCGGAGAGCAGCGGGATCACCTCCAGTCCCGACATCACCGGCATCGACAAGTCGAGCAGCACCACCTCCGGCTCCAGCCGCTGGGCCAGATCCAGGGCCTCGCGGCCGTTGCCGGCCTCGCCCACCACCTCGATGCCGCGGGTCTCGAGCAGGCTGCGCAGGCTGCCCCGGAACAGTGCGTGATCGTCAGCTATCAACAGGCGCATGGGCGTTCTCCTTGTCGGCGGCGGTGGAAACGGGCAGCACCACCTCCAGGCGGGTGCCTTCCTCGGGCTGCGAGTCGATCGTCAGAGCGCCCCCCAGCGACTCGGCTCGTTCGAGCATGGAGTTGAGGCCGAAGCGTGGGTGCGACGCACCCTTGGCGGCATTGCGGTCGAACCCGACGCCGTCGTCGTCGACGAGCAGCCGCACGCGCGAAGGCTCCCGCCAGATCGCCACCCTCACGTTGCTCGCGCGGGCGTGCTTGCGCACGTTGGTCAGCGCCTCCTGCGTGATGCGCAGCAGCTGCAGCTCGACGTCCGGGGGGAGGTCCAGCTCCTCTGCCGGCAGATCCAGATCCACTTGCAGTTGAGTATATCCCTGCCACGCGGCGACATAGCCCGAGAGCGCCTGGGCCAGCCCGGTCTCGCCGGCGGCCGGGGCCCGCAGCTCCAGGATCTGGGCCCGCACGTCGGCGTAGACGCCGCGCGCCGCTTCGGCGAGCTCGCCCAGGTGCCGCTCGGCCGCCGCGAGGTCGCCCTGGCGGCAGTGCTCGCCCACCACCTGCGTCTTGGTGTTGACATAGGCCAGCACCTGGGCGAGCCCGTCCGACATCTCCTGGGCGATCCGCACCCGCTCGCGGGCGACGGCCAGCTCCCGGACCTCCTGATGCAGGTGGGCGTTGTCGATGGCGATGGAGGCCTGGTTGGCGAACCGCGCCAGCGTCTCCTCCTCGTCGGCGGTGAAGGGTTCTCCGTCCGCCTTGTCGGCGAGGTAGAGATTGCCGCGATAGGGCCCGCCCGTGACCGGCATGACCAGCAGCGTGCGCATCACCGGATGGTGGGGCGGGAAGCCGGTGGCGCGCGGGTCGCCCGCGATCTCGCGCAGGCGCAGTCGTTTGCCCTGCGAGAGGACGACCCCCAGCAGCCCCTTCCCCTGCGGCGGCGCGCCGATCCGCTGCCGCAGCTCGGGGTCGATACCCGAGGTCAGGAACGCCAGGACGCGCCCCTCCTCGTCGACCACCGACAGCGCCCCGTAGCGCGCTCCCAGCAGCTCGCGCGCATTGTCGACCACCGTCTGCAGGACGACGTCGAGGGCCAGCTCCCGCGAGACGGCGAGGCCCGCCTGGTGCAGGGCGAGCAGCTCGCGGTTGTGCGCCCGCAGCCGGCGCTGCAACTCGGCGGCGCGGACCAGGACCAGGTAGTAGAAAGCGGCGGAGCCCGCCAGCGCCGCCGCCGCCGCGAGCAGCAGCGTCATCACCGGCGACAGCGACGGCGCGACCAGCAGGCGGATCGCCTCGAAGATCGCGATCAGCACGAGCGGAGCCAGCAGCGCGGCGCTGCGCAGCTCGCGCAGGCCGCGGTCGTCGCCGCCGCGGCCAGAGCGGGGGGGATGCGGCCGATGCATGGCGCAGGGGGAAGAGTACGGGGCGGGCCGCGGAGGATCGACGGCCGGCCGGGTGGCCGGCCACGCGCCAGCAGGTGGGCGCCCTGCCACCCGGCGGGGTGGGGCCCGACGGCGTCACTCCGCCGTCGGGTGCTCGCGAGTCGGCGCCGCGACGTCCGGTGGCTCGCCGGCGGCGCCGGTCAGCTCCTGCCAGCGCAGCACCTGGCTGCCTGGGGCGAGCGCCCGATCGCGCGCCGCCTGTTCGCTGGCGTAGGCGACCAGACCGGAGCCCATGGGCGTCACCAGGTCCTGTTCGTAGACCAACCAGGCGTCGCCGGCGCGCCGCCAGCCGGCGTCGGTCACCACCCAGGTGGTCCAGCCGCCGGCGCCGCCCGCCGCGAGGTAGTCGGCGGCGCACTCCAGGTCGTCGAAACGCGCCTCTTCGCCGGTCTCGCTGCGCGCTGCGGCGGCGAAGCGCTCCTCGCTGAGGATCATGTGGCAGCGGCTGCATTCGTCCACGCCCCAGCGGATCTCCGGCGGCAGTGCCGCGTCCGGCGCGGTGGCGCAGGCCGCCAGCAGCCAGGCCACGGTCAGCGGGCCGAGGCGCCGCACCGCCGTCACTCCAGCCCCCCCTTGCGCTGCATCACCCAGGCGGTGCCGCCCACGGTGGCCAGGGTCCAGGCGGCGAGGATGGAGGCGAGCAGGGGTACCAGCTGCTCTCCCCAGGTGCGGGCGGCGAACAGCCCCGCGGGCCCCAGCGCCTCGAGGCCGCCGCGCAGCACCAGCAGCGCGCCCAGCTTGAACACCTGCAGCGGATTGACCAGCGCGGCGGCGAGCAGGTGGCGGATCTCGAGCTTCATGGTGAGGGCGGTGCCCATCAGCCCCAGGTCGCCGAGCAGCAGCAGGCCCAACCACACGAACAGGGCGACCCCGGCTGCCATCGAGGCGCGCGCGCTGAGGGCGGAGATCAGCAACCCGAGGCCGACCGAGGCGGCGCCCAGCAGCACGGCGAAGCCGAGAAAGCCGAGGAAGGGCGCCGCCTGCTCGAAGCCGCCCTTCCCCGCCATCACCATGCCGGTGACGCCGAAGCCCACCAGCAGCGCCGCGGTGACGGCGGCGGTGAGCCCGAGGAACTTCGCCAGCACCACCTCCAGCGTGTCGATCGGCTGCGCCAGCAGATACAGCAGCGAGCCGCGCTCGCGATCGGCGGCGATGGCCTGGGCGCCGAGGGTGATCCCCATCAGCGGCACCACCAGGATGACCAGGTTGACCAGGCTGCCGGCAGTGCGGCCGGCGCCGGCGAAGCCGGTGCGGGCGACGCCGGTGACGCCCAGCCAGGAGAGGCCCAGGGCGAGGACGGTGAAGGCGGTGCCGTAGAGCAGGAACCAGCGATTGCGCCAGGCGTCGCGCAGCTCCTTGCGGGTGAGCAGGGCGAGGGTGCGGAGGCTAGGAGCCATGGCGGGTCTCCTTGGCCAGATGGTGCAGGGCGAGGCGGCCGCCCGGCGCCGCGGGGAGGGGGGTCGGCGGCGCCGCGGCGCGGGCCGCGGCCGCCGTCCGTCCCGGCGGCGGTGCGAGGTCCGGCTGCAGCTCGTCCGCCAACAACTCGCGCGGCGGGCGCTCGGGTTGCAGCCGCCCCCCCTCGAGGTGGACCACGCGGTCGGCCAGGGCGAGCACCTCTTCGGGCCGGTGGGAGGAGAAGACGATCGTCTTGCCGGCGGCCTTGAGCTCGAGCAGCAGCTCCAGGAAATCGCGGCGCGCGGCGACGTCGAGGTTGGCGGTGGCCTCGTCGAGCAGCAACACTGGCGGGTCGGCGAGCAGCGCCACGGCCAGGGCCAGGCGCTGCTTGCGCCCCCCGGAGAGCCCGTGCACCGCCGCCTCCAGCTCCCCTTCGAGGCCCAGGCTCGCCACCAGCTCGGCGATGCGGTCGAGGGGCGCCCGATGCAGGCGGGCGAAGAGCTCGAGCGCCTCGCCGGCGGTCATCTCGGGGAAGGCGATCTCCTGCGGCACGAAGCCCAGCAGCCGGCGGGCCTGCTTGCCCTGGCGCCGGACGTCGAAGCCGCCGACCGCGACCTCGCCGTCGCAGGGCATGACGCCGAGCAGCGCCCGCAGGGCGGTCGTCTTGCCGGCCCCGTTCGCCCCCCACAGCGCGACGGCCTGCCCGCGATGGACGGTGAAGCTGACGTCGGCCAGCGCCGTGCGGCGGCCGAAGCTCTTGCTCAGCGAGCGGACTTCGATGAGGGGATGCTCGGTCATGGCGGAACCTCGGGGTAGAGAGCGGATCCGGAGGAGCTCTGGTGGCGGGTGCCCAGGGGCGCACGCGGGGGACCCCTGGCGCCGCCGCCGCGTCCGGTGTGCCGGCAGCGCCAGCAGCGCCGCCGTCACCAGCACAGCGGCCGCGGCGAGGCCGGGGGCGGCGCCGCCGCGGGCCGGCGGCAGCGTCGGCGCGCCGGCGGGGACGTGCGGCCGCATGCGCGGCGCCGCGTCCTCGAGCTTGGGTTGGGGGCGGACCAGCGGGAAGGCCTGGGCGGCGAAGTCCACCGCCTGCGCCGCCGGGCTGTAGGCGAAGAGGCGGAGCTCCGGTCTGCGGGCGAGCAGGCTCTCGAAGAGGCGCTGCGAGCGATAGGGCACGTCGCCGAGCCCGTCGCCGTCGGCGTCGTAGCCGGCGTAGTCGCTCCAGTAGTTGCCCCGCCAGAGGTTGGCGCCGGGGTCGCCGCCGCCGCCCGCCAGCTCTACCTGCTCGTGGTTCTCGACGAAGCTGTTGCCGAGGATGTCGACCCGCCGCACGCTGGGCATCAGGCGGATGCCGATGTCGTTGCCGGCGAACAGGTTGCCCTCTAGGGTGGCCGAGCCGTGCCACTCCCGGGGCGTGCTGTCGAGAAAGGCGGCGACGCGGTTGCCGACGAACAGATTGTCGGCCACCCGCGGCTCGTCCATGTCCTTGAGCCCGACGCCGTAGCCGCTGGGGCCGTGGTTGCCGGCGATGGTGTTGCCGACCAGGCGCAGCCGACGGGAGTACATGAGGAAGGCGCCGACCGAGTTGTCGGCCAGCAGGTTGCCCTGGATGGTGGCGTCGTCGCAGTACATGAAGTGCAGCCCGTAGCGCCCCTGCTCGACGTGGTTGTCGCGGACGGTGAGCCGTTTGGAGTACCACAGCACCACGTCGCGAGAGCCGTGGACCCGGTTGCCGGCGATGGTGGTGCCGTCGCTGTTCCAGACGCGGATGGCGTCGCCGCGGCGGCCCAGGGCGAGGGTCTTGCCGCGGATCTGGTTGCCGCGCACCACGCTCGCCGCGGCGTGCCGCAGGTAGACGCCGAACAGGACGTCTTGCAGGCGATTCCCCTCGATCACCGCTCGCGGCCCCTCGACGGAGACCCCGGAGTGCTCCTCGTCCAGGGAGATGCCGCTGCCCCGCACCACGAAGCCGCGCAGGGTGACGCCCGGCGCCTCGATCCGCACCACCGTGCCGCGGCCGCCGCCGTCGAGCACCGGCCACCCCTCGCCCTGCAGGGTGACCGAGCGCGTCACCGCCAGCGGGGCCGCGTAGGTGCCCGCCAGCACCCGCACCAGGTCGCCGTCGGCGGCCCGCGCCAGGGCCTCCTGCGGTGTGCGCAGGGGGCCGTCGGGCGACACCACCCACTCGCGGGCGGCGGCGGGGGCCGCGGCGAGCAGCAGGGCGAGAAGGGGGAGGGCGCGGATCATCGCTCAGGCGCGGCTGGCGTCGACCAGCGGCTTGTAGGCGCGGCGGTGGAACCACAGGCCGGTGAGGATGAGTAGCGAGGCCGCGAAAGCCAGCCAGAGGCCGGCTCCAGGAGCGGCGACGGTGGCGAACTGCCCGATCTTGCCGGTCCCCAGCACCGGCGGCACGAAGGGGTGGATCGACGACGACAGCGGGGCGGTGGGATCGAGGTTGGTGCCGAAATTGCGCAGCCAGTAGTAGAGGTCGGCGAGGAAGGCGAAGGGGAACACCGCCGCGGGCAGCGACAGCAGGGCGGCGTACTGGTTGTGGATCCAGATCGCGGCGATCGCCAGCAGGGCGATGGCCGCCACCGCGGCGATCGACAGCTCGCGCTCGAGCTGCGCCGCCCCTCCCAGCGGCCGCATGCCGATGTAGTGGTTGAGGCCGTCGATCTCCCGCACGTCCCCCTCGAGGTGATTGAGGTAGGCCTGGACCTCCAGGCCGCCCGGATACTGGGGCGCCAGCAGGCGCATCTTCCAGTAGGGGAGGAAGATGGAGATCACCAGCAGCAGCCCGGCGGCGCCCAGCAGCAGGGTGGGCACCAGGAACTGCAGCCGCCCCTCCGCCATCTCCGAGCGGCTGACGCGGGGGCCGATGAGCTTGTCGAGGGTCTCGCGGGTCATGGGGCTCTCCGACGTGGGGGGGCGGGGGCCCCCGTCACGAGGGCTTGATGGTCAGATAGCCCACCATCTCCAGGTGCAGCGCCGAGCAGAACTCGGAGCAGTACCAGGTGTAGACGCCCTCGCGCTCGGCGACGAACTCGATGGTGGTGGTCTCTCCCGGCTCGAGGCTCAGGTTGATGTTGTAGGCGGGCAGGGCGAAGCCGTGGGTGGCGTCCTTGGCGGTCTCGACGTTGGTGATGTGCCAGATGACGTGGTCGCCCTTCTGGATCTCGACGTGCTCGGGAGTGAAGTGGCTGCGCACCCCGGTCATCCAGATCTCGACCGTGTTGCCGCGCCGCTCGATCCGCTCCTGGCCGAGGGCCGGCGCTCCCGTCCGTACCGCCTGCACCGCCGGATCCCAGCCTATCTCGGGGTACACGTCCCAGGCCGCCAGCTTGTCGGCCTTGATGATCTGCGCGTAGTGCGGCTCGCCGATGCCGATGGCCATGTCGTAGAGCAGCTGCATCGTCTCCCCCTTGCCGGAGATGTCGATCAGCTGGAAGTTCTGCGGGTGCAGCGGGCCGACGGTGAGGAAGCGGTCCACCGACCACTTGTTCATCGCCACCAGCCAGTTGCCGTCCGGCGACACGGTGTCCCCTTCGGCGACGGCGAGGTGGCCGATGTTGTAGTGCACCGGGATCTTCTGCACCATCTGCCAGGACTCGGCCTCGCCGTGCTTGTCGGCGTAGGGTCCGCCCAGGCTCCAGCGCGCCACCGCGCTGTCGAGGAACAGGCTGGTGTAGCCGTACCCCTTGTCGTCGAACTGGGTGTGCAGCGGCCCCAGACCGAGCTCGATCTGCGTCTCCAGGGCGGCGTCGAAGTCGATCACCGGCACGCCGAACTGGTCCTTGCCGGAGAAAGTGCGGTCGGCGATCGCCCGCTGGATCTTCTCGAAGCTGTAGACCGTGACGTGCGGGTCGAGCTTGCCGGAGACGACGATGTACTCGCCTCCCGGCGCCACGTCGACGCCGTGGGGGCTCTTCGGCTCGGGCACGAAGAACAGCACGCCCTCCGCCGCGGCCACCTCCAGCGGGATGACGTCGAACCCCTCGACCTGCCGGGCCCTGCCGGCGGCGACCAGCTCGGCGGCCTTGCGCCAGTCGATGACGTGCAGGTAGTCCATGTCGCGCTGCGACACCCCCGACTCGAACGGCGGCTTGCCCTGTTCGATGCCGCCGGTGGCGAGCTCGGTGTTGATCGAGTTGCAGAACGCCCAGCCGTCGGAGACCAGCTTGCCGGCGTCGCAGATGTCCTGCCAGTAGGGGGGCAGCTCGATGGCGAAGCTGCGCTGCTGGTCGATCCGGCCGGCGTCGCGGTCGAACTTCCAGAACGTCACCATGCCGCGGTAGGCATTTTCGTAGTCCTCGAGGGCGGCGTAGCGCCACCCCAGGGGCGCGGCGTACTGGCCGCCTTCGATGACGTACTCGGTGTCCGGCGTCACCATGGTGCCGCCGTGGTCGGAGAGGCTGACCGGGTTCTTGAGGATCTGCTTGGTCTCGAAGTCGCGCAGGTCGATGACGGCGATCCGCGCGTGGGCCTTGTCGTTGATGAAGACGTACTGGCCGTCGTAGTCGCCGGCGGTCTCGGAGATCGCCGGGTGGTGGGTGTCGCCCCAGGTGATGTCGCGTCCCTCGACCTGCCCCTGGCCGAGGATCGCCTTGGTCTCGTCGGAGTACCCCCATCCCTGCCAGGGCTCGGGAGTGAACACCCCCACCACCTTGAGCAGGCGCATCGAGGGGACGCCGATGACCAGCATCTGCCCCGAGTGGCCGCCGGAGGCGAGGATCACGTACTCGTCCTTCTGGCCGGTGGGGACGTAGGTCTTGACGGCGGCGTAGACGTCGGCCGGGGTGAGGCCGCGGGCCGCGATCACCCCGTCGACGTCGCCGGGGGCGACGATGCGGCCGGCCTGCTCGGTGGGGCCGCTCTTGCAGCCGAAGAACCAGGCGGTGCCGAGGACGGCGGCGACGAGGGCCAGGGGCAGCAGCGCCCCGAGCCGGTGGTTGCGCTTGGCGATCATGGTCATCCTCCGTTCGAGGTTTGGGCGGCGCCCCCGGCGGCCTGCAGGGCCGCTTCGTCGCCGCTCGTCGGCTACTTTTTCAGCGGAGCTCGGCGGGGTCGTTGCGTTGGCGCAACTTGCTGCACGCCCGGCGCGCGGCGCGACGAGAGGAGACTAGGACGCCCGGCGTCAGGGGGCGCGACCTGGCGGGGTGGTGTCGGCGGCGCGCCGGGGCGGGGAAGTGCTGCCCCATCGGGTAGGTAGGTGCGATGCGAGGGCGGGGCACACGCCCCGGGGTGGCGGTCGGGCCCACCGCAGCGTGGGCGCCGCCCCCATCCACGGGGTGGCGGCCGTCCACCGAGCGCTGCCTATACTGGGTTCGGGGACGTGTCCCCAGGGGGAGGTAAAAATGCGCACCGGACCCGTCCTCGCCGCCACCGACTTCTCCGCCGCTGCCGAGCTGGCGGAGCAACAGGCCGCCGCCATCGCCCGGGCGCTGGGGCGAGCCCTGCACCTGGTGCACGCCGTCCACAGGGTCGAGGACCCGGAAGGGTTGGTGGGGATGTCGCCGGATCTCGTCGAGGGGCTGCGCCAGGCGGCTGCCGATCGACTCGAGCAGCGTGCTGCCGCCCTGCGCAGCGATCGGCTCGCCGTCACCACTGGGCTCGACCTGGGACAGCCCTCGGCGGTGATCGCCAGCGAGGCCGAGGCGCGCCAGGCGGCGCTGGTGGCGGTGGGCTCGCGCGGCCTGACCGGCTTCCGCCATCTGCTGCTGGGGAGCACCGCCGAGCGGGTGGTGCGCCGTGCCACCTTCCCGGTGCTCGTCGTCCACCCCACCGACGGCGGGATGCCGCTGCCCCCGCGGCGGGTACTGCTGGCCACCGACTTCTCCGCGGCCGCCCGCGCCGCCGGCGAGGCGGCGCGGGAGCTGCTCGGGCTCGACGCGGAATGCGAGCTCGCCCTGTTGCACTGCTGGCAGCCGCCGGTGAACCTCGGCATGTACGCCTTCGAGGGGTGGAGCGCGATGAGCGAGTCCTACCGCGGCGAGGTGCTGCGGGCGCTCGGCGAGCGGCTGGCGTCGGAGGCCGAGAAGTGGCGGGAGCAGGGGCTGCGGGTCGAAACGGCGCTGCTCGAGGGATTGCCGGCGGAGGCCATCACCGCCGAGGCGGCGCACCGGCAGAGTGATTGCATCGTGCTGGGGAGCCGCGGCCAGACCGCGGGGCGGTGGCTCTTCGGCAGCACCGCCAAGCGGGTGGTGCAGCAGGCCCGCTGCCCGGTGCTGACGGCGGCGGCGGAGGAGAACACGGCAGCAGAGGAGTGAACGATGCCCGAGGTCACGCAGGACTACGGACTTCGCCAGCGGCTGGACCTGCCCTACGAAGTGGCCGTCGAGCACGTCACCGAGGCGCTGCGGCGCGAGGGGTTCGGCGTGCTGACCCGCATCGACGTCAGGGAGACCCTGAAGGAGAAGCTCGACGCCGACTTCCGGCGCTACGTGATACTGGGGGCGTGCAACCCGCCGCTGGCGCATCGCGCCCTCGAGGCCGAGCTGGAGATCGGCCTGCAGCTGCCCTGCAACGTCATCGTCTACGAGGACCGCGGCGGCTCGGTGGTGTCGATCGCCGACCCCGCGGCGATGCTCGAGGTGGCGGGCAACCCGCGGCTCGAGCCGATCGCCGCGGAGGCGCGCGAGCGACTCTGCCGGGTGCTCGACCACCTGGGCGCCGAACCGGTTGGACGACGAGTGTTGAGGGCGCGATCGTCGGGCCGGGGCTGGTGACAGCACCAGGGCGGTGAACGCGGCGGTGCGGGCCAGCGGCACGGGGTCACCGGTGGCGGCGGCAGGCAGCTCGAGCAGACCTCGCGGCAGATAGGCGTCGAGCACCGCCACGGGCGGGGCGGTGCAGCGTCGGCCACCGCGCGATGTTAGGACGGATACCGGCGCGACGGCTGTTCCCGGCCGCGCCTGTCGCAGGTCAGGCGGCGCGGGGCTGCGCTCGGTTATCCTGCCGCCATGTACCGCCGGCCGGAGGGGTCGCGCTTCGTCGCCGCCTGGGCCGCCCTCCAGGACCGTCTGGTGCTCGCCGCCACGGTGGTGGGCCTGGCCGCCGGCGGCGCCGCCTGGCTCGCGGGGCTGCCGGGATGGGCCGGGCTCGCCTGGGCCGCCACCACCGTCGCCGCCCTGGTACCGCTGACCTGGACGGTGGCCCGTGACCTGCTGCGCGGCCAGACCGGCGTCGACCTGATCGCCCTGCTGGCCATGGCCGGCGCGCTGGCCCTCGGCGAGTACCTGGCGGGGGCGGTGGTGGCGCTGATGCTATCGGGCGGCCAGGTGCTCGAGGGGTACGCCGACTCGCGCGCCCGTCGCGAGCTGTCGGCCCTGGTGTCGCGGGCGCCGCGGGTGGTGCACCGCTACGAGGGGGAGGGGCTCACCGCGCCTCCTCTCGAGGCGGTCCGCCCCGGCGATCGCTTGCTGGTCAAGCCGGGCGAGGTGCTGCCGGTCGACGGGGTGGTGGAAGGGGCGGCGGCGGTGCTCGACGAGTCGGCGCTCACCGGCGAGGCGCGGCCGGTGGAGCGGGAGGCGGGAGAGCGTGTGCGCAGCGGCACGGTCAATGGCGGCGGCCCCTTCGACCTGCGTGCCACCGCCACCGCGGCGGAGAGCACCTACGCCGGCATCGTGCGGCTGGTCGAGGCGGCGCAGGCCGCCAAGGCGCCGTTGGTGCGCCTGGCCGATCGCTACGCGCTGCTGTTCCTGCCGTTGACCCTGGCCGTCGCCGGCGGTGCGTGGGCGCTCTCCGGCGACCCGGTACGGGCCCTGGCGGTGCTGGTGGTGGCGACCCCCTGCCCGCTCATCCTCGCCGCCCCCATCGCCATCATCTCGGGGGTGTCGCGGGCGGCGCGCCGCGGGGTGATCGTCAAGGGCGGCGGCGCCCTGGAGGTGCTGGCGCGTGGCGAGGTGCTGCTCCTCGACAAGACCGGCACCGTCACCACCGGGGTGTCGACCCTCGCCGAGATCCGCGCCTTCGGCGAGCTGCCGGGCGACGAGGTGCTGCGGCTGGCGGCATCGCTGGACCTGGTGTCCCCGCACGTGCTGGCGGAAGCCATCGTGCGGGCGGCGCGCGAACGCAGGCTGCCCCTGACCTTCCCCGAGGGGGCGCGCGAGGAGCTGGGCGCCGGTATCCGCGGCACGGTCGGCGGCCGCGCCGTGGCGCTCGGCAAGCCGGAGTGGGTGACCGGCGGCGGCGCGCTGCCGGCCGCGGCGCGGGCCCTGCGGCGGCGCAGCCTGCTGGACGGCTCGTCCTGCGTCTTCGTGGCGGTGGACGGCGAACTGGCCGGAGCGCTGCTGCTCGAGGATCGCATCCGCGGCGATGCGCCGCGCACCCTCCGGGCCCTCAAACAGGCGGGCTTTCGGGAAGTGGTGCTGCTGACCGGCGACCACGTCGACATCGCCGAGGTGGTGGGCGCCGCCCTCGGCGTCGACCGGGTGCTGGCCGAGCGGGCGCCGGAGGAGAAGGTCGAGGCGGTGCGCCACGCCCGCGCCACCGGCGTCACGGTGATGGTCGGCGACGGCATCAACGACGCGCCGGCGCTGGCCGCCGCCGACGTCGGGGTGGCGATGGGCGCGCGCGGCGCCAGCGCCTCGTCGGAGGCCGCCGACGTGGTGCTGGTGTCGGACCGCCTCGACCGCCTGTTGGAGGCGGTCTACGTGGCGCGGCGCTCGCGGCACATCGCCTTGCAGAGCATCCTGGTGGGGATGGGGCTGTCGGCGGTGGGGATGGGCTTCGCCGCGGTGGGCCTGCTGCCGCCGGTGGCCGGTGCGCTGGCGCAGGAGGGGATCGACGTGGCGGTGATCCTCAACGCCCTGCGCGCCCTGGGCGGCGGCCGCCGGGTGCGCCGCGCCGCCGACCTCGCCAGCATCGAGATCGGCGAGCGCTTCCGCGAGGAGCATCGCCGGCTGCACCCCAAGATGCTGGCGATGCGCCAGACGGCGGACCGCCTCGACGAGCTGCCTGCGGCCGAGGCGCGGCGGCAGCTCGAGGCGATCCGCCACTTCCTGGTCGACGAGCTGCTGCCCCACGACCAGGCCGAGGACGCCACCATCTACCCGCTGGTGGCGGAGATCATCGGCGGCGAGGACCCCACCGGCCCGATGAGCCGCGC
>DATKEH010000176.1:0-6681 GCA_035546355.1 Thermoanaerobaculia bacterium
CGCCGCACACGGTTGTCCAACCTGTTCCTGCTTCCCGGCAGCCATTACGCGGCGGTCAGCGGGCCGCGGGGTGGTGATTACACGCTGCGGGTGCTGCCCATCGGGCCGCCCGACCCGCTGATGGAGCGCGAGCCCAACGACGACCCCTCCCGGTCGCACCGGCTGGATTTCGGCGCCACCCGCCGCGGCCTGCTCGACGAGGCCAACGACCGGGACGCCTACCGCTTCCACCTCGGCGCGCCCGACCACATACGGATCACGCTGACGCCCCCCGCCGACGGTACGGTGGCCGCCGCCCTCGACTACGAGGGCCGGGGCCTCAAGCAGAGCCAGGGGGTGAGCGGCGACCCGCTGGTGCTCGAGGGGCTGTTCCCTCCCGGCGACTACGGCCTGACGCTGTCGGTGGAGAAGCCCTCCGACGGCGAGTACACGCTGCGGCTCGAGCGCCTCGACCGCTTCGCCTGCCCGGTCGACTGCGAGCCCAACGACAGCGAGTCCTTCGCCAATCCGCTGCCCGCCGACCGCGTCCTGACCGGCAGCATCGGCCCATGGCGCGAATGGGACGTCTTCGCGCTGCCGGCCGCACCCGAGCCTCGTGCCCTCGTCGTCTCGGGAGAGCTCTCGGGGATCGATTTCCGCCTGAAGGTGGATGGGATCTGGCCCCGCCTCGAGTGGGATCGGCAGGCGGGCGAGGTACGGGGGGAGGTGCCCGCCGACACGCCCGCGTACCTGGAGGTCGGCGGCAAAGGCAGCTACCGCCTGCAGGTGCGGCTCGACCCGGAACCCGCACCGGCGCCTCCTCCCGGCGAGCTCCCGGTCGACGTGGCCGTCGAGCTCGAGACCGACACCGTGGCCGCCTTTCGCCGGCTCGGGCAGCTGGTCGGCGGCCGCGTGCTGCTCACCCACCGCGGCGACCGGCCGCGGCGCGTCGCCCTCGACGCGGCGACCAGCCAGTATGGCTGGGAGGTGGCATGGCAGGGCGACCCGGACCACGGCGCCGCGCCGTCCCCGCCGGCATCGGGCGCCACCGCCGGCAGCCCGCCGAGCCGGTCACCCGCCATCGACGTCCCCGCCGGCGGCAGCGCCAGCGTCGGGTTCACCCTGCACGTGCCCGCCGACGCCTGGGCCGACGTGCCGGTGCGGGTCAGCGTGCGCGCCGCCGACGCCACTGGCGCCGCCGCCGGCTGGGCCGAGGCGACGCCGGGCCGCGAGACGCGCCCGGTGGCGCCGCGCCGCGCCTGGGAGGTTCCCGACGCGTTGCTCGGCGGGCTCAACGTCGCCTGGTCGGCGCTCGGCGCCGAGCGCGTCGGCGGCGAGGACCTGCAGAACGGGCGCGTCTGCCGAGGGGCCGACTACCTGTTCGACGAGCTCACCACCATCGGCGAAGGCTTCGTCTGCCGCGGCAACCGGCCCGACGAGGCCATCGAGGTCACCATCGATCTCGCCGGAGACCAACCGGTTGCGGTGGCGGGGTTCGCCCTCCACCCCCAGTCGGAGAGCACGGCCCTGCACCGCGCCCGCGACTACCTGCTCTCCCTGTCCCTCGACGGCAGGGAATGGCGCGAGGTGGCCCGCGGCGAGCTGTCTCCGCTGCCGGTGCAGCAGGCGATTCCCCTCGCCGCACCGGTGCCGGCGCGATTCGCCCGCCTGCGGCTGGGACACAATCACGGCGGCGACCACGCGATCCAGCTCGGCGAGTGGAAGGTCCTCGCCGCCCCCGGCACGCCGGTTCCCGGCGCCCCCCCGAACCTGGCCGACCCCGCGCTAGGAGGGCACGTGGTGTGGTCGCAGCCGCGCATCGACGCCTTCTGGGGAGTCCACGTGCTGACCGAGAAGGCCGAGACACCCACGGTGCGGCTGCGCGAGGAGGAACGCGGCGAGTGGGTGCTCGGCTTCCATCACGATCGGGCGGCGCAGATCGCCGGCATCGAGTGGGTGGCGTGGCAGAGAGAGCATGCCCTTGCCTTCGCCGAGGTCTCCCTGGCGGTGAGCGTCGACAGCCCGCTGGGCCCGTGGGAGCCGCTGGGGAGCTGGCAGGTGGCGCCCACCGGCACCACCACGATCGCACTGCCCGAACCGGCGTGGGCGCGCTTCCTCAAGCTCTCGGCCGAGAGCCGCGGCGCCGCGACCGCCTACCCCGAGACGATCCGCGTCTTCGAGCGTCCCACCGACGCCTCGTACCGTTCGATCCTCGGCGCCTGGGGGCACCGCTCGGGCGACGGCCCCTGGGAGGCGGCGCAGGCGGCCGCCGTCGAGGAGACGGTGACCGTCGCGGGCAACCGCTCCCGCGCCACCGCCCACCTGCTGCCCCTCGGACGCCCGGTGCAGGGGCGGGTGCGTCTGGGCCACGGCGCGGCCTGGTACGGCGTGGTGGTGCCGCCAGGGCACAACACGCTGCAGGTGCGTCTCGCCGGGGATCCCGGTGTGCGGGTGGTGGCGCGGCTCGAGACCGCGTCGGGGGAGCGGGTGCCGCTGCGCGAGATCGACATCGCCCCCTCGCAGCACCTCTTCGAGGCGGTGGTCGAGCCCGCGGGCGAGTACTACCTGGCGGTCGAGGAGCCGCCGCGATCGGTGATCTTCTCCTGGGACACCAGCGCCAGCGTCAACCCCTACATCCAGCTCATCTACAGCTCGCTGGCGGCCTTCGCCGAGGACGTGCAGCCGGGCCGCGAGGAGGTCAACCTCCTGCCCTTCGGCGGGCGGCTGCTGCTCGCCGATTGGAGCGGCCACCCGTACGTCCTGCGCACCGCCCTCAACGAATACCCGCGCAACGACAACTCGAGCTCCGCCGAGCGCACCCTGGCCCAGGCCTCGGAGGCCCTCGCCGGCCGCGCCGGCACCCGCGCCGTGGTGCTCGTCACCGACGCCGCCACTCCACCCTACCCCGCGGTGTGGAGCGCCCTGCGCGAGGGGCGCCCGAGGATCTTCGGTCTGGGGATCAGCGTGCAGAAGGCCTTCGAGCAAGGCCTGATGGAGGACTGGTCGCGGGTCGACGCCGGCGAGTTCCACCAGCTGACCACGGTGGGGGCGATGGAGCGCGGCTTCGACCGCGCCGTCACCCTGCTGCGCCGCCCCGCCGACTACACCCTGGAGGTCACCTCGCGCTTCGAGGAGGCGCCGGGGCCGGGGACCCTGGCGGTGGTCGCCAAGGAGGGCGAGGGCGAGCCCACCGGTCCTGCCGTCGAGCTGATCCTCGACGCCTCGGGCTCGATGCTGCAGCGCATGGCCGACGGCCGGCGGCGCATCGAGGTGGCGCGCGAGGTGCTCACCCGCGTCGTCACCGAGCGGCTGCCGCCGGGCACGCCCCTGGCGCTGCGCGTCTTCGGCCACCGCCAGGCCAACGCCTGCCGCACCGACCTCGAGGTGCCACTGGCGCCGCTCGACCCCGCCGCCGTCTCCCGCACGATCGCCGGCATCCAGGCGAAGAACCTGGCCAAGACGCCGATCGCCGACTCGTTGGCCGCGGTCGAGAAGGACCTCGCCAAGGCCCCGGGCCAGAAGCTGGTGGTGCTGGTCACCGACGGTGAGGAGACCTGCGACGGCAAGCCCGAGGAGGTGCTGGCCGGCTTGCGCGACAAGGGGTTCGCGGTCACGGTCAACGTCGTCGGCTTCGCCATCGACGACCCCGAGCTCGAGCGCACCTTCGCCGACTGGGCCGCCGAGGGGGGCGGGCGCTACTTCTCCGCCCGCGACCGCGAGGGGCTCGACGCGGCGGTGGCGCAGGCGCTGGAGGTACCCTTCGCGGTCTACGACTCGGGCGGCACCAGGGTCGCCGAGGGGGTCGTCGGTGGGGCGCCCGTGGAGCTCGAGGCCGGCGTCTATCGCGTCGAGGTGGCCACCGAGCCGCCGCGGAGCTTCGAGGAGGTCGAGGTGCCCGGCGAAGAGCAGGTGACGCTCGAAATCGGCGGCGGAGGCTAGGGTGGCGTGACCCATCCGACCACGCGCATCGTGACCTTCGCCCTCGCCGGCTCGCTCGGCTGGCTCGCCGCCGAGCCCCTGCGCGCCGAGGGCGCCTGCGACGACTTCCGCGTGCTCGACCGCATCGACGCGTTCACCGAAGTACTGCTCGTCGACAAGCCCCACGTCGTCGAGCCGGGGAAGAACCAGCGGGCGGTGGCCCTGGAGGCGACGCGGCACATGACCCCGCTGCTGTGCCACGCCGTCACCCGCCTCGCCTACGTCGCCAAGCCGAGCAGCGAGGGCGGCTCCCTGGGCTGGGTGCACCCGGTCAAGCCCGACCTCGTAAACATGGGCGCCGGCCCGGGCGGCGTCGTCGAGGCCAACCTCGACATGCTGCGGGGCGTCACGCGCGACGCGGCCAACGCCCGCGCCGCCACCATCCGCAGCATCCTGCACGAGGCGGCGCACTCCGCCACGCTGCTGCTGGGCGCGAACGACACGTGGACCGAGGTCGACCCTCTCCACGAGGCGCTGGGCAAGGCCATCCTCGGCGACGACGAGTGGACCGCCGCCGACCACGCCTTCGCCACAGAGGTCATCGAGAACAACCGCCTGCAGAACGGCTTCGACACCGAGTGGCGGCGCATCCACGACGCGTTCGTCGCCGCCGGGCTGGCGAAGCCCCATCACCACCGGGGCGACCCGAAGATGAGCCCGGCGGAGGTGGTCGCCCGGGGCGTCATGTCGCCGTACGCCGGCGACGAGGTGTCCGAGGACATCGCCGACACCACCGCCTGGGTGATCGTTCCGCCCATCTACCAGCGCATGGGGGCCAGCGCGGCGCGTGCCGACCACGGCTGCCAGGCGATGCAGGCCGAGCCCGGCCCGGCGATCCCGGAACGGCTGGCGGCGGTGTTCACCAAGGTCGGCCTGCTGCAGTCCGCCGGCTTCATCTCCGACCAGGACTACCGCCGCTGCGTCGGCGAGCTGCGCATCCGCGCTGACGGTGACGGCTTCTTCACCCTGGTGGCGGGGGAGCAGGTCAACAGCTACACCGGCGACGTCGAGGGGACGATGGGGCTGCTCGAGGGCAAGGGGCCGTACGTATTCCAGATCCAGGCCCGGGGGACGATGACCATCGACGGCACCGCGTTCCCGGCCCGCGCCGAGCTGCGGCTCGAGGCGGGGGTTCCCGGAGTGGACCCGGCGATGACCTCCTTCCCCCGCGGCCTGTACCGCGTCCGCCCCGCCGGCCCCCGGCGCGTCGCCGGCTTCCGCGTCTTCTACACTCGCGACGGCGAGGAGAAGCTGGGCATCGACGTGGTGGAGGCCGACGTGCTGGTGGCCCGCGCCAGCCACGACCTGGTCGAGGGGTCGATCTTCGTCAAGAGGTACGTCAACTACACCGAGCTGTTCCCGCTGCCGGTGCCGCCGAAGCAGGAGCAGGTCATCGCCTTCCGCAAGCGCTGACGCGGCCGGCGAACACCCCACAGGAGACTGCGATATGGGGACCTTCCGAGCATCGTGCGCCGCGGCGCTGTGCGCCACAGCGGTCGCCTGCGGCGGCAGCGCCGCGCAGGAGGAAGGAATCGCCGCGGATCCGCAGGCGGCGGCGGCGACGGCCGAGGAGTCCGGCGCGGCCGTCGCCAGCGGCGCCCCGCGGGTCGAGGAGCGCTACCAGTCGAGCATCGATCGCGCCTGGGCCAAGGCCGTCGCCGGCGAGAATCCGGCCTTCGCCTGCGCCGGCCTCAAGGGCAGGGCGGTCGGCACCAAGGGCGTCGCCGAGGCCGGCCGCGCGCTGTCCGTCTGCAACCTCGACATCCCGGTCCGCTACTTCCTCACCTTCCTCGACCAGGTCGAGGCCGGCGACAAGACCTGCCAGCAATTCGCCACCGCGCTGATGACCCAGCTGCCGGCGATGGTCATGTCGACCGAGGGGTTCGAGCAGCTGGTGGCGGAATCCGAGGCCCGCGAGGCCGCCGGCGAGGAGATGAGCGACGAAGAGGCGCAGGGCGCCGCCAGCGGCCTGCTCGCCGGCGCCGCCGCCGAGGGCGCCACCGACCGCGGCGAGAGCGACCCCAAGAAGCTGATCAAGGCGCAGATCGAGCCGCGGGTGCGCGCGGTGTGCCCGGACCAGGTCGGCTACGTGCTGCACTAGCGCACCGCCGCAGCGGCCTTGCGAACGACGAAAGGATGGTGCCCGATGTCCCGACGAGCCCTCGCGATAGCTCTGGTCGCCCTCTCCTGGGCCACGGTCGCCGCCGGCCGCGCCGACACCCGCATCGTCAGCGAGGAGGGCACCGGCCTGGTGGGGGACGCCGCGGAGCTGCCGGAGAGCCTGCGCAAGGCCTTCGCCGACCAGCAACCGACGACCGTCACCTACTGGCTGCGAGCCGACCGCATGGCCCGTATCGGCCCCTCCGGGCCGATGATCGGCCGGCTCGACCGCGGCGAGGTATACCTGGTCGATGCGCGCGACGAGACCTACTCGGTGCTCGCCATCGGCGGCGATGGGCCGCCACTCCACGGCGCGACCCTGGTGCGGTCGGGCGACACCCGCCAGATCGGCCCCTGGAAGGCCGTGCGCTACGACCTGACCCTGCAGACCGACGGCGAGCCCACCGAGGTCACGCTGTGGGTCAGCGACGAGGTACCGGTGGACATGGCGGCGTTTCGCGCCTACACCGAGGCCTTCGCCGCCGCCTCCCCCGGCTTCGATTGGATGCGGGCTCTGCTCGAGCTCGACGGCTACCCGGTGCGCCAGGAGGTCCGCATCGGGCC
>DATKEH010000177.1:0-2472 GCA_035546355.1 Thermoanaerobaculia bacterium
AGTGGCCTCCGCACCGCGTGCCGCAGCTCGAGGTCCTCCCCGGAGAGCTGGCCGCAGGCGAGTGGATCGAGCCGGCGGCGGCGCTGGCGCGCTGGCAGACCGCCGAGGTGATCGCCGCGCCGCCCATCCTGCACCTGCTGACGGTGCTGGCCGAGGACGGGCCGCAGGCCGGCCTTCCCCGGCTGCGCGATCCCGCCGAAGCCGACCTCGGCCCCTACCGGCGCATCGAGTTCCGCCCCGGCGTGATCCTCGTGCCGGTGGCCACCGCCACGCTGCCGCCCGCCACCCACACCAACTGCTACCTGCTGGGCGGGGAGGCGGCCGTGCTCGTCGATCCCGGCTCGACGCTGCCCACGGAGCAGGAGCGGCTGCTGGCGGCGCTGGCCGCGGCGCGCGACCGGCTGGGGCGGCGGGTACAGGCGATCTGGCTCACCCACCACCACCCAGACCACGTGGGCGGCGCCGAGGCGGCGCGGCAAGCGCTGGGCGTGCCGCTCCTCGCCCACCCGGCCACCGCGGAGCGCCTCGCACCCTTGGGCCTGCGGGTGGACGACACCCTCGCCCACGAGCAGCGGCTGCGCCTCGGCGACATGCCGGTGCGCGTCCTCCACACCCCGGGGCACGCCCGCGGCCACCTCTGCTTCCTCGACGAGCGCCACGGCTCGCTGCTCTGCGGCGACATGGTGTCGGCGCTGTCGACCATCGTCATCGACCCGCCCGAGGGGCACATGGGCGACTACCTGCGTTCGCTCGAGTCGCTGATCCAGTCCGGAGCGCAGACCCTGTTCCCCAGCCACGGGCCGGTGCTCGCCGACGCCGCCACCACCCTGCGCCGCTACGTCGAGCACCGGCGCTGGCGCGAGGGGCGGATCCTCGAGGCGTGGCGGTCGGGCCTGCGCGAGCCCGCGGAGCTGCTGCCGCAGGTCTACGAAGAGGTGCCGCGGCTGGTGTGGCCGCTGGCCGAACGCCAGCTCGTCGCCCACCTGGAGCACCTGCGGGAGCAGGGGGAGATCCGGTAGGAGCGGGGCCCCGTCCCCCGCCCGAGGGGGCGGCGCGAGCTCGGCCCCTACGGCTCGGCGGCGGGCGCATGCCCGCGCGGCCCCCGCACGTCCAGCCGGATCAACCCCCGGATGACCGCCGACGGGTCCTCCTCCCGCAGCAGATAGGCGTGGGCGCGCCAGGGGCCGTCTGGGCGCTCCTCCTGGCGCAACAGGCGGTAGAAGCGGTCGCCTACCTGCAGCGTCTGCATGGCGTTGATGGTCAGCGGCCGGGAGGAGAGCACCACCAGGTCGACGCCCTCCTCGCGGCGGCTGCGCAGCGGACGCTCGGGGCCGAAACGGCGGCGCTCCTCGGCAGCGCGCACGGGCCGCAGCGCCAGCTTCGTCGCTTGCCAGGCCAGCCAGAGCGCCGGCTCGGGCACCGCCTCGCGGTTCACGCCAAAGGACACCAGGCGCACGATGCCCACCAGGGTGAAGCCCGCCATGAGCAGCGTGGCCGGCCGCAGTGCCCATGCCATCCAACCGAGCGAACCGCTCCAGTAGAGCGCCAGCTCGGCATCCTTGGCGTCGAGCAGCCGGGCATCGGCCGCGTCGAGAAAGGCTCCGGTATTGGCGCTCACCAGCCGCGGCACCACCTCCATGAAGTCGCCGACCAGCCACAGGCCGCAGAAGAGCAGCTCGGCCATGCCGACGAGGAAGGACCACGCGGCGTCGTCGACGCCCCAGCGGCGGACGATCCTCTCCCGCAGTTCCTCCGGCAGGAGCGCGGCGAGCAGGCCGAGGGCGAGGCGAGCGAGCACCGGTGCAGGCAGTCGATCCTGCTGCAATCTAGCGTGCTAACCTGCCCCCGACAACCCGGCGCGCGCCGCCGCCGGCTTCGCCGTCGGCCGCATGGCGCCGCCCTTCCCCGCAGAGATCCCCGAGGAGGAACCCGATGCGCAAGCTCCTTCTGCTGGCCTCCGTCCTGATCCTGCCCCTGGCGGCCTGCGACACGACCGCGAACGACGATGGCGAGGTCGCGGCGCCGGCGAGCCCGGCGTTTGATGGCACGGAGCGGCTGGCGGAGGCAGACGAGGCGGCCGAGGTCATCGACGCCGAGTACCTGCGGCAGACGGTGGCGGCGCTGGCGGCCGACGAGATGGAGGGTCGCGGGCCGGGGAGCGAAGGGGACCGCAAGGCGCGGCAGTACCTCATCGCCCAGATGCAGCAGCTCGGCCTGCAGCCGGCGGGCCCGGGCGGCTCCTGGGAGCAGCCCTTCGACATGGTGGGGATCACCGCCAAGGCGCCGCCGACCTGGACCTTCCGCGGCCCCTCCGGGGAAGCGGCGTTCGCGCGCCAGGAGGACTTCATGGCCAGCTCGGGCGTGCAGCGGGAGGCCGCCGCCCTCGACGACGCCGAGGTGGTGTTCGTCGGCTACGGCATCGAGGCGCCGGAGTACGAGTGGGACGACTACAAGGGCGCCGACCTCGACGGC
>DATKEH010000178.1:0-4527 GCA_035546355.1 Thermoanaerobaculia bacterium
CGGTGGCGCACCTCGGGTTCGTGATGCTCGGCCTGTTCGCCCTCGACCTGGTCGCCTGGCAGGGCGCCCTGCTGCAGATGGTCAACCACGGGATCTCGACCGGCGCCCTGTTCCTGCTGGTGGGGATGCTGTACGACCGCCTGCACACCAGGAAGTTCGCCGAGTTTGGCGGCCTGGCCAAGTCGATGCCGTGGTTCGCCTTCTTCCTGGTGTTCACCGCCCTGTCCTCGGTCGGGCTGCCGTTCCTCAACGGCTTCGCGGGGGAGTTCCTGATCCTCGCCGGCAGCTTCCGCTCGGTGGCCCTCGACCTCGACCTGCGATGGGCGGTGGTCTTCGCCACCTTCGGCGTGGTGCTCGCCGCGATCTACCTCCTGAAGATGCTCTCCCGCACCCTGTGGGGGCCGATCACCCGGGAAGAGAACCGCACGGTGGCGGACCTCGACCTGCGCGAGAAGCTGGCGCTCGCCCCGCTGTGCGTGCTGATGCTGTGGATCGGCCTGGCTCCGGCGACCTTCCTGGCGCCGAGCCGCGCACCGCTCGAGCAGCTGCTGGACTACTACCAGTTGCGGCTCGACCAGACGCCGGTGGCGCAGGCCAGTCTCGGGCCGGCACTGCCCTGGGCGACCGGCGGCGGGGTCCACAGGGTCGCCACGGAGGAGGGCGGCCCCGACGACCACCCGCAGGCGAGTGCGCCGGTCGTCGGGGCGGGGCTCGGTACCTTTCCGCCGGACCTCCCGTCGGTCGTAGGGGCGGGCCTCCGCGCCCGCCCAGGCGTGGAGCCGGCGAAGACCGCAGGGGACACCCCTTGAGCGGCGCCGCCCTCCTCGCCGACCTGGCCTCTCTCGGGCCGGAGCTGATGCTATCCGGCGCCGGGATCCTGGTGGTGCTGCTCGACGCCATGGCGCCTCGGCTGACGCGATTGTGGGTGCCGCTGGCCCTGCTCGCCGCCGCCGCCGCCGGGGTGTCGCTCGCCCTCGACCGCTGGGGCGCCGGCGAGAGCTTCGGCGGCTTCGTCGAGCGCACTCCCGTCACCACCTTCCTGTCGCTGGTGGTGCTGCTGGCGGGAGCGCTGGCCCTGATGGCCTCGCAGGCCTGGCTGCGGCGCGAGCGAATCGGCGCCGGGGAGTACGCGGCGCTGATGCTGTGGTGCATGGTCGGATTGCTGTTGATGGTGCGGGCCGTCGAGCTGCTGACCCTCTTTCTCGCCCTCGAGCTGCTCTCCTTCTGCCTCTACGCCCTGGCGGCCTACCACCGGCGGCTGCCGATGGCGAGCGAGGCCGGGCTCAAGTACTTCCTGATGGGGGCCTTCGTCAGCGCCTTCGTGCTGCTGGGAATCGCCCTGCTGTACGGCGAGACCGGCAGCACGCGGCTGGCCCTGGTCGCCGCCGAGATCGCCCGCGGCGGCGCCACCCCGGTGCTGGTGACCCTAGGCTTCCTGTTGCTGGTCGCCGGTTTCGGCTTCAAGATGAGCCTGGCGCCCTTCCACGCCTGGGCTCCCGATACCTACCAGGGTGCCCCCTCCCCGTTCGTGGCCTTCCTCTCGGTGGCCCCCAAGGTGGCGGCCGCGTTCGTCCTGGTGCGCCTGCTGCTCGCCCTCGGCGAGGCCGGCCTGGTGGGCGACTGGCGGCCGCTGGTGGCGTTCCTGGCGGTGCTGTCGATGGCTGTGGGCAACCTCCTGGCGCTGGTGCAGAAAGACATCAAGCGGATGCTCGCCTACTCCGGCATCGCCCACATGGGGTACCTGCTCATCCCGCTGGTGGTGCTCGACGCCGAAGCCCTGCAGGCGATCCTCGTCTACCTGCTGGCCTACGCCCTGATGAACGCCGGCGCCTTCGCGGTGGTGGCGCTGCTCTTCGCGCGCCCCGGCGAGCAGCACCTGATCTCGGAGCTCTCCGGCTGGGGCTACCGCTTCCCGTTCCTCGGCTTCTGCCTCACCGTCTGCCTGCTGTCTCTCGGCGGCATCCCACCGACGCTGGGTTTCCTCGGCAAGTACTTCGTCTTCGCCCACGCCATCGGCCACGGCGCCTTGTGGCTGGCGGTGGTGGGCATCGCCGCCTCTCTGGTGGGCATCGTCTACTACCTGCGGGTGGTGTACGTGCTGTACATGAAGCCCGAGGTGGCGGCGCCCGAGGGGCTGCTGATCGACTCCTGGGGGAGGTTGTCGGTGGCGCTCGCCGCCGCCGGCACCCTCGTCCTCGGCCTCTTCCCCGCCTGGCTGTTGGGGTGGCTGCAGCGCGCCACCAGCGGGTTGTGAGCGTGTGACCGAAGCCTCCCCGCTCACCCTCAATCGCCTGTCGATCTACCTCCGCTGTCTCCAGGATCTCTCTCGCCGCGGCGTGGAACGGATCTCTTCGACCGACATGGCCGACCTCTACCAGCTGTCGGCCTCGCAGATCCGCAAGGACCTCGCCCAGTTCGGCGAGTTCGGCATCCGTGGCGTCGGTTACGAGGTCGAGCCCCTGGCCTACCAGCTGCGCTCGATCCTCGGGCTGGACCAGGCCTACGGCATGGTGATCGTCGGCATCGGCGCCCTGGGCACGGCGCTGGCGCGCTACCCCGGCTTCCGGCAGGGGGACTTCCAGGTGGTAGGCCTGGTGGACCGCGACCCGCGCAAGGTCGGCGGCCGCCTCGGCCGGCTGGTCATCCACCCGCCGGAGGAGCTGCCGCGACTGGTACGCGAGACCGGCGCCCGCATCGGCGTCCTCACCGTGCCGTCGAGCGCGGCGCAGGGCGCCCTCGACGCGGTGGTGGCGGCGGGCATCCGTGCGGTGCTCAACTTCGCACCGGCGCAGGTGCGAGCCTCCCCCGGCGTGCGGATCAAGGCGGTCGATCCGCGCATCGACCTGGAGGAGCTCGCCTACTTCCTGCAGCGGTAATCCCCGAGCCGAGGGCGGGGCATTCCCCGATACCGAGGGCGCGGTGGGGGATCGCCATGGACCCGAGCCCGCGCCTGGAGTATCCTGCAACGGCCAGCTAGAGAGGTCGACGATGCAACCAAGCGCCCGCACCAAGGTCCTGGTCGTCGAGGATCAACCGGCCACCCGGTCGGCGCTGGAGGAGCTGCTGGTGGGGAACGGCTTCGAGGTGGCGGTGGCCAGTGACGGGCTGCAGGCCCTGGAAGTGGCGCGAGCGTTCCGGCCCACGGTGGTACTGATGGACTTCGAGCTGCCCGCGATGAACGGCTGGGAGGCGAGCCTCAGGCTGCGACGGGACCCACAGACCGCGAATACCTGGATCCTCGCCGTCACCGGTCACGATTCGCCGGAGGCACGCGTCCTCGCCCGCGAGGTGGGGTGCCTCGAGGTGATCGAGAAGCCCGTGGACCCGAGGCGCTTGGTCGCTCGCCTGCGGGAGCTCGGCGACGGACCGCTCGACGTCGAGGCCTTGCCCGAGCCCGTGGAAGAGGGTCGCTAGGCGTTTCCGCGGCCGCAGCGGAAGCCTACCGGCGCAGGAACGAGAGGGCGCTGCCGCCGTAGACGCGGCGGTCCGCCATCCGCAGCGGCAGGTCGGGCGACGGGCGCCAGGCGAGGTCGGCGGCGTGCTCGATCACCAGCTCGCCATCGGGCGCCAACAGGGGAGCCGTCGCCATCACCAGCCGGTCGTGGTCGCGAAACGCATAGGGGGGGTCGGCGAACGCCAGGTCGAAGGGTTGGCTCTCGGCCCGCGCCAGGACCGCCAGGCCGGAGGGCAGGCGCAGGCGGTGACGACGCCAGCTGCCGGGTGGCGCCAGGCCCTTCAGGTTCTGCTCGAGAGCCCGCGCCACCCTCGCGTCGCCCTCGACGAAGACCACTTCCCGCGCGCCGCGGCTGATCGCCTCCAGACCGACTGAACCGGCGCCGGCGAAGAGCTCGACCAGGCGGGCCCCAGGCACCCGCTGCTGCCAGATCGAGAAGAGGGCCTCGCGCACCCGCCCCTCGGTCGGGCGGACCCCCTGCGGCACGCGCAAGCGCCGGCCGCGCAGACGGCCGCCGGTGATCCGCAGCTCGCTCATCGGCATCGGGGCGTGGGGAGGTTGCGCCGAGGGCGGCCGGCGCTAGGGCCCGCGGCTGCTCACCAGGTCGACGAACTGCTGCGGCAGCTCCTCCGGGCGAGCGAACACCGTCAGCGGCTGGTCGACCCCCTGCAGCTCGACCCCCTTGCCGTCGGAGGTGAAGGCCACGACCTCGAACAGCACGCCGTCGGCGCGGCGCAGCAGATCCCCTGGCTGCGGCCGGTAGCCGGCGGGCAGGGCGTAGCCGCCGCGCGCGAGAGTCCGCGGGGCGAGCTCCTCGGCCATGGTGGTCAACCGGGAGAGCGCCAGCGGCAACGAGTCGTAGCGGCTGTAGCGCAGCTCCCGCGGCTCCCCCTCGAGCAGGTGGAGGCGCAGTGTGCACTGCTCTACCCACTCGCCGCTCGGGCCGAGCCGCGTGTCGTCGACCTCCGAGAGGTCCTCCTCGGCCATCCGCCGGAGGTACCCCTCCAACTCGCCGCGCGTGAGCTCGCCCAGACGCATCTCGGCGATCTTCCCCACCTGGTCGCGCAACCGGA
>DATKEH010000179.1:0-24481 GCA_035546355.1 Thermoanaerobaculia bacterium
CGCCGCCCCGAGCCCGGCGGCGAGCTCGACCACCTCGCGGCCCGCCAGCGCCCGCCCGCTGCCGGCGGCGCGGTCGAGCAGCGGCGCCAGGGGCTGCTCCAGCGCCGGCACCAGGGGCCCGTCCTCCAGCAGCCGGCCGACCTCCTCGAGCCGGCGCCGCTGGTCGTCGAGCTCGCCATCGGCCCGGCGCGGCCGCAACGCCAGCACCCGATCGCGTCCCAGGTCGCTGGCGGCGAGGGACGCCAGCAGCCGCAGCACCGCCGGCAGCTCGAGCGCCTCGAGCGTGGCTGCCGAGGCGAACGGGAGCTCGGTCATGGGAGGCGGGGGCAGAGACGACGAAGCCGCGGGCGGTCCCGCGGCTCCGGATCCGACACTCGCGGTGGGCTCAGGCGAGGCCCGCGCGGCGCTCCTCGGAGAGCTTGCGCAGGATCTTCTTGCGCGCCTGCAGCGCCTTGCGCTTGCGCTTGACCGAGGGCTTCTCGAAGTACTGGCGCTTCTTCAGCTCGGTCAGCACACCCGCCTTCTCGCACTTGCGTTTGAAGCGGCGCAGCGCGTTCTCGAAGCTCTCTTCGTCCTTGACGTAGACGACCGGCATCTGGAATCTCACCTGCCTTCCCTGCGAAATCACGGACGGGGACCTAGAGGCCCGCGTCCTCGGCGCCCATTCTGCCGGCCGCGCCCGCCGTTGTCAAGGCGCTGCCGGCGCTCCCGCGCCCCCCTTGCGGCGCCGACCCCGTGGGCTCTGCTGGCCGCCCGGGCGCCAGCGCAGCCCGCCTACGCCCCCTGCTGCTGCTCTCCCGACCGTACGTCGGAGCTCAGCTGGTAGACCCTGAGCACCTCGCTGTCGGCTTCCTTCTGGAAGTAGACGCCGGCGGCGCCGCCCCCCTGCTTGGGGTAGAACCACGCCTCGACGTTCTTCTCGGGATACTCGACGACGTTGTGGAGGTTGACCGGGCCGAGGATGTCGCGCACCTCACGCGGCGTCATCCCCTTGCGGACCTGCGAGAAGCGCTCCTCGGTCATGTAGCGCCGTTCCTCGGCCTCGGCGAGGGCCTGCTGCAGGGCCTCGTAGTCCGGGTCCCAGCTGAGCTGCGACTCGTAGATCTCGATGGCGCGGCGGTAGTCGCCACCCTTCTCGATCCACTCGCGGGCGACGTGGAGGTCCTCCTCGCTCTTCATCCGGATGGCCTCCCGCTGCTCCTCGGTGAGGGGCTCGCCCTGGAGGATCTCCAGCGAGTTGATGTAGCCGACCAGCTCGCCGCCGAACTGCTCGGCGGCGCTGTCGACCTCCTCCTCCAGTCGCCCGATGCGCTGTTCGAGCGCTGGCCGCTGCTCGCCGGTCCCCTCCTGCTCCTCGAGCGCCGCCAACTCCTCGCGCGCCGCCGTCAGCTCCTGGCGCTTGGCGTCGAGCTGCTGTTTCTCCGCCCGCAGCTCGGCGATCTGCTGGTCGCGACCGGCCGCCTGTCGTTGCTCTCCGCCGCAACCCGCGACCAGCCCGACGAGCAGCAGCAGAGCAAGCGATCGTTTCCGGTACATCTCTGACACCTCCTGGCTCCGATCGGCCAGACGGTAGCACAGGGCCCCGCCGAGCACAACCAGCCGCAGGCTAGAAAGCCCTTGCGACACAACGACTTGGCTCTCCGCCGCCCTTGACAGCCAGCAACGCCTGGCGAATAATCGGATCTCTTGCGGAACGGCGGAGGTCCGAGCATGTCCGATCAGCTGCCCGAACTGGAACACCTCATCGCCAGCGCCATGGACAGCGCCTTCGAGGGGGCGCAGCGGTCGCTGGCCGGCGAGATCCGCCGGCGCGCCGCCGCCACCCACCGGCAGGCTCGGGAGCAGGCCTTCCGCCAGCTCGTCGAGGCGCTCGGGCGGCTCGACGTAGCCACCACCCAGGCCGAGGTGTTGGAGCGGCTGCTGGAGGAGGGCGGGCGCTTCGCTTCCCGCACCGCCCTGCTGCTCACCTTCGCCGACGGCGCTCGCGGCTGGGGCGCATACGGCTTCGGCGACAGCGTCGAGCCGATCGACCGGCTCGAGGTGGCTTGGGACCGGGAGCCGTGGCGGCAATTCTCCGCTGGCACCGGTACCGTCGTCCTGGAGGGGGAGCAGGCTGCCGCGCTGGCGGAGCTGCTCGGCGCGCCGCCCCCCCGGGAAGGGGTGCTGATCCCGCTGGTGCTGCGCGACCGGGTCGCTGCCGCGCTCTACGCCGACCGCCTGGTCGAGGACGACGGCTTCGCGCCGGCGGCGCTACAGGTGCTCGCCCACGCCGCCGCCCACGGGCTCGAGCTGCTGGGGCTTCGCCAGCGCCGTGCCACGCCCACGTTGCGCGCCGCCGCCCCCGACCGCGAGGGGCTGGCCCTGTGGGATCCGGGGGAGATGGCGGCGCAGCCGGCCGCCGCGGGCGACGCCGCGGAGCCCACCGCGGCCGCAACCGCGCCGCCGCCTCCGGCCGCAGAGGCGGAGGCGGTCACGGCCGAGGAGGAGTCGGCCGCCGGCGCGGAGACCGCATCCTGGGCCGAGATCGGCACCGCCCCGGCGGCGGTCGCAGACGAGGGGGTCGTGGAGGAGGCGGTCGAGCCGGTGGATTCCGCTGCCGGCTGGGCGTTCGAGGATGCCGTGGGCGAGGAGGCCGGAGATCAGGAGGCGACCTCCGCCGAGGGCCCCATCGCCGCCGAGCCGGTCGCCTGGGAAGAAGAGGCCGCCGAGCCGGTCGCCTGGGAGGAGGAGGCGGCCACCGTCGAACCCGCCGAGGCCGAGGCCATGACCCCTGCCCCCTTCGCCAGCGCCGAGGAGGAGCTGCGGTTGCCGGCGGTCGACGAGGCCGAGCCCGAGGTGGAAGCGGTCGAGGACGGCGAGCCGGAGCTCGAGGCGGTCGAAGAAGCCGAGCCCGAGGTCGAGGTGGTAGAGGAAGGGCCGGCGATGGCGGCGGTCGAGGAGGGCGAGCCGGAGCGGCCCGGCGAAGCGGCCGGAGCGGCCGCACCGCAGACCGCCGAGGGTGTGCCGGAGGCGACGATCCGCATCCACCAGCAGGCCCTCGAGAATCGGGCCGGTGTAGCCGCGGCGGCGCCCGAGTGGGAGGAAGTGGACCCCTCCGAGGACCGCACGGTGCGGCTCGAGCGCTCGCAGACGGCACCGACCCCCCCTCCCGGGGCCCCGCCGGCAACCGCGCCGGGCCCGCAGCCCGAGCCGCCGGCAGCCGAGGAGCGGCCGCCGCACCGCCCGATCTTCGCCGGCAGCACGGAAGTGGCCCCGCCGCCGGACCTCGAAGGCCCGGGCTGGGCGTTCCGCGGTGCCGAGTCCGACTCCACCCGGCCGCACCTGCCGCGCGACGAGGAGAGCTCGGCGCTGCACGAAGAGGCGCGGCGGCTGGCGCGGCTCCTGGTCTCCGAGATCAAGCTCTACAACGAGGAACAGGTCGAGGAGGGGCGCCGGCAGCGGGATCTCTACAGCCGGCTGCAGGAGGACATCAACCGCTCCCGCCAGATGTACGAGGAGCGGATCGACCCCCGGGTGCGCGACGAGGTGGATTACTTCCAGCAGGAGGTGGTCAACATCCTCGCCGGCGGCGACGCCGCGGCCCTGGGCCGCTGAGCGCCGACCGGGAGCTCGATCCGGCGCCGAACCTGGTACACTGCATGCACGGTGTCCAGGACGCGTAGGGCCCTCGAGCGGTCGACGCTGCTGCTCCCCCTCCTGCTGGTCGGAGCTGGCCTGGCCCACCCCGCCCAGACGCCGGCGCCGACCGTCGCCGACGTCCCGCGCCAGGAGGCCGGCAGGATCCCGCCGCTCACTCCGGCCGAGACCGCCGCCGCCGCTGCGTCGCGCGCCGGTGACTTCCGCGGCGTCCTCACCGCCCTCGCGCCGGCGAGCAGCGCCGACGGTGCCGACGGCCGCCACGCCCGGTTGGTGGCGGGCCTGCACGCCCACGCCCTGGAGCGCGTCGACGCCGCCGTGCGGCTGCTGGCCGAGGAGCCGGAAGTCCCCGGACCCCTCGAGGATTGGCGCCTGTGGGTCCTCGCCGACAGCCAGGCCGCCGACGGGGATCGCGCCGAGGCGCGGCGCACGCTGGCGCGACTGACCCGCGACTGGCCCGAATCGCCCCTGTCGCTGCGCGCCAGGGTACGCGACGCCGACCTGGCCTGGGCGGACGGCGACGCCGGTGACGCGCTGGCGGCGATCGCCGCGGCACGAGCCCGCGGCGCGCTCGGGGAGCTCGGCGAGCGGCTCGAGCGGCTGGCCTGGGAGATCGGCCGGATCACCGCCGACCCGCAGGTGCGGGCGGCCAGCGCCCGACGGCTGCTGGTGGAGTTCCCCGAGGCCGCCGCCGAGCTCGCCGCGGTGGAGATCTTCCGCCTGCCCGACGGCGCCGTACCGTGGCGGGACGCCTTCGGCCCGGACGAGCTGATGCGGCGCGCCGAGGTGCTGCTGAGCAAGGGACTGGCGGCCCAGGCCCAGCTCGCCCTGACCCACGTCGCGGCGGCGCACCGCACGCTCGACTGGGCCCTGCTGCGCGCCCACGCGCTGGTGGCGGCGCAGCAAGGCAAGGAGGCCCTGGGGGAGCTCGCCGCGCTGACCCCGCGAGACCCCGCCGACGCCGTCAGGGTCGAGCTGGCGCGGGCCGCGGCGGCCTTCGAGCACGCGCAGGCGCGCAGCGGGCGCCACAACCCGCCGGCGGCCGAGCGGCAGCGGTTGCGCCAGCGCGGCATCGAGCACCTCGAGCGCGCGGTGGAGCTGGCCGGCGATAGCGAGCTCGCGGTGCGGCCGCTGCAGGAGCTGTTCGCCGAGCTCGCCCAGGGGGAGCGGTTCGAGGAGGCTATGGCGCGCCTCAAGCAGCTGCGGCGGATCGCCTCCGACGACAGCACCGGCTCGCGGTTCCTGTGGGAGCGGGGCTGGCGCGAGTACCGCGCCCGTAACTACACCGGCGCCATCGGCTACTGGAGCGAGCTGGCCGATCTCTCGCCGCGCGACCGCTGGGCGCGCGGCAGCCGCTACTGGAGCGCCCGCGCCTTCGAGGCGCTGGGCGAGCGGCAGCGGGCGCAGGCGATCTACCGTGAAGTCGGGGCGGCGGACACCACCGACTTCTACCGACGCCATGCCCTGGCCCGGCTGGCCCACGGTGCCGCGCCGCAGCCGCCGCTGCCCCACGCCGCCGAGCCGTGGCCGCGCGACCCGGCGCTCGAGCGTGCCCGCTACCTCAGCGACCTCGGGCTGGAGGGGCTGGCGCTCACCGAGCTCGAGCTCCTCCAGGCACCGGTCGAGCGCCGCGCCGAGAGCGCCCTGCGGGGCCTGATCCTGGCCCGCCAGGGACGAGCGCGAGAGAGCATGGGCCTGCTGCGCGACGCATTCCCGGCCCTGGCCACGCCGCACCAGGCGATGGTGCCGCCCGAGGCGTTGGCGCTCTACTACCCGCTGCTCTACTACGACGTCGTGGCGCGCTGGGCCGACGGCCGCGGACTGCCCCGTGAGCTGGTCCTCGGGGTGATCCGCCAGGAGAGCGCCTTCGACCCCACCGCCACCAGCCACGCCGGCGCCCGCGGACTGATGCAGCTGATGCCCGCTACCGCCCGCGAGCTGGCCGGCAAGCTGGGGTTGCCCTACACCACCGAGTCCCTCTACCAGCCCGACTACAGCCTGCAGCTCGGCACCGCCTACCTGCGCCAGGTCCACGCCATGTTTCCGGGCGAGGTCGAGCTGACGCTCGCCGGCTACAACGCCGGCCCCTACCGGATCAAACGGCTGTGGCGAGAGGCGGCACCGGCGCAGGAGATCGACGCCTTCATCGAGGGCCTGCCGCTGGAGGAGCCGCGGACCTACGTCAAGCGCATCGTGCTGCTCGCCGACAGCTACCGCCAGCTCTACCCCGAGCTCCGCGGAGGCTGAGCCGGCGAGCCGGCGGCCGTGCCGCTTGCCGCCGCCCGGCCCCGCGGCCGCGGGGTCCCGGGAGGGTCGGGCGGCAGCCGCCGCCGATGCTATACTGCGCTCCCCTCGCTCGCGGGGCTCGGGGGTCCATAGCTCAGCGGTCAGAGCGTCCGGCTCATAACCGGTCGGTCCCTGGTTCGAATCCAGGTGGACCCACGGCGGGAGGCGCCGGCGCTTCCGGCATCGCTGGCTCGCCGAGCCCGGACGCGGAGGGTCGCGACCCGACATGAGCCAGCCCCTCGAGACCATCCTGCGACTGCAGCACGCCCTGAACGACCTGCGACGAGCCGAGAAGCAGCTCGCCGGCGTGCCCGAGTGGATGGAGGAGCTGCACGCCGAGCACAGCGCGCGCCAGGCCGAGATCGCCGCGGTGCAGGAGGAGGCCGCGGAAGCCGCCCGCGAGAGGCGCCACGCCGAGAGCGCCGCCCAGGACGCCGGCGAGAGGCTCAAGCACTTTCAGCGGCAGGTCAGCCTGGTGCGGACGCAGCGCGAGTACGCCGCCCTGCTGCAGGAGATCGACACCGTCAAGTCGCAGATCAAGGCCCTCGAAGAGGCGGCTCTGGGCGCCATGGAGCGGGCCGACGGGGCGCAGCGCCGGCTCGAAGAGCAGCAGGGAGGATCCGCCGACCTCGAGTCGCGCTATGGCGAGGCGCTGTCGCGCTGGGAGCGGGAGAAGCCCGACGTCGAGCGGCAGGCCGCGGCGCAGCGCGCCGAGGTCGCGGAGCTGCGGCAGCAGCTGCCGCGGGGCACCGTCGCCCTCTTCGACCGGGTGCACCAAAGGCGCGGCGACAGCGCGGTGGCCCCGGTGCGCCGCAGTGAGGGGAGCGGCTCGATCTGGCACTGCACCGCCTGCAACTACTCGGTACGGCTGCAGGTGGTCGCCGACATCCGCAGCCGCGGCATCCTGGTGCAGTGCGAGGGTTGCCGCCGCTTCCTCTACGTGGAAGAGGACGCCGGTTGAGCGGCATGGCCTGCGCCTGGGTCGACGGGGCGGCACGCGGCAACCCCGGAGAGGCGGGGTTCGGCGTGGTGGTGGAGCACGGCGGGCGCGAGGAGGAGATCGGCGGCTTCCTCGGTCGCACCACCAACAACGTGGCCGAGTACGCGGCGCTGCTCGCCGCCCTCGGCTGGGCCGCGCGCGAGGGGATCGACACTCTCACCCTGTACAGCGACAGCGAGCTGGTGGTGCGGCAGCTCGCGGGGCAGTATCGGGTCAAGGCTCCCCACCTGATCCCCCTGTTCCTCAAGGTGCTGACGCTGCGGCGCGCCATCCCCCGGTTCCGCATCGAGCACGTGCCGCGGGAGCAGAACCGCCGTGCCGACGCCCTCGCTAATCGGGCGATCGACGAGCGCCTGCCGGTGCCGGATTGGGTCGAGCTGTAGGCGAGCGGGTGGCGGCGGTGCGGCGCCGCATCGCCGCGGCCTGCGCGCGTTGCGGACGGCGACCCGAATCGGTCACCCTGGTGGCGGCGAGCAAGGGGCAGCCGCCCGACAAGCTGCTCGCCGCCTGGGGGGCGGGCGTGCGGGTGTTCGGCGAGAACCGCGTGCAGGAGGCCGCGGCCAAGCAGCCGGCCCTGCCGCCCACGGCCGAGTGGCACCTGCTCGGCCCCCTGCAATCGAACAAGGTACGCGCCGCCGTCGAGCTCTTCGTCACCATCCACTCGCTGGACCGGGAGAAGATCGTCCGCGCCCTCGATCGCGAGGCGGCGCGTCGTGGGGTGGCGCGGCAGGGCTTCATCGAGGTGAACGTCGGCGAGGAGCCGAGCAAGCACGGCTTCGCGCCGGCCGGGCTGATCGCCGCCCTGCGCCCGCTGGCGGGGCTCGCCGCGTTGCGGCTGGTGGGGCTGATGGCCATCCCGCCCTACAGCGAGGATCCCGAAGGGGCGCGCCCCTGGTTCCGGCGGCTCGCCGGGCTGCGCGACGAGCTGCGGGCGCTGCCCGGGTGGCGCGACTTCCCCGGGCTGCTGTCGATGGGGATGAGCCACGACTTCGAGGTGGCCATCGAGGAGGGGGCGACGCACGTGCGGGTGGGGACCGAGCTGTTCGGGCCGCGGGATGCTGCAACCGCATGAGCGTGTTAGACTCGGCAACCCGCGCCAAGGAGCCCACATGAGCCTCGACCCGCCGGCGATCCGCAAGATGCGCTTCTCACAGAGGTGGCGCGGCTACGACCCCGAGGAGGTCGAGCAGCACCTCGACCTGGTGGCCGAAGATCTCTCCCGCTCGCTGGCCGACGGCGAGCGCCTGCGGCACGAGGTCGAGCAGTTGCGGCGGCGGGTGGCGGAGACCGAGGGGCGGGAGCGCGAGCTGCAGGAGACCCTGCTGCGGGCGCAGAAGGTGTCCGACGAGATCCTCGCCAACGCCCAGCGCGAGGCCCAGCTGCTGGTCAAGGAGGCGGAGATCACCGCCGACCGTATCGTGCAGCAGTCGATCGAGCAGGCCGGCAACGTCGAGCGCGCCATCGGCGAGCTGCGCCACCGGCGCCGCGAGCTGCAGCTCAAGCTCAAGAATACGCTCGACTTCTTCGCCCGCATTCTCGACTCCGACATGGCCGAGGAGCGGGAGCAGCGGCCGGCGAGCGTGCGCTCGCTGCCGCGCAAGGACCCGCAGGAGTCGGCCGGTTGACGAGGGGTCGGCGCCCACCGTCGGGGCCGAGGTGACCTCCCCTGGCCGCGTAGGCAGAGGGGCCCGGGCCTGAAGTCGTCGCGCCGCCGGCACCGGGTCTACCGGTGAACGAGCTGCTGATCACCGGCCTGGCGGAGGTCGCCACGCCGCGCGGCAGCACGCCGCGGCGCGGCCCCGAGCAGGGGCGGGTGGATCGCCTGCCCGCGGCGGAGGTGCTCTGCCGCGAGGGCCGCATCGCCTTCGTCGGCCCGGCGGAGGAGCGCCGGCGACGCTTCGGCGAGCTGCCCGAGGCCGCCCGTCTCGACGGCGCCGGCGGGACGCTGGTCCCCGGGCTGGTCGACCCCCACACCCACCTGCCGTGGGCCGGGACGCGGGAGGAGGAGCTCGTGCGCCGCCTCGCCGGCGCCTCCTACCAGGAGATAGCCGCCGCCGGCGGCGGCATCCTCGCCACGGTACGCGCCACCCGCGCGGCCTCGCGCGAGGACCTCGTGGCGCTGATGCGGCGCCGCCTCGACACCATGCTCGCCTGGGGCACCACCACCGCCGAGGCCAAGAGCGGCTACGGCCTGTCGCTGGCAGACGAGGTCAAGCAGCTGGAGGCGATCCGCGACGCCGCCGCCGACCATGCGGTGGACCTGGTGCCCACCCTGCTGGCCGCCCACGAAGTGCCGCCGGAGCATCGCGCCGAGCGCCGGCGCTACCTCGACCTGGTATGCGAGGAGATCGTACCGGCGGTGGCGGAGGCGGGGCTGGCGCGTTTCTGCGACGTCTTCTGCGAGCAGGGGGTGTTCACCGCCGCCGAGTCGCGGCGCGTGCTGGCGGCGGGCGCCGCGCACGGCCTCGCGCCCCGCCTGCACGCCGACGAGTTCGTCGACTCGGGCGGCGCCGCGCTGGCGGCCGAGCTCGGGGCGCTGTCGGCGGACCACCTGATCGCCGTCTCCGACGCCGGCATCGAGGCACTCGCCGCTTCCGAGGTCACCGCGGTGCTGCTCCCCGGCACCAGCTTCTTCCTGATGAAGCACGCCTACGCGCCGGCGCGCCGGCTGCTGGCCGCGGGCGTGCCGGTGGCGCTCGCCACCGATTGCAACCCGGGCTCGTCGCACACCGAGTCGATGCCGATGATCTTCGTGCTGGCGGTCTTCGAGCTGGGGCTCACCATCGAGGAGGCGCTCACCGCCGCCACCCTCAACGCCGCCTGCTGTCTCGGCCTCGGCGCCGAGATCGGCTCGATCGAGAAGGGCAAACGCGCCGACCTGGTGCTGCTGGACGCCCCCAACCTCCTCCACCTGGCCTACCACTACGGCATCGATCCCGTGGCCGCGGTGGTCAAGCAGGGGGCGGTGGTGCACCGCGCGGCGTCGCGCTGAGCCGGCGCCGAGGATCAGACGCGGGGGCGCTCCTCGCGCTCCGTGCCGCCCCGCTCCACCACCCGTTCCCGCTCGACCGTCGTCGCCGAGCTCGGCGGGCTGTCGGGGCGCCGGGTGCGCGACACCCCGGTGATGATGCCGATGCCGAGCAGCACGATGACCCCCACCACGATCCAGTGCTGCGGCACTCCGAGCAGGAAGGCCCCGTAGGCGAGCCCGGCGATCAAGATCACGTAACCGATCAGATAGAAGCCGTAGTTGGACATAGCTGCCTCCGCCGTGGATGGCAGCAAAGTCCTTGCCAGACCCGCATCAGACCCCCGGCGCAGGCTCCGTCTCGGGCTGCGGCCGGGTCTGCGGCTCGGCCTCCGCCGCCAGCTCCGCCGCCTGCGGGTAGAGCGGCTTGATGTCGACCGGCACCTCCTCCAGCCGGGCGATGGCGTCGAGCAGGGGCTGGCTCGGCCGGCCGTAGGCGGCGAGGAACTCGGCGGTGCCGGCGTAATCGCCGCTCGCCTGCAGCATCAGGTAGTCGTGCAGCAAGTCGCGGATGGCGCCGTCGAACCTCTCCTCGACCACCCGATAGCGCCCCTCCTCGTCGACCTCCAGCGCACCCTTCTCCTGCAGATAGTTGAACTGCGACACCACCCCCTGGCCGTGCGCCTCATGGACGCCGAAGCGGGCCGAGCGGAAGAGTCCGGCGAGGTAGGTGGGCAGCAGGGTGTCGCGCAGCGCCGTCGGCATCTCGCCCCGCTCGATCAGCGCCAGGATGTCGTACACTCCCATGACGTCGGCCTTGGCCTCCTCGATCACCGAGTAGAGTTCCTTCAGCTCGAGGCGCACCTCCGTCTCCCGCCCGTCGACGGTGATGCGCCCCGGCCCCAGGCCGTGCGACAGCTCGTGGTGCAGCACGAAGTTGAAGAAGGCGTCGAACGACAGCTGCGCCGTCTGCTCCGGCGCCAGCACGCGCTCGGCGATCGGCAGCAGGATCTGGTCGTACTTGGCGCGCAGGATGTTGCGCAGGATCACCTTCTTCGAGCCCTTGGCCTCCCGTACCCGCTCGTCGTTGGGCAGGTTGAAGGCGATGGTCTGCACCCCCGCCTTGGTGTCCCCGCCGGTGAACACCAGATCGACCACGCGGATGGGGCTCTCGGTGCCGCGCCCGAGGTTCTTGTGCTCGTCGGGGATCGGCAGGTTGCGCTCGAGCGACGGCAGCTGCTCCTTGTACCCGGCCAGCTTGGCCGACTCGGCGGGCACGTCGACGGTGACGAAGGCCTCGAACGCGGCCTTGTAGCCGAACAGCTGGTCCTCGTAGGTCTCGTAGGGTCCGATGGTCACCTCCACCGGGGCGTCGAGGTCCATCCACGCCATGTCGCTGGCGAAGTAGTCGTCGGAGGCGAAGGCGTCGGCGCGCAGCTCGAGGAAGCGCCGCAAGCTGTCGTTGGCGGTGGTCGCCGCCGCCTCGCGCAGCTGGGCCGCCGCCGGCCCCAGCCAGGTCGCGTAGGCCTCGGAGTAGGGCACCGCCACCAGCCCCTCGCCGCGGCGCTCGATCACCGTGAACGTCGAGCGCAGCGCGTCGGCCTGCTCGGGGTGGGCGGCCAGGAACGCCTCGAGCTCCTCCCTGGAGAGGTCCTCGGGGTAGTAGCCGGCTCCCGGAGGGTGGGGGATGCCGCCGACGAACGGCTCCATCTCGGCCAGCCGGTCCCAGGGACCGAAGTTGATGGCGAAGTACTCGCGCGCCGCGTCGGCGTGGGGACCGCGGTACTCGGCCAGGCGCGCCGCCAGCTCGGGGTTGCCGCGCCACACCTGGCGCAGGAAGAGGGTGTCCATCAGCCGCGCCGCCTCGACCAGGATGCCGAGCGTTCGCCGCTCGCTGGCGGCCAGCCCGGAGAGGTCGGCGGTGAGCTCGGTAGAGGCGTACTGCCGTACCCGCGCCTCGATGTCCGCAACCAGCTCCAGCTCGACCTCGGCCGCCGCGTCGGCCGGGGTGGCGGAGATCGGCTCGCTCGGCGGCACGGGCTCGCCGGGCCGGGCGGCGGGGCCGGCGGTACAGCCCGCCAACAGCAGGGCGGTAGCGGCGAGAGCGCTCCAGCGCATGGCTCCTCCTTCCTCGGCCGGGTCGAAGGCCGGGAGGGCGGATTGTATCGCGGCGCGAGCACCGCGGTGGCCGCCTTCAGGGAGAAGGAGCGTAGACCCAGGCGCGGGCCGCCGCAGCCAGCAGCTCGCGCCCCTCGACCAGTGACGAGCGCCGGCGCTCCATCAGGAAGCTCAGGGAGAGCTCCTCCTGCGACCCGATGCCGAGGGCCTGCCGCAGCTGCAGCGGCAGCTCGTCGCCGCGATACACCCAGATCTCCAGGGTGAGTTGCTGGGTGGCGCGGGTGGCGGCGGTCGCCTGCCGCGGGTTGTACACCGGCACCCGCCGGCTGGTGTAGCGCAGCATCGCCGGCGGCCCGAGCAGGATGAGCGCGCCGCCGCGCGCGGTGAGGCTGCCGCGCGTCTTGCCCTCGCCGTACAGCGAGTCGGCGGCCGCCACCCGCTCCTGGAACCTGCGCGCGGAGGAAATGTCCGGAGTCGACGGGTCGTCGTCGCGACGGCGCCAGAACTCCTGGAGGAAGGCGGCGAGCTCCCCGCTGCTGGTGATGCCGGCCAGGGTGCGCTCCTCCTCCGGCAGCAGCAGCCAGCGGACCGGGCCGGCGGCCCAGCCGCGCGCCGCCGTCTCCCCCTCGGTCGGCAGCGACCCGCAGGCCGCCACGGCGGCGGCGATCGACGCCGCCGCCAGGGCAGCCGCAGGACGTGATGGCCTTCCCATCGCGACGGCTCCCGCCGGTAGGGCGGCGGCCCGGGCGCCCGGCGCCGCCAGTCGGCCCTCAGTGCACCGGAGGGCCGCCCTCCGGCTCGGGAGCTTCCTCGATCACTCCGTGAGCTTCTTCGTAGCGGCTCAGATTGGCCGCCAGAGCCCGCACGATCCGCTTCATGTGCCCCGGGCTGGTGACGATGCGCGCCGTCACCACCCCCTGCGGAGAAACCAGGTTGATGAAGTCGAGGAGGAACTCCTCGCGGGTGTGGACGACGCGCAGCAGGTTGCAGTACCGCCCCTTGAGCTCCTCGTCGGAGATCTTGACGTTCACGCCCTGCTGACGCGGTCGCTGCTCGGCCATGCCCTCTCCTGGTGCCCGGCGGGAATCGGAACCTCCATGCTATCAGCTGCGCTCCTCGGGGCTCTTCAGCTCCGCAGCACCAGGGGCGACGCCGCCCAGGACAGCAGCGAGGTGGCGAGCATGACCAGCAGCCCCCACCATCCCAGCCACCACAGCGCCGCGCCGAAGAGCGCCCCCACGGCGGCGCCGAAGGCCGCCGCCGCCACCCGCCGTCGTCGCGTCCGTGCCACCAGGAACAGCAGGGAGAGCGCGGTGCCTGCCAGCACCAGAGCCCACAGTCGCGGATCGAGCAGCTCGTTCATGGTGCCTCCTCCCCGGCCTCGGCCCACTCTACGCCGCCGGCGAACGACCAGCGATGCGGAGGGGCGTACACTCCCGCCACCGCGCGCTCGGCGGTGACCGTGAAGGTCAGCGCCCGTCGGCGGTAGTCGTAGGGCGCCCCGTCGCGCGCATGCACCGCCAGGTCGACGCAGTACTCGCCGGGCGCCAGCTGCAGCGACGGGCAGGCGATGGCGACCTCGGCGGCGCCGGCCAGCCGCCGCGGCCGCCACCCTTCGAGATCGGTGTTGGTGCCCCACACCTCGTGGCCCCGCGGCGTGGAGATGGCGATGCCGAAGACGAAGTCGTCCAGCGGCTCCGCCACCGCCACCGCCAGCGCCACCTCGACCCGCTCGCCGGTGCGCAGGTGGTAGCGCTCCTCGCCGTCGACCAGCAGGCGCGCGGCGCGGATCTCGGCCTGCCCCGAGCCCCAGCGCAGCGCTTCGTCCTCCTCCTCGGCCGCCGCCTCCTGCTGCGCCGCCTGGTGCAGCCGACCCTCGGCCTCGGCCACCGCCTGGCGGTAGGCGTCGACCACCCGCCGCGGCGAGCCCAGGGCCTGTACCCGCCCCTGCTCGAGCCACAGCACCCGGTCGCAGAGACTCTCCATCAGGGGGAGGGAATGGCTGACGAAGAGCAGCGTGCCGCCGGCGGCGAGGAACTCGTCGATGCGCCTTAGGCAGCGATGGGCGAACGCCTCGTCGCCCACGGCCAGCACCTCGTCGACCAGCAGCACGTCCGGCTCGGTGTGCACGGCTACCGCGAACCCGAGCCGCACGTACATCCCCGAGGAGTAGGTCTTCACCGGCTCGTCGATGAACCGCTCGAGCCCGGAGAACTCGACGATGCGCTCGAAGCGCGCCTCGACCTCGCGCCGCGACAGGCCGAGGATGGCGCCGTTGATGAACACGTTCTCGCGCCCCGAGATCTCGGGATGGAAGCCGGCACCGAGCTCGATCAGCGCCGCCACCCGGCCGTCCACCAGCACCTCGCCGGCCGTGGGCCTGAGGATCCCGGCGACCAGCTTGAGCAGGGTGGACTTGCCCGAGCCGTTGCTGCCGATGAAGCCAAAGGCCTCGCCCCGCGCCACCGAGAAGCTGACGTCGGTGACGGCGGCGACGGATTCCTCGGGCGAGAGGCCGCGCACCAGGCTGCGCTCGAGGATGGCGCTCTTGAGCGTGCGCAGCCGGAACCCCGGCGCCATCCGCCGGTAGAGCTTGCTCAGCCCCCGCACCTCGACCGCGACGCCCGTCGCCGCCTCCGGGGCGCCGTCGGGCGCCGCTCGCGCGCGTGGCGTCACACCGCCTCCACCAGGGTGTCCTCCAGCCGGCCGAAGAGCCAACTGCCCCCTGCCCAGGCGAGCACCCCGAGGCCGACGACCTGCAGCCACACTCCCGGCCCCGGCACCTCGCCGGCGAACAGCAGCTGCTGGTAGCAGCGCACGAACGGGGTCACCGGGTTGGCGGCGATGACCGTACGCACCAGCGGCAGGTGGGCCACCGCCGACGGCGGGTAGAGGATGGGGGTGAGGAAGAACAGCAGCGTCAGCGCGTTCTGCAGCAGGTCGCGGACGTCCTTGAAGTGGACGTTCAACGCCGCGAGCGCCAGCGCCAGCCCGGCGGTGAAGGGGAGTTGGGCGGCGATGGCGAGCGGCAGCAGCAGCACGGTCCAGCCGCCGACGTCGAAGCCCAGCAGCCGGGAGCCGATCAGCGCCGCGAAGAGGATCGGCAGGGCGAGCGCGAAGTGCACCAGGTGCGACAGCACCGACACCATCGGCAGCACCTCGGCCGGGAACACCGCCTTGCGGATCAGGCCGGCGTTGGCGAGCAGCGAGCTGGTGCCGTCGAGCAGCGCGCCGGAGAGCCAGATCCACGGGAACAGCCCGCAGACCAAGAACACGGCATAGGGGCGGGCGTCCCCCATCTTCGGTTGGAACACCAGGTCGAAGACCAGGGTGTAGACGGCGAGCAGCAGCAGCGGGTTGACGAGCGACCAGAAGAACCCCAGCAGCGAGCCGCGATAGCGCGCCGCCAGCTCGCGGCTGGTGAGGGTGAGGAGCAGCCCGCGGTGGAGCAGGAGGCGGCCCAGCATGGCGTCTAGCAGCCCGTGGCGCCTAGCTCGCCGTCGGAGCTCAGCCGGGGGACTCGCCGAGCCGCCGCCGTTGCTGCTCGAGCTCCTGGAGCCGGCGGCGGAAGGCCTCGCGCATGGTCTGCATGTGCCTGTCGTAGTTGACCGGGACGCCGTCCTTGATCAGGTAGACGCGGGGGAACTTCTGGACGTCCCCTCTCTCGTCGAACTGCAGCGTGCCGGTGACGCCGGACAGGGAGCGGATCGCCCGCATGCCCTTCCAGAACTCGTTGGGAGCCCGGCCGCCCTGGCGCAGCGCCTCGATCATCACCGTCATGGCGTCGTAGCCGTGGGCCGCGTAGAGGTCGGGGTCCTCGCCGTACCTGGCGCGGTAGGCCTGGACGAAGCCGCGGATCGGCTCGGCCTCGCTGGCGACGTCGAACACCGTCTGGGTGAAGTACACGCCTTCGGCGAACTCACCCGCCTTGGCCACTGCCTGCGGGGTGGCGAAGGCGGAGCTGGTGAGGATCTTGCCCTGGTAGCCGGCCTGCTTGATCTCCTTGATGAAGCTGACGATGTCGTCCCAGTAGGCGGCGATGTAGACGACGTCGGGCTCGAGGGTGACCAACCGCCCCACCAGCCCCGAGAAGTCCGAGGTGTTCGGCGGGTACTCCACCACCTCCAGCATCTCGCCGCCGTGGCGCAAGAACTCGTTCTCGAACACCCCCTGGATGCCGCGCCCGTACGGCGACTCGGCGGCGATGATCACCGCGCTGTCGAGCTTCAGCGTGTTGGCGGCGAAGTTGGCCATCTTCGTCCCCTCGACGAAATCCGAGGGGAAGACCCGGAAGAAGTTGCGCGACACCCCGGTCAGCTCGGGGCTCGACGCCGAGGGCGAGACCAGGACGCGGCCTTTCTCTTCCGCCACCTGGACCATCGCCATGGCCTCGGCGCTGGTCACACCACCGACCACCGCCAGCACCCCCTTCTCGTACTGCTCGGCGAGCAGCCGCGCCGCATTCTGCGGGTCGGCCTCCGAGTCCGTCACCGTCAGGTCGAGCTGGTAGCCGAGCTCGGGGTCGGCCTTGGCCCTGTCGAAGGCGAGCTCGACGCCGCGCTGGATGGCCGTGCCGTAGGCCTCCACCGGCCCCGACAGCGGCAGGATGGCACCGAAGCGGACCGTCCTGTCCCCCTGGCAGGAGGTCGACAGCACTCCCGTCAGGACGAAGAACGCCAGGCACGGCAGAATCGAGCGGCTCATGGTACCTCCACGCCCCGGCGACCGGGGCGGTGGTGGTGGGGCTGTTCCCACGTGTTCCGGTTGTAACCCACGGTGAAGAGGGGTGTCAAGGTCGACGCCCCGCCGCGCCCGCCGCATTCGCGCCGCCGAGGGCCGACTGCTGGGGCATACTCCTCTCCATGCCCGCCTGGACGCCGGCCGATCTGCTGCCGGGTCTGTACGTGCTACTCCTGGGGGCCGGCCTCTCCTGGGCGCTGCGGCGCTGGTTCGACCCGATCCCGGCGGCGGCCTGGGGCGCCTTCGCCCTGCTGCTCGCCCTGCTGCTCGGCCCCGAGCTGGTCGGCGGCCGGATCCTCCTGCCGCTGGACAACCTGCGCGGAGCCCCACCGTTCCAGCACCTCCGGCCCACCGAGCCCCACGGCAACTTCCTGCAGGGCGACCTGGTGCAGCTGGTGGCGCCGTCGCTGGTCCGCGTGCGGGCGCGCCTCGCCGCCGGCGAGTGGCCGCTGCGCAACGAGCTCGCCGGCGCCGGCATGCCGCTGCTCGCCGATCCCCAGGCTCAGGCCGTGCAGCCGCTGGTGGCGCTGGGCCTGCCCTTCCCGGTGCCGCGCGCGGCAGCGGTGGTGGCGGCGCTGCGGCTGCTGCTGGCGTTGACCGCCACCTACCTGCTGCTGGCGCGCCAGGGGCTGGGGCCGGGGCCGGCGCTGTTCGGCGCCGTGGCCTGGGGCCTGGGCGGGTTCGTGCAGCTCTGGCTGGGGTGGCCGCTGGCGACGGCCGGCGCCCTGCTGCCGCTGCTGCTCTACGCCCTGGTGCGGCTCGACCAGCGCGGCGCGAGGCGCGACCTGCTGCTGGCCGCCGGCTCGGTGGCGGCGTTGCTGCTCTCCGGGCACCCCGAGACCACCGCCTACGTGCTGGCGGTCGCGGCGGCGTTCCTCGGCGCGCGGCTGCTGGCGCGTTCCCGCGGGCGTGGCCGGTTGGCGGCTGCCGCCGGCCTCGCCTTCGTCGCCGGCGGCGCGCTCGCCGCCCCCGCCCTCCTCCCCACCGCCCTGTACCTGCCGCAGACGCTGCGCAGCCATCGCCTGTCGGGGGAGGCGGCCGACCTCGCCCGCGACCGCGGCGTCGCGCCCTGGCTGGAGCGCGCCGAGCAGCGGCTGGTGCCGGTGGTGACCCCCGACGCCTACGGCAACAGCCGTTACCTCTACTACTGGGGGGAGAGCAACAGCAACGAGGACGCCAGCGCCTTCTGCGGCACCGTGACCCTGCTGCTCGCCGGCCTGGCGCTGCTCGGCCGGCGCCGTCTGCCCCAGGAACGGTTGATGCTCGCCCTGCTGCTCGCGGCCACCGCGGCGCTGGTGCCGCTGCCCGCCGTCGGCGGCTGGCTGGCGGAGCGCGGTGGGTGGGCCGCGTCGCCGCACGGGCTCCACCGGCTGCTGCTGGTGGTCGGCTTCGCCGTCGTCTACCTCGCCGCCTGCGCCCTCTCCCGCTGGCCCGGGCGGCTGCCGCCGTGGCTCGCCCTGGCGGCCGGCGGCGCCCTGGCGGTGCTGGTGTGGTGGGGCTACCGCAGCCATCCCTACCCCGACAATCCGCTGCTCATCGCCGAGTTTCGCCGCCAGTGGATGCTGCGCCAGCTGCTGGCGCTGGCCGCCGCCGCCGGGCTGCTCTCCCTGGCGCCGGGCGGGAGCGGCGCCGCGCCGTGGCGGCGGCGCCTCGGCATCGCGCTGCCGGCGCTGCTCGCCGCCGTCACCGCCGGCGAGCTGCTGCTCGCCCACGGCCCCGCCAACCCGGCGATGCCGCCGCGCCTCGCCCACCCCACCCCCGGGTCCGTCGCCTTCCTCGCCGCAACCGCCCGGCCGGGGGAGCGGATGGCGGCCCTCGGCGACGTACTGCGCCCCAACCTGGCGTCGCTCTACGGCCTGGCCGACGTGCGCGTCTACAACCCGGTGGAGCCCTACGCCTACCACCTCCTGACCATGCCCCTGGCCGCCCGGCCGCGCGGCGAGTCCCCCCGCTTCGTGCCGGCCGAGCATCCGCTGTACGACCTGCTCGCCGTCCGCTGGCTGATGACCGCGCCCGACGCCGATCTGGGGCCGCCGCTGCGGCTACGCTACGCGGGCGCCGACGCCCGGGTCTGGGAGCGGCCGCCGCCGCTGCCCCTGCTCCAGCTGCCGCCGCGGGCGGAGGCCCCAGGCGGCGAGTTGGCGCTCGCCGCCTGGGAGCACCGCGACTTCCGCCGCACCGCCCTGGCGCCGCCCGCCCACCTGCCAGGCGGGGCCTGGGCGGCGGCCGCGGCCGCCTCGCTCACCGAGCCGTCGATCGCCCCCGACCGCCTGTCCGCTCGCGCCCAGATCGTCGAGCCCCGTCTGCTCACCACCGCGCTGCAGCAGGACGGCGGGTGGCGGGTGGTCGCCGACGGCGTGCCGCGGCCGACCTTCACCGCCAACGGGCCGCTGGTCGCCGCGTGGCTGCCCGCCGGGGCGTCTCGCCTCGAGCTGCTGTACCGCCCCGCCGGGTTTCTCACCGGCTGCCTGGCGGCGGCGCTGGCCATCGCCCTGCTGCTCACCGGCCTGCCACGACCGCCGCGGTACAATGCCCGCCATGGCCGGTAGGCGCCTGCTGCTCCGCTGCCCCGACTGCGACGCCGAGCTGACGGTCGACGCCGACACCGGCGACATCGTCGCCCACCGGCGGGCCAAGGCCCCGGTCGCCGGCGGCAGGGACTTCGACAGCCTGATGAAGGGGCTGGACGAGGGCAAGGCGCGGGCCGAGGCGCGGTTCGAGCAGGAGAAGGCGGCGATGAAGGACCGCCAGCGCCTGCTCGACGAGAAGTTCGCCGAGGCGATGCGACGGGCCGAGGAGGAGGGCGACGAGGGCCCACCCCCGCGCCCCTTCGATCTCGATTGAATCCTGACTCTCTCTCCGTCGGTGGGGTGAGCAGACGTGAAAGGAGGTATCGGTTGAGGATCAGCACGACCCTGACCCTGCTCGGGGCGGCGCTCTGCGCCACCGCCGCGGCCGCCGCCCAGGGGGGAGGGATCTTCCCCTACCCGGTGCACCAGAAGGTGATGGACAACGGCCTGCAGGTGGTGGCCATCCCCTACGACAGCCCCGGCATCGTCGCCTTCTACACGGTCGTCCGTACCGGCTCGCGCGACGAGGTCGAGGAGGGGCACTCGGGCTTCGCCCACTTCTTCGAGCACATGATGTTCCGCGGCACGGAGTCCTACTCGCAGGACGAGTACAACGACATCCTCAAGAGCATGGGCGCGGACTCCAACGCCTTCACCAGCGACGACCCCACCGTCTACCACATCGTCGGCCCGGCCTCCGAGCTCGAGACGCTGTTCGCCATCGAGGCCGACCGCTTCCAGAACCTCGAGTACAGCGAGGAGGCCTTCCGCACCGAGGCCGGGGCCATCCTCGGCGAGTACAGCAAGAGCGCCTCCTCCCCTTTCCTGCCGCTCTTCGAGAAGCTGCGGGAGACGGCGTTCCGCACCCACACCTATCGCCACACCACCATCGGCTTCCTCGACGACATCAAGCAGATGCCGGAGCGCTATGAGTACAGCCTGCGCTTCTTCGACCGCTTCTACCGGCCCGAGAACGTCGTCGTGCTGGTGGTCGGCGACATCGATCCGCAGCGGGTGTTCGCCCTGGCGCAGAAGCACTACGGCGGCTGGGAGAGGGGGTACGAGGCGCCGAAGGTGGTGGCCGAGCCGCCGCCGCAGGGGCCGCAGCGCGACCAGGTGGCCTGGCCCGCGCCGACCAACCCGTACCTGATGATCGGCTACCGCACCCCGGCGTTCGCGCCCGACGAGGAGTGGGCGGCGTTGGCGGTGCTGGCGCAGCTGCTGTTCTCCGAGTCGGCGCCGCTCTACCAGGAGCTGGTGGTCGACGAGCAGTGGGTGGACTTCGTCTCGGGCAGCGCCTCCCCCCACCGCGACCCCTACCTCTTCACCATCAGCAGCCGGGTGCGCTCGGACGAGCTGCTGCCCAAGGTGGAACAGGCCATCGCCCGCCACATCGCCGAGCTGCAGAAGCAGCCGGTGGACGCGCCGCGGTTGGAGCGGGTCAAGTCCCACATCCGCTACGCCTTCGCGCTATCGCTGGACAGCCCCTCCGCGGTGGCGCGCGAGGTGGCGAGCGTCCTGTGGCTGACCGGTGAGGTCGGGCCGCTGAACGACTACTACGCCGCCATCCAGCAGGTCACCCCACCGGCGGTGCAGCGCGTGGCCAAGACGGTCTTCCAGGACAAGGGGAAGACGGTGGTGACGCTGGCGCACGCCACTCCGCCCGCGGCCGAGGGCGCGGTGGAGCAGAATCCCCAGGGCGCTGACGAAGGAGGGACCCCGCGATGAGGACGACCGCCACCCTGACGACGCTGACCCTGGCGCTGGTCGCCCTGGCGCTAGTCGCCCCGCCGCTGCTCGCCCACGACCCCGAGCCGCAGCCCGCCGCCGGCGAGGTCGAGCGGGTCACCGTGCCGGTGGAGAACGCCGCGGCGACCCCGGGGCCCGGGATCGAGCTGGTGACGCTGGCCAGCCCCGAGTCGCCGGTCATCGCGTTGCGCGCCTTCTTCCGCGTCGGCTCGATCGACGACCCGGCGGGCAAGGAGGGGCTGGCGGCGCTGACCGCCAGCATGATCGGCGAGAGCGGCACCGCCAAGCGCTCCTACAAGGAGCTGGTCGAGGCGCTGTACCCGATGGCCGCCTCGATCCAGGTGCAGGTGGACCGCGAGGTCACCGTCTTCCACGCCGAGGTCCACCGCGAGACGCTCGCCGACTTCACCAGCCTGTTCACCGAGGTGCTGCTGCAGCCCGGCTTCGACGCCCGGGACTTCGAGCGCCACCGGGAGCAGCTGCGCTCCTACCTGGTCAACACCCTGCGGGCGTCCAACGACGAGCTGCTGGGCCTCGAGGTGCTGCAGCAGCAGATCTTCGCCGGCCACCCCTACGACCACAGCCCGGCCGGCACGGTGCAGGGGCTGGCCGCCATCACCCTCGACGACGTGAAGCAGTTCTACCGCCAGCACCTCACCCGCGCCAACCTGCTGCTGGGGGTCGCCGGCGGCTACCCCGAGGGCTATCCCGAGCGGTTGGCGACGAGCCTCTCCGGGCTCACCCCCGGCGCGCCGGGGAGCCGCGAGCTGCCCGCGCCGAAGCGGCCCGCGGGGCGGCACTTCACCTTGATCGACAAGCAGGCGGCGGCGGTGGGCATCCAGTTCGGCTACCCCCTCCCCCTCACCCGCGCCGACGCCGACTACTACCCGCTGCTGGTGGCCAACAGCGTCCTCGGCGAGCACCGCACCTTCCACGGCCGGCTGATGCAGCAGCTGCGCGGCAAGCGCGGCCTCAACTACGGCGACTACTCCTACATCGAGCACTACTACCTGCCGCCGTTCACCTCCAACCCGACTCCCAACGTGCCGCGGCGCGACCAGTACTTCTCGGTCTGGGTACGCCCGGTGCAGCCCGAGGCGACGCACTTCGCGCTGCGCGCCGCCCTCTACGAGGTCGACCGCCTCGTCGCCCAGGGGCTCACCGAGGAGGAGTTCGTGCTCACCCGCGACTTCGTCGTCAACTACTCCAAGCTGTGGGCGCAGACGCTGGCGGACCGCCTCGGGTTCCTGCTCGACAGCCGCTACTACGGCACGCCGTACTACATCGACGAGATCGAGGCGCGGCTCGCCGCGCTCACCCGCGACGAGGTCAACCGGGCGGTGAAGAAGTACCTGCAGACCGCGGACTTCACGGCGGTGCTGGTGACCGGCGACGCCGCGGCGCTCGAGGCCAGGCTGGAGAGCGAGGAGCCCTCGCCGATGACCTACGCCTCGCCGGTGGAGGCGGCGGTGGCCGCGGCCGACGAGGCGATCGTCGAGCTGCCGGTCAAGCCGGCGAGCGTCGCGATCGTGCCGGTCGCCGAGGTGTTCGAGAAGTAGGCCGGAGCAGTCCTCGGACGCAGGGCCCGGCCTCCGTGCCGGCCCTCGGGCGGGCCTTCAACGACGGTAGTAGGCGACGGAGGGGCCCAGCCGCACGCGCGGCGACGGCGGCGGGGGCAGCTCCTCGCCGCCGCGGCCGATCGCCGCCGCCGGCCGCCAGGGGAGGTCCGCCTCGACGCTGCCCTGCCGGCACCAGGCGGCGACCAGTTCCCCTCCGGCGGCGTCGCGGAAGTGGTAGAGATACGCTGGCGACGGCGCCGTCAGCGGCCCGAGAAAGGTCGCTCCCTCGAGGAGGCGGGCCAGGGCGGCCAGGGCGTGATAGGCCGGCCGGCGGCGCAGCTTGCCGTCCTCGGCCACCGCCAGGCCGTAGCCGCGGGCCACCAGCTGCCACCAGAACACCCGCTCGACGTAGCCGGTGGCGAGGGCCAGCAGGTAGTAGCGGGCCAGGTAATCGGCGGCGGTCGACTCGTCCACCGCGACGTGCCGGCCCGCCGGCGCGTGCGGCCCCTCGCGCAGCGGCCAGTTCACCTCGGTGATCCAGCTGCGGGGCGCACCGACGCAGCGTCCGGTCTCCGCCAGGGCCCGCAGCAGCGTCACCTTGCCGACCGTGTCCAGGCCGAGCTGCGGATTCTCCGGCGCGCCCCGGCGGTCGACGTAGAGCAGGCTCGCCAGCCCGTCCAGGCGCAGGGCACTCCCCGGCCAGTCCAGGACCGCCGCGGTGTAGTGCGGCTCGAAGTCGATCACTCCGGGGCCGAGCACCTCGACCCCCGGATGGCGGCGAAGCGCCTGCGCCGCCACCCCCGCCAGCCGCTGGTACTCGCCGACGTTCCACACCCCCCACTTGCTGCGGTTGATCGCCTGACCCACCACGAACCGTCGGCCGTAGGGGGTGAAGCGCGCCGCCAGCTCCTCCACCGCCTGCCGCCAGCGCACCGGGTCGCGCACCAGCTCGCGGGTCTGCGGCAACGCGAAGCTGAGCTCGCAGCCGCGCTCGCGCAGCGCCCGGGCCAGGGCCTCCTCGTCGTCGTGGTGCGCCTCCCAGGGGTGCAGGCGCAGCAACAGGTGGCGCACGCCGAGCCCGTCCACCGCCTGCAGCAGCCCGTCGGGGTCCTGCGGCCAGGGTCGCAGGCCCACCCCGAGCCCGGTGAACGGGACCGGCCGGCGGTACAGCTCCGCCCGCAGCCGCCGGTAACGGCGCAGAGCGCGTGGCGCCAGGCGTGAGGCTCCCCAGGCGGCGCGCGCGTGGTTCGGCGCGTCGCCCAGCCGCACCGCCAGCTTGGCCCAGCCGCCGGCGTGCTGGTGCGGCTGGTCGGAGAGCCGGTCCCACACCACCCGCTCGCGGGCCCGAGCGCCTGGCGGCGGCGGCGGCAGGTGCGGGTAGGGGCGGCGCGGCAGCAGCTGGGCGCGCAGCGCGCCGAGGCGGCCCCGCCAGCGGTTCTTGAAGCGGTGCCGGCCGTGAAAGACCCGATGGTACAGGCGGTAGAGCCGGCGCGCCGCCGGCGGCGGCGCGGCGCCGAAGTAGGCGCCGAGGAGCGCCTCCTGGTGCTCGCGCCGCATCAACGGCAGGCGGCAGAGGTCGCGCAGGCGATGGGAGAGGCGCAGCCGGGCGCGGTGGCGGGCGCGGTTGAGGTCGACCAGGGCGAGCGGCGGCTCCTCCCCCGGCGCGCCCGGCCCGATCAGCACGTTGCCGGCCGACAGGTCGCGATGCCAGAAGCCGCGGTCGTGGAGCCGGCGGGCGAGGGCCGCCACGGCGGCGAGAAAGGCCGCGGAGGGGAGGTCGGGGAAGCGAGCCTCGGCCTCTCCGGCATTGAGCGCCCGCACGTAGTACCTGGCCTCCGTCCAGCCGGCGAGGTGA
>DATKEH010000180.1:0-21382 GCA_035546355.1 Thermoanaerobaculia bacterium
ATCAGCCTCCGCTCGAGCCAACTGCGGCAGCTCCAGGAGCTGCTGATGCGCAGGTCCATGGCCATGCCGGTCGGGTGGACCGACAGCGGCGACGCGTTGGCGGGCTGGCGGTTGCGCGGCCGCACCAGGCTGGTCACCACCAACCTCTCGCCGCACGCGTCCCGATAGCCGGCCGCCAGCTGCTCGACGAAGTGTTTGACGGCGGGGCGGGCCAGGGGATGGCGAACGGTCTCCTTGACCTCGTAGTCGCCGTTGCCGGGTAGCCGGACCAGCAACCCGGCGCGTTCGAACTGCAGCACCTGCGAATCGCTCTGCAGGTAGGAGTAGCCGTGCTCCTGGGCGGCCCGCACCTGGCGCAGGAGGCCGTCGCGCGTCGGCGTCAGGCTACTGGCCCCGGCAGCGGGGGCGAGGGCGAGGAGAGCCAGGCCGGTGAGGGCAGATCGCAGAGAGACGCGTCGCAGGTCGATGTCGCGCAAAGAGCCGCCTCCATCCGACGCATCCGGGCGTCGTGCGTAAGTGTCGTGGGTGGCTCTCCACCCGCGACCCCGCGTTCAGCAACTTGCCGCCGATGCTAATGGATCGGGCTCGCCGGGGGCAAGGGCCCTCAGGTCACCGGCGGCGCGAGGGCGCCGGTGTCCGCCCCCGCGGGCGACGGATCCTCGGCCGAGGCGTCCAAATGCTTTGCGCCCTCGGGATCCTCCGCTGCGCCCTCGAGCGGGGGCTCGGGAATCGGGAGGGGCGGCGGGTCGCGACGCACCGGAGCGCGCCCCGGTGGGTCGTCCAGGGCGGTGGGGTCCTCCTCGCTCTCCGCGGCCGGTGGAGGCTCGCCGCGATCGTCCCCTGACCGCCAGATGCGGATCGACGATCCATCGGCGAAGAGCCTGTCCACGTCTCCGTCGAGCCGCACCGGCACCCGACCTTCGGCGTCCGTACCGTTGCCGGGGGCGGCGCCCAGGCCGTCGAGGTCGTCGCCCGCGCGCCAATCGGCCAGCGGATCGTAGTCCAGATAGGCGAGGTGCTGCGGTACCTGGTGGACGTCGCAGCGCCGGTAGGGTACGCGGTGGGACGGCAACTCCGCCTGCACCGAGCTCGGGCAGAACGGGGTCGCCAGCAAGCCGGTCGTCGGGTCGATGGTCACGGTCTCGAAATGCAGCGGGCGCTCGAAGTCCGCGAAGCCCTCCGCCGGTCGTACCCGCTGGGTGAACCGCGCCCAGATCGGCAGGGCGCCGCGGGCTCCCGACAAGCGCGTCGGAGCGCTGTCGTCGTAGCCCACCCAGACCACCGTGGCGCGATCCGTCGAGTAGCCGGCGAACCAGCTGTCCTTGCGATCGTCGGTGGTGCCCGTCTTCGCGGCCAGGGGCCCGCGGAGACCGTCCTGCCGCACCCGCCAGCCCGTGCCCCGGTCGACCACCGCTTGCAGCATGGTGGTCACCATGTAGGCGGCCTCCGCCGGCAACACCCGTATCGGGAATGCCGGCAGCTCGCCGTCGAGAGGCTGACCGCGCCCGTCGGAGACCCCCTCCAGCCCGTACAGCTCCGGGCGCAGCCCGCCGGTGGCGAGCGTGGCGTACACCCGCGCCATATCGAGGGGCGTCACCTCGCAGGCGCCGAGGGCGAGGGAGGGGAGGGTCGAGAGCCGCGACGCGACACCCATCGCCTCGGCGGTATCGCGGACCTTGCCGAGGCCGGTAGCGACCGCGACGCGGACGGTGGGGACGTTGAGGCTCCGCTCGAGAGCCTGGTGGAGCGTCACGGGGCCGCGGAAGGAGCGGTCCTGGTTGCGGGGGCGCCAGGTGGTACCGTCGAAGCGGACGGCGATGGGTGTGTCCCGCACCACGGAATAGGCATCGAACCGGCCGGAGGCGAAGGCCGCCGAGTAGACCACCGGCTTGAACGCGCTGCCGGCCTGGCGGCGTGCCGAGGCCACGCGGTCGAACTGGCTGGCGGCGAAGTCGCGGCCACCCACCCAGGAGAGGATGCGGCCGGTCGCCGGCTCGACCGACACCAGGGCCCCCTGCAGCGGGCTGTCGCTGCGCGCGCCCCCCTCCCAGCCCGCTTCCAGCGATTCGAGCCCCCAGCGCACCGCCGCCTCCGCCGCCCGCTGATCGCGCAGCTGCACGGTGGCCCACAAGCGGTGACCGGTGCCGTCCAGGCGCCCGACGCCGAAGCGCCGACGGGCCTCCAGCCGCGTCGCTTCCGCGAAGTAGGGGCCCACCTCCGCTGGCGGCGGCGCGACGGCGAGCGCCACGGCCCGCTGCTTCTCCCGTTGCAGCGACCTGGCGTCGATCCATCCGAGCTCGAACATCTGCTCGAGCACGGCGTCCCGCCGCGCCTGCGCCGCCTGGCGGTGCTGCAGAGGCGAGTATTCGCCTGGCGAGCGGATGATGGCGGCCAGCAGGGCCGCCTCCCCCAAGGTCAGGTCGCGAGCCTCCTTGCCGAAGTAGGCGTCGGCAGCTGCCCCGACCCCGCTGAGATTGACACCGCCCACCGCTCCCCAGTAGATCTCGTTGAGGTACGCCTCGAGGATCCGCTGCTTGCTGTAGCGCATCTCCAGCAGGGTGGCGAGCACCGCCTCCCGCAGCTTGCGACCCATCGTCCGGTCATGGCTCAGATAGAGGTTCTTGACCAGCTGCTGGGTGATCGTACTGCCGCCCTGTCGCACCTCGCCTTCCTTGAGGTTGACCAGCGCGGCGCGGACGATCCCCACCGGTGAGATGCCCGGATGCTTGAAGAACGACGCGTCCTCGGCCGCCAGCACGGCGCGGACGACGTGCGGAGGGAGGTCGCCCAATCGCACCGGGCGGCTCTCGCGCAGCCGGTCGCCGCGGTAGGAGGCGAGCACCGGGGGCGGCAGCTCGAGAGCCTCCTCGCCCGAGAGCGCACCGCCGTCGACGGTGACCTGCTTGACCCGGTCGCCGTCGAGCTCGACCCGGACCTGGGAGAGGCGTTCTCCCGGCCCGCCGGCGGTGGCGTCCCCGGCGCCGCGACGAAGCCCGAAGCGGAGGCGCCGCCCCTCGACCTCGAAGCGGCGGTGGGGAAGCGGCTCGCCGGCTGCCGGTCGGTAGCCGAGAGCCACCAGCTCCGCCTCCAGGTCGGACGGTGCCAGCACCGCTCCCGGGGCCAGCGCCAACGGTCGGGCGTAGAGCCGGGAAGGCTCTTCCGGCAGGTAATGCCTGAAGGTCCCGGAGGTGCTCCAGAAGTAGGCTGTCGCGGCGAGCAGGCCGACCGCCGCAGCCAGGCAGGCGACGGCGGCGACGCGCAGGGGGTGGCGACGCACCGCGCCGAGGCTGCTGCGGGCCCACTGAGCCGCTCGTCTGGATCGCTCCGCTGTCATCGGCGAACGGGAGTGCAAGGGCGATACCAGGTGGCGGCGCGAGCGCCGCAACTTTTACACCCTGACTTGTACTGGTTACAAGCCGGCGCCCCGCAGGGGCGCCCGGGCGCCGCCGGACTGCCGCCCCGCAGGCGAGAAGGGGTCGCCTGGGGCGGCCATTGGTATGCTCTTTGCTTGTATTGAGGACCGAGACGATAGGGAACGGTACGGGGGACCCAGGTCACGTGTTCACCACACATTTCGCCGTGATCCATCTCCTTCCCGATCCTTCTCCTGCCAGGACCATCTGACGCTTCCAACCGGTCCGTCCGTACCGTTCCGTCTCCTTCCCCTGTGAAACCACACCCTCGGTGGGTGCGCGAGCGCGCGCACCGGACCCGCCCGAAAAGCGCCCCCCCTCCCCGCGCGGCGACTGCGCGGCAGAGGCCAGAGAGCCCTCGAGAGCCCTCGGCGGGCTAGCCCGTGAAGGGGGGCGTCGCCGCCGGTGGCTGCGGCGCCTGATACCCGGGATAGAGGAAGCGGTAGCTGTCGGCGAGCACCAGGATCCGCTTGACGTAGATCTGCGACTCCTGGATGCCGAGCGTCTCCAGGAAGAGGTCGAGCTCGGCCGTATCTCCCCCCGCCTCGCGCCACAGCCTGCGGATGCGATTGGGTCCGCCGTTGTAGCCGGCCAGCGCCAGCTCCACGTTGCCGTCGAAGCGGTCCAGCACCTGCTTGAAGTAGGTGCTGCCCAGGAGGATGCTGTAGTCGGGGTCGTAGAGCCGGGACGGGGAGTGCGACTTGCCGAGCCGCGCCGCCACTTCCTTCGCCGTTGCCGGCATCACCTGCATCAGGCCGCGAGCGCCGGCCCAGCTGGTGGCCTTGCTGTCGAAGGCGCTCTCCTGACGGATGATGCCGGCCACGAGCGAAGCGGGCAGCCCCGTCCGCTCGGCGTTGGCGCGGATCGAATCCTGGAAGTCGAGCGGGTAGTACGCTTCGAGCACCGGCTTCGGCACCTCCGCCTGATAGGCGGTACCGAGCGCGGGATAGGCGGCGCGCAGGTCCTGCACCCCCTCCCGGGCGTTCCCCTCGCGCACGGTGAGGATGCCGCGCATCGCCCGCTGCTCGCGGCGGTCGAGGGTGGCCCCGGTCTGTGCCAACAGGTCGAGCTCGAGCCGGGCCAGCGCATCGAGGCCGAAGTTGCTCAGCGTCAGGACGCGGCGCAGGAGCGGTTCGGTGGGCCACGTCGGCGCCTCGCTGCCCGGCACCTTCCCCGGGCCCGGCAGGCCCAGGCGCTCGGCGGCCCGGCGGACGTAGAAGTCCGCGGTGTCGGAGCCCTCGACCAGCCGGCGCAGTGCCGCCTCGGCTGCGTCGGTCTCGTCCATCGCCTCCAGGGCGCGTGCCTTCCAGTAGGTGCCGCGATGCGCGTTGCTGTCGTTGGGGTACAGCTCTTCGAGCTGACCCCAGTACTGGACGGCACTCTCCAGGTTGCGCGACTGGTACTCGCTCCAGCCCCGCTCCCACAGGAAGGAGGCGCCGGTGCGGTCCAGTGGGTCGAGGTGGCGCAGCAGCTGGAGCATCTCCATCGACTCTGCGAGCCGCCCCTCCTCGGCGAGATGGGCATAGACCGTGCGCACCGCCTCGGCAGAGATCTCGGCGTCGGCCTGCAGCTCGATGACCCGCCGCAGGTGCCGCTGGGCCTGCTCGAGCTTCGCCTTGCGTTGGGTCGCCGACAGCCCCGGGCGGGCGCGGTTGTGGGTCGCCGCGTCCATGGCGGCGCGCGCGCGCTCCCACTCGACCAGCGCGGTTTCGCGGGCACCCCGGGGCTTGGCGTCGGCGAGGACGCCGTAGGCGAGGTCACCCCGCTCCTGCTGCGTCAACGATTGCGCCTTGAGCAGGTGCCAGTCGAGGTCCCGCTGAGCGTCGGCCATCGAGTTCAGGGTGTGCTGCGCCGAGAGGCCGCGGCCCGTGGCGATCCAGGATCGGGCACGCTGCTTGACCTGCTCGACCTCGAGCACGCCGTCCCAGCTGTCGATCCTTCCCAGCTGGTCGGCGAAGAGGTCCCCGACTCGTAGCTCCGCCGCCTGCACCGGAGCGTGGACGAGCAGCTGTTTCGCCGCCTGCCGCTGCGCCTCGCGGTCGCCGACGGCGCGGGAGACCTTCCAGCCGAGGGTCTCCAGTGCGGTGGCGGTGTCGCCGGCGACCTGCTGGCGCCGTGCCATGTCGACGTACGACAGGGCCAGGGGGCCAGCGCCGCGGTTCCATGCGAGGCGAGCCGCCGACAGCAGCGCCGGCCCGCTGAGGGGCGATGGCGGGGACTGATCGACGAGGGCCTCCAGGGCTCTACGGGTCAGCTCCTCGTCCTCGAGCTCGGCGCCGCTCTCGACCAGGGCGTAGAGCCGCCAATCCTCGAGGTGGGGGCCCCCCTCCAGCGGCCGCAGCACGGCGACCGCCTCCTGGTGGTTACCGCTGGCGAATTCGTAGAGGCCGAGCACGGTGAGGGCCCGCTGCGCCTCCTCCGGCTGGTCGGCCGCGAGGCGCCGCAGCTCCTGGCGCACCTGCTCGAGATCGCCCGAGCGGAAGTGGGTCGCGGCCGCGGCGTACTGCTCCTCGGCCCCGGCCGGCGGCGCCGCCGGGCGTGCTGCCCGGTCTACGGCGGTGGCGGTGAGCAGGAGGGGGCTCGGGACCCTCCGCTCCAACAGGGCGCCGAGGACGGCGACGAAGAGGAAGAATCCGAGGACGATGAGCGATAGGGTCGAGCGGCGCATAGGTCTCCTTCGTCCTCTCCCTCGGGGGAGCATTCCCAGGTGAGCCGTCGGCGCTCCGTCACCGTAAGCTGCTGCGGTATCATCACTTGCATTCGTACGAACAGCCTACGGTGGGGACCTATTCCCGCCGCGGCGAAGCCGCATGTCATCAGGGGTCCGCCGCTAGCGCTCGCGGGAATGGGCGCGGAAGGGGATCTGTTATGATCTGGCGCGCGAACGTCGGCCCGCTGCCAACCGCGCCATCCCCACTGCCCAAGCCCCCTGAACAGCGATCGGGGAGTGCCCGCCAGGGCCACCCTTCGAGGAGCCTCTCATGGCCGAGCTCGCCACCTCTGTAGCCTCGCCGCCCGCCGCCGATCGGGTGCGCGAGGGTGTCCGCAACCTGGCGATCATCGCTCACGTCGACCACGGCAAGACGACGCTCGTCGACGCCATGCTCTGGCAGAGTGGCATCTTTCGCCACAACGAGTCGGTGATCGAGCGGGTGATGGACTCGATCGACCTCGAGCGTGAGAAGGGCATCACCATCATGGCCAAGACCATGGCCATCCGCTATCGCGACGTGCGCATCCACATCGTCGACACCCCGGGCCACGCCGATTTCGGCGGCGAGGTCGAGCGCACGCTGAAGATGGTCGACGGCGTGCTGCTGCTGGTCGACGCCAGCGAGGGGCCGCTGCCCCAGACCCGCTTCGTCCTGCGCAAGGCCCTCGAGGCGGGGCTGCCGCCGATCGTGGTGATCAACAAGATCGATCGCTCCGACGCACGGCCGCACGAGGTCCTGGACGAGGTCTACGACCTGTTCATCGATCTCGACGCGGACGAGTCGCAGCTCGCCTTCCCGGTGCTCTACTGCAATGCCAGGAAGGGAGTGTGCCGCAGGGAGCCCGAGGGGGAGGACCACACCCTGGCGCCGCTGTTCGACGAGATCCTGCGGACCGTCCCGCCGCCGGCCTACGACTCCACCGCGCCCCTGCAGCTGCTGGTCACCAACCTCGACTACGACGACTACGTGGGTCGGCTGGCGGTGGGGCGGGTGGTGAACGGCACGGCCCGGCGGGGCCAGGAGCTGGCGCTCTGCCGGCTCGACGGCGGCACCGCCAGCGTCAAGGTGTCCGGGCTCTACGGCTACGAGGGGCTGCGCCGCGTCGAGGTGGCCGAGGTCGGCCCCGGCGACATCGTGGCCGTCAGCGGCATCGACGACATCTCGATCGGCGAGACCCTCTCCGACCCGGCGGATCCGCGTGCGCTGCCCCCGATCCGGGTGGACGAGCCGACCATCGCCATGCTGTTCTCGGTGAACGACTCGCCGGTGGCGGGCCGCGAAGGGCGCCACGTCACCTCACGCAAGCTGCGCGAACGGCTCGAGCGAGAGCTCCTCACCAACGTCGCCATCCGTATGCGGCCGACCGACTCGCCGGACTCGTTCCAGGTCTCGGGGCGCGGCGAGCTGCAGATGGCGATCCTCATCGAGATGATGCGTCGAGAGGGGTACGAGATGGGGGTCGGCAAGCCCGAGGTACTGACCCGCCTGGTCGCGGGCGGGGTCCACGAGCCGATGGAGCTGCTGGTGGTGGATTGCCCCGAGGACTGCGTCGGCGCGGTGACCCGCAAGGTCGGTTCCCGCAAGGGCCGGATGTTGAAGCTGGTCAACCACGGCAGCGGCCGGGTGCGCATCGAGTTCCGGATCCCGGCCCGCGGCCTGATCGGCTTCCGCAGCGAGTTCCTGACCGAGACGCGCGGGGCGGGGATCATGAGCCACCTGTTCGACGGCTGGGAGCCGTGGCAGGGGGAGATCGCCCGCCGCGCCACCGGTGCCCTGGTGGCCGACCGCTCCGGCAAGGCCACCGCCTACGCCATCGACAACCTGCAGCCGCGGGGCGAGCTCTTCGTCTCTCCCGGTGAGGAGGTGTACGAGGGGATGATCGTCGGCGAGCACAATCGGCTCAAGGACCTCGACGTCAACATCTGTCGTGAGCGCCGGGTGACCAACATGCGCTCCTCGACCAGCGAGGAGCTGGTGCGGCTGGTGCCGCCGCGGCGCCTGTCGCTCGAGCAGGCGCTGGAGGTGATCGCCGAGGACGAGCTCGTCGAGGTGACGCCGCAGGCCTTCCGCCTGCGCAAGAAGGTGCTGTCGGCGTCGCGGCGGCGCTGACCCCTTCGGTGCCAGACCGCCTACACCGCCGGCCGCCGCCGCCTGCCGCTGATGGCGCGGTAGAGCAGCAGCAGCAGGAGGGCGCCGCCGACCGCCAGCAGGAAGCTGCGCAGGTCGAAGCCCTCGATGCCTCCCCAGCCGAGGAGGGTGCCGATCCAACCTCCCAGCAGGGCGCCGACGATGCCGAGGATGACGGTGATGATGCAGCCGCCGGGGTCCTTCCCCGGCATCAGCAGCTTGGCCACCAGCCCCGCCAGCAGCCCGAACACGATCCAGGCGATGATGCCCATGACCCCCTCCGTAGCGCAGTGAGAGTTCCAGGAGCCGACGGCGGCTCCCCGTGCCACCGGCAGGAGAGCAAGGGGCGTGCCGGGTGACGCCCGACCGCGCGGAGCTCGCCGGGGAGGGCCGCGCCGGGGCCCGACGCCGGGCGCCGCGACCTCCGACCATGTACAATGTTCCGTGATGCTTACCCGAGCCATACCGCAACACACCGTCGACACGACGGATCACAGCTTCTCCTCCCTCGGCCTGAGCGCGCCCATCCTCGCGGCGCTCGAGGAGCTGGGGTTTCGTCATCCGACGCCCATCCAGGCCGAAGTGATTCCCCGCCTGCTGGCTGGCCGCGACGTCATCGGCCTGGCGCAGACGGGATCGGGGAAGACCGCCGCCTTCGCCCTACCGATGGCCGAGAAGCTGTGGCACGGCAAGGGGGTGCGCGGCCTCATCGTCTGCCCGACCCGCGAGATCGCGCTGCAGACCCAGGCGTTCCTGGAGGTGTTCGGCCGCGATCACCAGCTCGCCACCACCTGCATCATCGGCGGCGTCAACTACGGGCCGCAGATCCGCGAGCTGGGGGAGCGCCCCGACATCGTGGTGGCCACCCCGGGGCGGCTGCTCGATCACATGGAACGGGGCAACGTCCGCCTCGACGCCATCGAGATCCTGGTGCTCGACGAAGCCGACCACATGCTGGACCTCGGCTTCCTGCCGCAGATGCGCCGCATCCTCGAGTCGGTGCCGGCGCAGCGGCAGACCATGATGTTCTCGGCCACCATGGTGCCGCCGATCGAGCGCCTGGCGCAGCGCTTCATGCGCGATCCCGAACGGGTCGACATCCTGCCCTCGGGTCGGGCGGCGGAGGGGATCGAGCACCGCCTCTACATGGTGCACGACGAGGACAAGAAGAAGTGCTTGATGGCCCTCATCGAAGAGGAGCCCGGGGCCGCGCTGGTGTTCGTGCGGCGCAAGATCGACGCCGAGTGGGCCTGCCGCCAGCTCGAGCTGCAGGGGCACCCGGTGGAGCGCATCCACTCCGACCGCAGCCAGCGCCAGCGCGTCGAAGCGCTGTCGGGGATACGCGAGGGCGAGCACCGCATCCTGGTCGCCACCGACATCGCCGCCCGCGGCATCGATCTCCCGATCCTGGAGCACATCATCAACTTCGACGTGCCGCAGACGGTGGAGGACTACATCCATCGCGCCGGGCGCACCGCTCGTGGCTTGGCCGGCGGTACGGTCTCGACCATCGCCACCTGGCAGGACAAGGAGATGATCCGCGGCATCGAGAAGGCGATCGAGCAGCCCCTGCTGCGGCGTGTCGCCCCCGGCGTCGAGCCCTACGTGGAGCGCTCCGCCGCCGGCCGTGGCGGCCGCGAGCGGGTGCGACGCCGGCTGCGCTGAGGCCGCCCGCGGGGCCTCTCACTCCCGCGGCACCCAATACTCGGACAGGGCGCCGTGGAAGCGTCGCTCGGCCACCTTGTGGAAGCGCGTCGACAGCAGGTGCTGGAACTCCGCGTCGCCGCGTCGCCCGAGGGGAGTCTCGAGGAACCACACGCCGCCTCCCGCAGCGCGCTGGGCCAACGCCTCTCGCAGCACCTCGGCGGTGGCCGGCTCGACGGCGACGCCCACCGCGTCCTGGTCGAAGTAGAACTGGAACGCGGGAGCCAGCGCGGCGACGAAGCGGTCTCGGGGGTGGTGGTAGTGGGGATGCCTCGCCGCCCATCGCGCCGCTTCGCGCCACTGCTCGTTGCGGATCGTCCGGTAGTAGCCGCCGGCGAAGAGGTGCAGCAGCGAGCCGACGAGCACCGCCGCCAGCCCGGCGCCGCGGAGGCCGGCGCCGGGCAGCTTGCCGACGGCCAGGGCGACGAGCCCCAGCAGCGCCGGCAGCAGGACGATGGTGCAGCGCGGAAGCAGGATCGGCGTCCTGACCAGGGACCAGGCGTACGGCGCCGCCAGCCCCAGGACGACGGCAGCGGCCAGCAGGGAGGCGGCGTAGGGGACCGGGAGCGGGTGCGCCGGCGAGCTTTCCGGACGGCGCCGCAGGAGGAGCACGGGCAGCGCGAGCAGCAGCAGGGCGTGCAGGGCGGTGAGCCAGGGCTCGGCACCGAAGTAGAGGTGGAAGTACCGCGCCGCGAAGGCGGGGCCGGGGTGGGGCGGCCAGTAGTCGGTGGTGGCGGCCGCCCGCAGCAGGGGCCGCAGCCAGGGTAGGCAGAGCAGCGCCAGCGCCGCGGCCGCCGCGGCGAGCGGGGCGAGGGCGCGCCAGGCGCGCCGCCGCCAGAGGATCACGGCCGCCGCCGCACTCAGCTGCGCGCCCGCCAGGACCAAACCGTAGTAGTGGGTGTGCAGGGCGAGACCCGCGGCGAGGACGTAGGCGGCCAGCGTGGCAGGCCGAGGTCGTGCCACGAGCCGCAGCAGCGCGGCGAAGGACAGGGCGGCGAACAGAAAGAGCAGGGTGTAGCTGCGGGCCTCCTGCGAGTAGGCGACGTGGAACGGGTTGACCGCCGTCAGCAGCGCCGCGGCGAGGCCCACGCCCCGGCCCCCCAGCGCCCAGCCGAGCCCGTACATGGCCGGGATCGAGGCGATCCCGGCGAGGGCCGACAGCAGGCGGGCTGCGAGCTCGGTCGCTCCCAGGAGCTCCATCCAGGCGTGCAGCAGCAGCGGGTAGAGCAGCGGGTGGAAATCGGTGGCGTAGATGGCGACGATCTCCGCCAGCGAGCGCTCGGGGTGCGAGAACACCACTCCGAACAGCTCGTCGAACCACAGGCTCTGGAAGGTCAGACGGTGCAGGCGCAGCGCCGTGGCGAGCAGGGTGAGGGCGACCACGGCGGCGGGGGCGCCCCACCGCCGGCCGCGCAGAGGGTCACGGTCCACGCCTCATCCCCCTGCGCCCGGGAGCGCGCCCCGTGCTGGCGCCATCCGCGGATCAGGCCTCCGCCGCGACCGGATCCGGCTGGCGGATCGTCACCGCCAGCTCGCCCTGGTCGACGCCGACTTCGATCACCGAGCCCTCGGTGGCTTCGCCGGCGATCAGCGCCCTGCCGATGCGCGTCTCGAGCTGGCGCTGCAGGTAGCGGCGTAGCGGCCGCGCGCCGTACACCGGGTCGAAGCCCTGACGCGCCACCAGCGAGCGCGCCTCGGGGGTCAGCACCAGCTCGATGGCGCGGTCGGCCAGCCGCCGCCGCAGCTCCTCGGTCATCAGCTCGACGATCTGCTCGATCTCCTCGAGCCGCAGCGGGCGGAACAGGACGATGTCGTCGACCCGGTTGAGGAACTCGGGCCGGAAGTGGGCGCGCAGCTCGCGCATCACCGCGTCGCGGGCGCCCTCGCGGATCTCCCCCTCCTCGGTGATCCCCTCCAGCAGGTGATGCGAGCCGATGTTGGAGGTCATGATGATCACCGTGTTCTTGAAGTCCACGGTGCGCCCCTGGGCGTCGGTGAGGCGCCCGTCGTCGAGGATCTGCAGCAGCACGTTGAAGACGTCGTGGTGGGCCTTCTCGATCTCGTCGAACAGCAGCACCGAGTAGGGCTTGCGGCGCACCGCCTCGGTCAGCTGCCCGCCCTCCTCGTAGCCGACGTAGCCGGGAGGCGCTCCCACCAGCCGCGACACGGTGTGCCTCTCCATGTACTCGGACATGTCGATGCGCACCATGTTCTCCTCGCTGTCGAAGAGCGCCTCGGCGAGGGTCTTGGCGAGCTCGGTCTTGCCGACGCCGGTGGGGCCGAGGAAGATGAACGAGCCGATGGGGCGACGCGGGTCCTTGATCCCCGAGCGCGCCCGCAGCACGGCGTCGGCCACCAGCTGCACCGCCTCGTCCTGGCCCACCACCCGGCGATGCAGGATCTCGTCCAGGCGCAGCAGCTTCTCCCGCTCCCCCTCGACCAGGCGGGTGACCGGGATGCCCGTCCAGCGCGAGACGATCTCGGCGATCTCGTCTTCGGTGACCTCCTCGCGCAGTAGCTGGTGGCCGTCGCGGTCGAGGTCGGCCTCCTCCTGGCGGATCTGCGCCTCGAGCTCCGGCAACCGCCCGTGTTTGAGCTGGGCGGCGCGGTTCAGGTCGTACTGCCGCTCGGCCTCCTCGATCTCCCGCCGCACCCCCTCGAGCTGCTCGCGCAGCGACCGCACCCTCTCGATGGCGGCCTTCTCCGCCTCCCACTGCGCGCGCATGGCGTCGGCGCGTCCCTTGAGGTCGGCGAGCTCCTTGCGCAGCTCCTCGAGGCGCTCGCGCGAGGCCTTGTCCTTCTCCTTCTTCAGCGCCGCCTCCTCGATCTCCAGCTGCATCACCCGGCGGGTGATCTCGTCGAGCTCGGCGGGCATCGAGTCGATCTCGGTGCGGATCATGGCGCAGGCCTCGTCGACCAGGTCGATGGCCTTGTCGGGCAGGAAGCGATCGGTGATGTAGCGGTGCGACAGCACCGCGGCGGCGACCAGCGCGTTGTCCTGGATGCGCACGCCGTGGTGCACCTCGAACCGCTCCTTGAGGCCGCGCAGGATGGAGACGGTGTCCTCGACGCTGGGGGCGTCGACCATCACCGGCTGGAAGCGGCGCTCGAGCGCGGCGTCCTTCTCGATGTGCTTGCGGTACTCGTCGAGCGTGGTGGCGCCGATGCAGTGCAGCTCGCCGCGGGCGAGCATCGGCTTGAGCAGGTTGCCGGCGTCGGTCGAGCCTTCGGTCCTGCCGGCGCCGACGATGGTGTGCAGCTCGTCGATGAACAGCAGCACCCGCCCCTCGCTCTGCTTGATCTCGTTGAGCACCGCCTTGAGGCGCTCCTCGAACTCGCCGCGGTACTTGGCGCCCGCCAGCAGGGCGCCCATGTCGAGCGAGAAGACCGAGCGGTCCTTGAGCCACTCGGGGACGTCGCCGCGTACGATGCGCTGGGCGAGGCCCTCGACGATCGCGGTCTTGCCCACCCCGGGCTCGCCGATCAGCACCGGGTTGTTCTTGGTGCGGCGCGACAGGATGCGGACGACGCGGCGGATCTCGGAGTCGCGGCCGATCACCGGGTCGAGCTTGCCGCGCCGTGCCTGCGCCACCAGATCGATGCCGTACTTCTCGAGCGCCTCGTAGGCGGCCTCGGGGTTGGCGGAGGTGACCCGCTGGCTGCCGCGCACCTGCTGCAGGCCGGCGAGGACGCGGGCGCGGTCGAGGCCGAGCTGGCCGAAGAGCTGGCGCAGGCCGCCGGCGGCCACCTCCAGCAGCGCCAGCCACAGGTGCTCGACCGAGACGTACTCGTCCTTGAGCCGGCGCGCCTCCTCCTCGGCCTGTACCAGCAGGCGGTTCAGCCGCTCGGTGACGTAGACCTTGCCGGCCTCGGCGCCGCCGCCGGAGACCCGCGGCCGCCGCTCCAGGAGCTCCTCGACCCCGTGGCGTAGCGGGTCGGGCGGCACGTCCAGGCGCTGCAGCAGGCTCGGTATCAGCCCCTGGGGCTGATCGAGCAGCGCCAGCGCCAGGTGCTCGAGGTCGACCTCCTGATGCCCGTGCCGCACAACGACCGTCTGGGCGCCGGCGAGGGCCTGCTGCGATTTCTCCGTCAGCCTGTCGAGGTTCATCGACCCTCCTTGCTGCTGCGAGGTACAGACCTGAGTCGCATCGACTCATATCTCCGGAACAGGCGGGCTCGCCGCCGCATTCCCGGGCGCAGAGCAGGCCGGCGCGGCTCAGCCATGCCGCTGCCGCGGATCGAAGGTGGAGGCCTTCGCCAGCTCCGCGAACAGCTGTCGCTCGCGATCGGAGAGCGTCGGCGGCACGACGATCCGCAGCTCGGCGTAGAGGTCGCCGCGTCCCGACCGCGGGTCGGGAAAACCATGCTGGCGCAGGCGGATCTTGCGGCCGGACGGCGAGCCCGCCGGGACTTTCACGGTCACCGGCCCCTCGAGGGTCGCGACCTCCGCGCTACCCCCGAGCGCCGCCTCCCAGGGGGTGATCGGCACCACCGTGTGCAGGTCGTTGCCCTCGAGGGTGAACCGGGCGTGGCTGAGGATGTCGAGGATCAGGTACAGGTCACCCGGCGGTCCGCCGCCGCTACCCGGTCCGCCCTTTCCTGCCAGGCGGATCCGCTGTCCCGGCTTGACTCCCGACGGGATGCGCACCCGCAGGCTCTGCTGCTCGCCGCTGGCGGGGTCGGTCAGGGTGAGGGAGCGCTCGCCGCCGCTGGCCGCCTCTTCGAGAGAGATCTGGACCCGCGCCTCCTGGTCGCTGCCGCGGCGCACGAAGGGGGCGCCGCGGGCGCCGCCGGGCCGGCCGCCGGCAGCGCGGCTGCCGGCGAAGCCCTCCGTACCCTGGCCGAAGAGCATCTCGAAGAAGGAGCTGAAGCTTCCGGGGGCGCCGCCGCCGAGGTCGCCGAGATCGAAGTGGAAATCGCCGCCGGCGCCGGGGCGGAAGCCGCCGAAGTGGACGTGCTCCCAGCCCGGAGGCGGCGCGCCGGTCTGCTGCGCCTGCTTCCAGGCGCTGCCGAACTGGTCGTACTTCTTGCGTTTCTCGGCGTCCTTGAGGACCTCGTAGGCCTCGGTGACCTCCTTGAAACGGTTTTCGGCCTCCGGTTCCTTGCTGATGTCGGGGTGGTACTTGCGGGCCAGCTTGCGGTAGGCGCGCTGGATCTCCTTGTCGCTGGCGCCGCGCTCCACCCCGAGGATCTGGTAGTAGTCCTTGTACTGCACCGTCGCCGCCCCCAGTCGCGGATTCTACGCGGGCGCACGTGAAAAGGGCGCCCAGAAGCGGGCGCCCCTGGCGGGCCGGAGGAACGGGCCGCCCCTACGGAGGGGTGAGCCCGAAATGCGTGTAGTTCTTGGCGATGTATTCCTGCCACTCGTCCGGCGTCTCCTCCTCGGGGAAGATGGCCTGGACCGGGCAGGCGTCGACGCAGAGCCCGCAGTCGATGCACTCCTCGGGGTGGATGTAGAGCATCTCCCATTCCTCGTCCTTGCCGTAGATGCAGTCCACCGGGCAGACGTCGACACAGGAGGCGTCCTTCACGCCGATGCAGGGCTCCGCGATGATATGGGTCATGGGGCTGGATGATCTCCCGAGGTCATGAGTCTTCGCTACTGATTATAGGACCCTCGGCGGGTCGAGGATCAAGCAGGGGGAGTCTCGAACGCGCCCCGCCGTGCCCCTCCGGGGCCGAGGTCCTGGGCCGGGACGCGCCCGGCCCTGCACCTCCTCCCCGCGCTCAGAGCGCCGCGAAGGCGTGGTCGAAGGCGTCCAGCGTCTGGTCGACCTCCTCGCGGCCGTGGGCGGCGGAGACGAACAGGGCCTCGAAGGCGGACGGCGGCAGGTGCACGCCGCGGCGCAGCAGATGGTGGAAGAGCCGCGCGAAGGCGCCGCGGTCCGCCGCCTCCACGTCGTGCAGGTCCCAGACCGGCTGATCGGTCAAGAAGAGGCCGAGCATGGACCCCTGGCGGTGCACCTGCACGGCCACCCCGTGCCGCTCGGCGGCGCCGCGGATCCCACGCTCGAGCTCGGCGGAGGTCTCCTCCAGGCGCCGGTAGACGGCGAAGTCGTCGGCCGCCAGCTCGCCGAGCGTGGCGAGGCCGGCGGCCACCGCGAGCGGGTTCCCCGCCAGCGTCCCCGCCTGGTAGACGGGCCCCGCCGGCGCGATCCGCTCCATCAGCTCGCGGCGGCCGCCGTAGGCGCCGATCGCCAGGCCGCCGCCGATGATCTTGCCCAGGGTGGTCAGGTCGGGCTCGATCCTCAGCAGCGACTGGGCGCCGCCCCAGGCGACCCGGAAGCCGGTCATCACCTCGTCGCACACCAGCAGCGCCCCGTGCTCGGTGCAGAGCTCGCGCAGGCGCTCGAGGAAGCGCGGGCGGGGCAGCACCAGGCCCATGTTGCCGGCGATCGGCTCGACGAAGACGGCGGCGATGTCGCCGCCGAAGCGGACGAACAGCTCCTCGACCTCGGCGATGCCGTTGTACGGCGCCACCAGGGTGTCGTCGGTGACCGCCTGCGGCACGCCGGGGGAGGAGGGGACGCCGAGGGTCGCGGCTCCCGAGCCGGCAGCGACGAGGAAGGAGTCGCCGTGGCCGTGGTAGCAACCGCCGAGCTTCACCAGCTTGGAGCGCCCGGTCGCCGCGCGGGCGAGGCGGAGGGCGGACATCGTGGCCTCGGTGCCGGAGCTCACCAGGCGCACCATCTCGACGCTGGGGACCGCCGAGCAGATCCGCTCGGCCAGGTCGACCTCGGCGGCGGTGGGGGCGCCGAAGAGCATCCCGCGCTGCACCGCACCGATCACCGCCTCCTCGACGGCCGGATGGCGGTGGCCGAGGATCATCGGCCCGTAGCCGCCGATGTAGTCGACGTAGCGACCGCCGTCCTCCCCCTCGAGCCAGGCGCCGCGGGCGGCGCGGATGAACAGCGGCTCGCCGCCGACTCCCTTGAAGGCGCGCACCGGCGAGCTCACCCCACCGGGCAGCACCCGGCAGGCGCGCTCCCACAGGCTCAAGGCTCCCATCCCTGCCGCAGCAGGCGGGCGGCGTCGCGGGCGCCGTAGGTGACGATCAGGTCGGCGCCGGCGCGGCGGATCGACAGCAGCGACTCCATCAGCGCCCGGTCGTAGTCGATCCAGCCGTTGGCGGCGCCGGCGCGCAGCATCGCGTACTCGCCGCTGACGTGGTAGGCGGCCAGGGGTTGCCGGAAGCGCCGCCGCATCGCGGAGAGGACGTCGAGGTAGGGGAGCGCCGGCTTGACCATCAGGATGTCGGCCCCCTCCACCGCGTCGAGCGACACCTCGCGCAAGGCCTCGCGGGCGTTGCCCGGGTCCATCTGATAGCTGCGCCGGTCGCCGAAGCTGGGGGCGGAGTCGGCGGCGTCGCGGAACGGGCCGTAGAAGGCCGAGGCGAACTTGGCGGCGTACGACAGGATCGGCACCTGCTGGTGGCCGGCGGCGTCGAGGGCGCCGCGGATGGCGCCCACCCGCCCGTCCATCATGTCCGAGGGGGCGATGACGTCGGCGCCCGCCGCCGCCAGCGACACCGATTGCTTGCCGAGGTTGGCGAGGGTGGCGTCGTTGTCGACGCCGCCGTCCTCCCGCAGCACCCCGCAATGGCCGTGGTCGGTGTATTCGCAGAAACAGACGTCGACGACCGTCAGCAGCTCCGGCACCTGCTGCTTCAAGGCGCGCAGGGCGCGCTGGACGACCCCGTCGTCGCTCCACGAGGAGCTGCCGAAGGCGTCCTTGTGCTCCGGAATGCCGAACAGCAGCACCGCCGGGATCCCTTCGCCGTGCGCCTCGGCCGCGGTCGCCACCAGCCGGTCGACGGACTGGCGGCAGACGCCGGGCATCGACGCGACGGGGTCGGCGACGCCTTCGCCGGGGCACACGAAGAGCGGCAGGATCAGGTCGCTCGCCGCGAGCTCCGTCTCCCGCACCATGCGGCGCAGGGCGGGAGTACGCCGGGTGCGCCGCAGGCGCACGGCGGGAAACGGCATGGGCGAGTTGTACCACAGCCTCGGCCGTGCGCCCCTCTCCCGCCGGGTGGGCGGTCCTCGCCGGCATCCCGCCCGCCGGGACGGCCCCTGCCTTGCCGCACAGCGGCATAGAATCGGCGCGCGATGTCCCTGGCCCACCTCTTCGCGCGACGGCGGCTGCTGCTGGTCACCGGCAAGGGGGGGGTGGGCAAGACCACGGTGGCGGTCGCCGCGGCCCGGGCGCTGGCGGATCGCGGCCGCCGCGTCCTCGCCCTCGAGGTGGACCCGCGCGAGAACGCCCACCAGATGCTCGGCGTGCCGCCGTCCGGCGGTGAGGTGACGGCGGTGGACGAGCGGCTGTTCCTGCAGAACCTCCAGCCGCGCGCGGTGCTCGATCGGGTGGTGCGAGAGCAGCTGCTGGTGGGGCCGGTGGTGCGGCGAGTGCTGCGCAGCCCCGTCTACCACCACTTCGCCGAGGGCGCGCCCGGCCTGCGAGAGCTGGCGGTGCTGGGGCACGCCCTGCGGCTGCTGCGCGGCATCGACGTGCCGCCGGCACTGGCCGCCGGCGGCCCACCCGACACCATCGTGCTCGACGCCCCGGCGTCGGGGCACGGCGTGGCGCTGCTCGCCGCCCCCCGGCTGGTGGCCGACGTCATCTCCGAAGGCCCCTTCGGTGAGCTCGCCGGCGAGCTGGCGCTGCTGGTGGGCGACCCCGAGCAGTGCGGCGTGGCGGTGGTGACCACGGCGGACGAGATGCCGGTCCAGGAGGCGCTCGAGCTGCTGGCGGCGCTGGCGCAAGGCAACGGCCGGCGTGCCGACGCCGTGGTGGTCAACCAGCTATACCCGCCGTGGCCCGCAGGCGAGCCCGAGCCCGGCGACGAGCTGGGGCTGCTGTGGCGCGAGCGGCGGCGCGGCAACGAGCGCGAGCTGGCGCGGCTGGAGCGGGCATGGGAAGGCCCGACCCTGGAGCTGCCCCTGCTGTCGCTCGCGCGCGGGCCGGGGCTGATCGCGGCGCTCGCGGCGCGCATCGCAGCGAGCCCAACGGCGCGGGAGCGGACGTGGACCTGACGGCGCCGCAGCCGCCCCTGCTGGTGGTGGTCGGCTCGGGAGGGGTCGGCAAGACCACCCTGGCCGCGGCGCTCGGGTTGCGCTCGGCGGCGGCGGGGCACGACACGCTGGTGATGACCTTCGACCCGTCGCTGCGCCTCAAGGACGCCCTGGGAGTGGGAGACGAGGCCCGCGAGCGCGAGGTGCGGGTCGCGGTGGACACTCCGGGAGGCCTTTGGGCGAGCCTCCTCGACGCGCGCCTGGCGTTCGACTCGCTGGTCGCCCGCTACGCCCCCGACGCCGCCTCCCGCGACCGCATCCTGAGCAATCGCTACTATCGCCACCTGGCCGGCAGCCTGGCCGGGATCCTCGAGTACATGGCGGTCGAGCGGCTCTACGAGACCTGGACGTCCGGCCGCTTCCGCCGCATCGTGCTCGACACGCCGCCCACCCGCCAGGCGCTCGATTTCCTGCAGGCGCCGGCGCGGATCGTCGGCTTCCTCGACAGCGGCGCGGTACGGCTGGCGCTCAGGCCGTGGTTCGACCCCGCGGGCCGGCTGCGAGCCACGTCGCGACTCGGCGGCCTCGGGCGCAGCTTCGAGAGCTGGCTCGACCAGGTGGTGGGGCTGGCCCTGCTGCGCGACATGGCGGAGTTCTTCCAGGCCTTCGAGCCCCTCTTCGCCGGCTTCCGGGAGCGGGCGCTCGAGGTGGAGCGGCTGCTGCGCACCGCCGAGACCCGTTTCGTCCTGGTGGCCCAGCCGGCCGAGGAGAGGGTGCCCGACACGCTGTTCTTCGCTCGCCGGCTGCGGGAGGCCGGGTACGCCCTGGGGCCGGTGGTGGTGAACCAGATACACCCGCGGTCGACCGATCCGCCGCCGGCGCCGCCGGACGCGGGCGACGGGCGCCGGCTGCTGGCCTGGCTCGGCGAGCAGGACGCCACGGGTCTCGCCCACCTCGAGGCCCTGCTGGGAGAGGACACCCTGGTGCCGGTGCCGTTGCTGCCGCGCGAGCCCACCGATCTGCCGTCGCTCGACGCGCTGGGGCGCCTGGTCGAGCGGAGGATGGCGGGCTGAGTCGCTGCCGCATCGCGGCGCATTCCGTTGACCTTCTTTGCCGCAGTGCGGTATACTGGACGGCGGCGAGCGCCTGCGACGCGCCGCACGACCGCCACGACCCCGCGAGGAGGAACCCATTGGTCCGGCTCATCAAACGCTACGAGAGCAGGAAGCTCTACGACACCGAGGAAAGCCGCTACGTCTCGCTGGAGGACCTCGCCGCCTGGGTCCGCGGCGGGCAGGACGTGCGGGTGCTCGACAACGCGACCTCGGAGGACGTGACGGCGCAGACCTTGACCCAGATCATCCTCGACGAGGGCCGCAAGGGCTCTTCCTTCCTCCCCAACGAGCTCCTCCACGAGCTGGTACGGATGGGGGAGCGCGCCGTCTCCACCGGCGTCGAGCAGCTCCAGCACGGGGTCGATCGGGTCCTCAAGGCGTCGGTGGACCGGCTCGGGCCGGTGCGCCGCGCCCGCGAGGAGATGGCCCAGCTGCGGCACCGGCTCGAGGATCTCGAGCGCTCGCTCGCCGACCTCGAGACCGAGCGCACCACCGCGCCGCCCGCCGGCGCCGTCGGGGCGCCCGCCAAGGCGGCGGCGGGACCGGTGCGGGGCAAGGCGCGGGTCCAGGGCGGCGGCCGCTGACCGAGGAATCAACGACACACTCGCGAGGAGGGGACATGGCGAAGAAGACCAAGGACCTGACGGGAGACGCGGCGGAATCGGCCCACAAGATCTGGCTGGCCGGCCTGGGAGCCCTGGCGGTGGCCGAGGAGGAAGGCTCGAAGCTGTTCCGCAATCTGGTCAGCCGCGGCGAGCGGTTCGAGAAGCGCGGCAAGGAGGGGCTCGGCAGGGTGAAGAGCTCCGTCGAGGACGTGACCACCAGGGCCCGCAAGTCGGCGGGCGATGCCTGGGAGAGGGTCGGGGGATCGTTCGACCAGAAGGTGACCGAGACGCTGCAGCGGCTCGGCGTTCCGAGCCGCGCCGAGATCGCCGGGCTCGGCAAGCGGGTGGAGGAGCTGACCCGCTCCGTCGACCAGCTGCGGCAGCAGGAGCGGGCGGCGAAGGGCAAGGCCGCGGCTCCCAAGGTGGGAACCAGCAAGGACGTCAAGACCACCGGCAGCGTCTCGACTCGCTGAGAGCGATCATGCGCGGCGACGGCGCCGATGCTGAAGCGGACGCCGCCGCGCACGTTCTCGAGGCTGCCGAAGTTGTAGAGCTACGCCGTGACCCAGGTGCCGGTCTTGCCTTCCAGCGCCTGCGGGAGCTTGAAGACGTCGGTGATCAGGGTGCGGCTTCCGCCCCCCTCGACGAAGCGGCAGGCCGCCTCCATCTTCGGCCCCATGCTGCCGGCGGGGA
>DATKEH010000181.1:0-4453 GCA_035546355.1 Thermoanaerobaculia bacterium
TCTCCATGCGCCCGGCAAGCGACTCGGAGACCGCGGGAACGAGGAGCACCTGCGCCGAGCCGGTCAGCAGGAAGCGGCCCGGGCGCCGGTCGCGATCAACCTCGAGCTTGATCGCCGGGAGCAGCCCCGGGGCCTTCTGCACCTCGTCGACGACCACCATGCCCTCGGCCCCGGCGACGACGGCGGTCGGGGCCTCGGTCGCGGCGGCCCGCACGGCCGCGTCGTCGAGCGTGAAGTACTGAGTCCCTGGGCGACGGGCGGCGAGGGTCCGTACCAGCGTCGTCTTTCCCGTCTGCCGCGCCCCGTGCAGCAGCACGACGGGCGTATCGGCGAGCGCGGCCTCCAGCCGCCACTCGATTCCTCTCCGCTGCATGGATAGAATCTATCCACCTGATGGTGAATTTGCAAGACCCCTCTCGGAGGAGCATGGAGGGGCGCGCGGCCCGCGAGCTCAGTCCGCGGCGGCCGGCGCCGGCCGCTCCCCCACTCCGAAGGGGCCGGCGATCTCGACGACGTGCCGCCGGTTGAGCCGCCACGCCTCGAAGAGAGCGACGCCGATGATCAGCAGGCCGGCCGGGCTCTCGACGGCGGCGAGGAAGGGCAGGGCCGCCGCGAAGACGGCGATCAACAGGCCGCCGACGAGCCAGCCGGCGACGCCGAACGGGGCGACGGAGACGGAGTCCCCCTCCTGGCGCAGCACCAGTCCCCCGCCCGCCTCTGACAGCGCCACCTCGAGGGCTTCGGCGTCGGCGGCCGGGGCCTCGTGCGGCGTCGCGGGCGCCTGAGTCCCGACCGACGCGGCCAGGGCCGCGGTGCCCGGTTCCTCACCCGCCGCCGCGGCAGGCTCCTCGCCCTGAGAGGCGGGGGTAGCCAGCTCCTCCACCGCCTCGTCGAACCCGCCCACCTCCTGGAGGATCATCGGCACGTAGGTGCTGACGATGGCGCCGTAGGTCATCACCACGGCCATGCTCCGGTACAACCAGCCGCCGCGCCGCCGCGAGCCCAGGCGGACGCCGCCGCCGACCAGGAAGCCGACGACGATGGCCAACAGCCCCACCTCGTAGCCGGTGAGGGCGAGCACCGCGTAGTAGAGCGCCGCGCCGACGACGCCGCCGGCGGCGCCGAGCCCGAGGGCGCGCCCCAAGCGCCGCCAGCGGCTCTCTTCCTCGTCGCCCTCGCCGACCCGGTAGCGACACGCCTCGCACACCGGGCGGCCGTCGACCTCGAAGTAGATGCCGCGCAGCTCTCGCGAGCAGTCGGAGCAGGCGAAGACCTCCTCGGCCGCGGATCCGGTCGCTGCGTGCGACGAGCCGTCGAGCTCCTGCATCGGTCGGACGAAACCTACAGGAGGCGTGCGCAAGGAGTCAATGCGCGCCGTTCGCCGCGCGCGCCTCCGCGGCGCCCTCAGTCGTTGCGCAGCGCCTCGCTGGGGCTGACCCGCGCGGCGCGGCGGGCGGGGATCCACAGCGCGCCGGCGGCCACCGCCAGCAGCAGCAGGGTGAGCAGGGCGAAGCTCGCCGGGTCGGTGGGGCTGACGCCGACCAGCATCGCCTCCATCAGCCGGGTCAGGCCGAGCGCCGCCAGCAGGCCGACGGCGGTGCCGGCGAGGACCACCGCCCCGCCCTGCCCCAACACCATGCGCACGACCGCCGCGCCGCTGGCGCCGAGGGCGAGCCGGACACCGATCTCGCCGCTGCGGCGGCTCACCGCGTAGGCGACGACGCCGTAGAGGCCGACGGTGCCGAGCAGCAGCGCCAGGCCGCCGGCGATCGCCAGCAGGGCGAGGGTGAAGGCGGTCGGCGCCAGCGCCTCGTCGATGCGGTCGTCGAGGGTACGCACGTCGGCCAGCGGCACCAGGGGATCGAGCTCGGCGAGCGCCGCGCGCACCGCCGGCGCCAGCGAAGAGGGGGGCACGGCGGTGCGCAACACGTAGCCGAGGCGCAGCGCCGGCGTGCCGTCCTCGCCGCGCGGCAGCAGGGGCAGGTAGACGAGACGCTGGAAGTCGTCGCTGCCGACGCGGGCGGCGACGTCGCCGGCGACGCCGACGATCCGGTACCAGACGGCGTCGTCGCCGCCGAAGGTGATGCGCTCGCCGAGCGCCTCCTCGCCGGGGAAGTAGGCGGCGGCGGCCGCCTCGCTGAGGATGGCGACGGGCTCGGCGCCCTCCTCGTCGGCGAGGGTGAACGGCCGGCCGCGCAGCGGGATGCCGAGGGTGCGGAAGTAGTCGGGCGTGGCGATGCGCGCGCCGGTGACCGGCGGCACCTGCCCCTCCGGCGTCGGCCGCCCCTCCGCCTGCAGCGTCTCGCCCCAGCACATCGAGGGGACCAGCGGCAGGCACTGCGCCACCGCGCCCACGGCCTCGACGCCGGGCAGCGCGGCGAGCCGCTCGAGGAGGCGGCGATGGAGCTGCCGCGCCTCGGCGCGCGAGGGGTAGCGCGCCTCCGGCAGGGCGATCTCGAAGGTGAGGGCCTGGCGGTGGGCGAAGCCGAGGTCGGCGCCGCGCAGGTTGGCGAAGGTGCGGAACATCAGCCCGGCGGCGATCAGCAGCACCAGCGCCAGCGCCACCTGCGCGGCGACCAGCAGGTTGCGGCCGCGCACGCGGCGACGGCCGCCGGTGGCGTGGCGGCCGGCGTCGCGCAGCCGCCCGGCCAGCGGGCGCCGCGAGCCGCCGAGCAGCGGCAGCAGCCCGAACAGCAGCGCCGCCGCCAGGCAGGCCGCCAGCGAGACGCCCGCCACCGTCGGGTCGAGGCGGACCTCGTGCAGGCGGGGCACCTCGACCGGCGCCATCCGGCGCAGCGCGGCGACCGCCGCCCCGGCCAGCGCCAGTCCGACGGCGCCGGCGGCGAGCGCCAGCGTGAGGCTCTCGGCGAGCGAGCCGCGCAGCAGCCGCACCCGGCCGGCGCCGAGGGCGGCGCGCACGGCGGTGGGCTGCTGCCCCTCCTCGGCGCGCACCAGGAACAGGTTGGCGACGTTGGCCACGGCGACGAGGAGCACGAAGCCGACGGCGCCGAGCAGGATCCACAGCGTCGAGCGCAGATCGCCGACGACGCTGTCGAGCAGCGGCACGACGCGCGGCCGGACGCCGGCCTCGTCGAGGTAGGAGGCTACCCGCTCCGGATCGTCGGCGCAGCAGGGGCAGCAGGGCGGTCTGCTCCCGCTGCACGTCGGCGGCGGTGGCCCCCGGGGCGAGGCGGCCGACCGACTGGAAGTTCCACCCGCCGACGCGGCGGCGACGGCGCCGTCCTCGGCCGGGTGGTGCACCTCGACGGCGTGGCGCACGAGATCGTGGGGATCATGCCGGCGCGGTTCGCCTTCCCCGACCGCGAGGTGGCGCTGTGGACGCCGCTGGCGGTGCCCGCGACCTCGAGCGAGTGCACGCGCTCGGCGTAGAAACGATAGAAGCCGTGCGTCACGCCCAGGCCGCGATCGATCCCCAGCCCGGCGCCGCCGTGGTCGAGGTCGACGATGCGCTCGGCCTGCGGGTAGGGCAGCGGCCGGATCAGCACCCCGTGCACGAGGGTGAACACGGCGGTGGCGGCGGCGAGGCCGAGGCCGAGGGTGGCGACGGCGGTGAGCGAGAAGGCCGGCTGGCGCAGCAGGCGGCGCACGGCCTGGCGGACGTCGCTCCACGACCCCACCCAGACCCCGCCGGGGTCGAGCAGCCCGGCACGCGCCGCGGCGAGGTGCTGCTTCGGCGCGCTGCGCAGCAGATCGAGGATGGACCACAGGGCGATCGCCAGCACCGCCGCGCGCCCACGCCGCCGGCCGTCGGCGGCGATCTGCGCGAAGCAGTCGACCAGCTCGTCGCGGTAGGCGGCGCGGAACTCCCGCGGCAGCAGCCGCGTGGCGCGGCGGTAGAGGCCGGTGGCCCAGCGGACGGAGGCGGCGGCGCGCCGGCTCACGGTGCGGCCTCCCCGCGGCCGAGCTGCGCGTGCGCCCAGCGCGCCAGCGCCTGCAGGCGGTCCGCCTCGGCGCGCAGCGCCCGGCGCCCCGCCTCGGTGATGGCGTAGTAGCGGCGGCGCGGGTCGTCGTCGCCGCCGACGGGGCTGTCGGTCTCGACGAGCAGCCCGCCGCCGGCCAGGGCGGCGAGGCTGCCGTAGAGGGTGGCGGGCCACAGGCGCACCGCGCCCTCGGTGGCGGCCTCCACTTCCTGGCGAATGGCGTAGCCGTGCAGCGGCTGCCGCGCCACCACGGCGAGGATGTGGAAGCTCTTCGGATCCAGGTCGGGCGCGGGATCGGCGGAGGCGGAGGATGGGCGTTTCATAGGTATGTATTTATATCTATCATGAATCCTACAGATCCCGGCTGCGGCAGAGCGAAGCGCCTCCCGTCGAGTAGCCCAGGGCCAGGAGTGTGCGCGGCAGAACCGCGCGGTCGCCTTGCGAGCGACTTGGGCCCGTGCTACGGCAGGAACCCGTCGCGGTCCTGCAGCCCCGGCAGCTCGTCATCCCCG
>DATKEH010000182.1:0-5642 GCA_035546355.1 Thermoanaerobaculia bacterium
GCCGAACCAGATCACCATGCGCAGCCGGTCGTCGCCGGCGGGGCACTCGGCGAGCGCCATGGTCTGGATCCCCTCCTTTCGCCTCTGGCCGCGCTCCACGGTGCCGCGGTGGGTGGCCCACAGCCAGGTGACGCCGCGCACCTCGAGCTGGCCCCGCCCCAGGGCTTCGCCGCGGGCGCTGCCGAGGTCGAGGTTGCCGACCTGCACGCGGTCCAGGATGTCGGCCCGGCCCCCTTCGCCACGCAGCACCTGGCGCAGCTCCTCACGGTCCTTCTGGCTCCCCCGCGTCGCGACGTAGACGATGCCGCCCTCGCCGATGTCCTCGCCAGGTTCCCCCCCCTCGCCCGGCGGCTCGTCGGAGAGGATGGCGGTGTCCATCAAGAAGGGGACCGAGAAGGCGATCACCGGGTGGTAGCCGGGAGGCAGCTCCTCGGCCCCCAGCATCGCCCGCACCTTGTCGCCGCGCAGCTGCGGGTCCTTCATCTCGGTTTCGACCGCTCGCACCTTGCCGACCGTGAACCACACCACGCTCACCACCGCGGCCACCCCCAGCAAGACCGCGAGGCCGCAGCCGATGGCGACGTAGAGCCAGGGGGAGCGCTGGCGGCGGGGCTCGAGGCGCATCACATCCTCTCGGGGATCGGCACCCCGAGGACACCGCAGAGGGCGCCGAGGGCGTGGGCGAAGATCTGGGTCGCCGCCAGCCGCACGGTGCGCAGCTGCCGGTCCTCCTCCTGCAGGATGGGGTGGCGGTGATAGACGGCGTTGAACCGCTGCGCGAGCTCGAGGGCGTGGCGGGCGATCAGCGACAGCTCGAGGGTGCGGGCGCCGCGGTCGACCGCGTCGCCGATCTGCGCCGCGGCGTGGGCCAGGTCCCACAGGTCGTCGCTCCACAGCTCGGCGGGCAGCGCCGCCACCTCGTCGGCGGCGACGGCGCTCGACAGACCCGCCGCCTCCAGCTTGCGCTGGATGTTGCGCACCCGCACCAGGGCGTACTGCAGGTAGGGTCCGGAGTCCCCCTCGAACGACAGGGCTTCGTCGAAGTCGAAGGCGATGATGCGGTTGGTGGAGGCCTTGACCATGAAGACCCGCAGCGCCGCAGTGGCGATCTCCGCCGCCAGGCGAGACAGCTCCGGGTCGGCGAGCTCGCGGTTGCGGGCGGCGATCTCCTCGCGCGCCTTCTCCTGCAGCCGGTCGAGCAGGTCGTCCGCTTTCACCCCGACCCCCTTGCGGCCGCTCATCTCCAGCGTCTTTCCCTCCGCCTCCTCGGCGGCGAAGCCGAGCAGGCGCGCCGTCGCCGGCGACAGCGCCACCATCTCGTAGGCGAAGTGGGTGGAGCGCGTGGCCTGCTCCTCGTGGCCGAGGGCCTCGAGGCCGGCGCGGACGATCTTCTGCAGGTAGCTCTGGCGGATGTCGATGACGTTGACCACCCGCTCGGCGTTGCCGAACCCGGGATGGACGGGGTCCCCCTCCTCGCTGGTGGTCTCCCATACCCCCTGCTCGGCCCACTGGCGGTAGCGGAAGTCGCGGCCCAGCAGCCCGAACTTCCACAGCTGGTAGGCGATGTCCTTGCCGACGTAGGTGATGGTGCCGTCGGAGCGCACGATGACCTTGTCGGGCTCCTCGAGACCGGCGAACTCCTCCACCGCGGCGAGCGGCATCATCCAGCAGCCGGCGTTCTTGCCTTCGGTCTCGAGACGGACGGCGCCGCTGTGCTGCAGGCGCTCGAAGGCCTGGGAGAAGAAATCGAAGGCGAGGATGTCGCTCTCGTGGGTGAGCAGGTCGTAGCCGATCCCCAGCCGGCGCATGGTGCCGAGGTGGCGGGCGAGCACCCGCCGCGCCACCACCCGCCCCACCGCCGCCCGCTCCCCTTCGCCGCGCTCCAGGGCGTGCAGGGTCTGCCGCCGCAGCTGCCGTCGCTCGGGGTCCTGCTCGAGCCAGCGGCCGACCTCGCCGTAGAGGTCCCAGCAGTAGTGGTCGAAGGGCTCGGCCACGGCCTCGACGTCGGCCGGCGACATCTCTCGCAAGTCGAGGAAGCCGACCACCACGTCGGCCACCTGCACCCCGGTGTCATCGATGTAGTTCTGCACCTCCACCGGGTAGCCCAGCGAGCGCAGGGCCGCCGACAGCACGTCGCCGAGCACGGCGTTGCGCAAGTGGCCGATGTGCGCCGCCTTGTTGGGGTTGATGTTGGTGTGCTCGACGACGATCTTGCCGAGCCCCTGCCGCGCCAGCAGCTGCGGCGTGTCGACCCACGCCGCGGCGGCCGCCGGGCGGGCGAGGAAGACGTTGAGGTAGCCGGCGCCGGCGACCTGCAGCTGGCGCACCGGCGGCGGCAGCTCGAGGCCGGCGGCGATCTCCTGCGCGATCTCGCGCGGCCGCCGCTTCAGCTCGCGCGCCAGGTGCAGGGGGGCCGGGAAGGCGAGGTCGCCGAGCTCACGGCGCGGCGGCACTTCGGCGACGGGGGCGTGCTCGACGCCGTACAGATCGCGGATCCGGGCTGCCAGCCGGGCAGCGACGTCCTCGCGGATGCGCGTCCACACGGCTCTGCCCCGGCGGGGGTCGCTAGCGGAAGCCCCGGCGCAGCTCGCGCTTGAAGGTGTCGAAGGCCTTGTCGCCGGGGAGGCAGAGCACGACCTGCTCGAGCTTGGTGCCTCCCTGGATGTAGCGCTGGATCTCGGTCAGCATGATGCGGGCCGAGCGGTCCATCGGCATGCCGAAGGCGCCGGTGGAGATCGCCGGCAGGGCGATGGAGCGCATGCCGTGGCGCTCGGCCAGGGCCAACGAGGCGCGGACCGCCGAGGAGAGCTTGCGGTCCTCCTCCCCTTCGCCCTGCCGGGGCCCCACCGCGTGGATGACCTGCTTGGCCTTGAGCTCGCCGGCGCCGGTCATCACCGCCGTACCCACCGGCGTGCCGCCGATGCGTTCGCACTCCTCGGCGATCGACGGCCCGCCCTTCTCGGCGATGGCCTCGGCCACGCCGCCGTCCAGGGTGAGGTTCTCGTTGGCGGGGTTGACGATGACGTCCACGTCGAGGGCGGTCAGATCCCCTTCCACCAGATCCAGGCTGGTCTCGCGCATCTTGATGGAGAGGTTCCTGCCGGGCATCGTCACGGTCCTCGACGCTGAGGGCAGATCATATCAACTCTTCGCCGCCGCCCAGCCGCTATGATGCCCGCGCGGCCCGCACCGGCCCCAGGAGAGGACGACCCCCGCCTTGCCCCTCGTCATCGAAGAGCGCGTCATCGTGGCGGTGCCCCCGGAGCGCCTGTGGGGGCTGCTCATCGAGCCGCGTAGCTGGCCCACCTGGTGGCCGGCCGTGCGCTCCGCGCGCAGCCTGGATTTCAAGCCGCTCAAAGACGGCAGCCGCTTCGAGGTGGACCTGGAGATGGGGGCGTTGCGGTCGCGCCTGCTGCCGCGCGTGACCCTCTGCGCCGACGGCAAGTCGCTCGACTGGTCGGGCCGCTGGCTGGGCGTACCCTGCCGCCAGCAGTGGTTCGTCGCCCGCACGGCTCAGGGGTCGCGGGTCACCTCGCGCACCACCTTCGCCGGCGTCGGGGCGTTGCTGTTGCGCCTCTTCCGCCTCCACCGGCGGTGGCGGGCGATGGTCGAGCGCCAGCTGCGCGGCTTCAAGGGGACCGCGGAGCGCCTGTCGTAGGGGCGGGCCTCCGTGCCCGCCCTTCCGCAACGGCGCTGCCGCTCCGCCCGACCCTACGCCCCGAACTTCTGCAGCCGGCCGGCGTGGGCGAGCAGCAGGGGCATCAGCGCCGGCGCCGGCAGGGTGCCCAGGTGGCCGGTCACGGCGCAGGTCTCGTCGAAGCGGTCACAGGGGTCGACGTAGGCGAGAGGGGCGGTCAGCAGCAGCGGCACCGGATGCCAGCTGTGAGCGGCGAGCGGCACCGGAGTCGAGTGGTCGGCGGTCACCGCCAGGACCTCCGGCCCTAGGTCGAGAAGCCGTGGCAGGGCCGCGTCGACCTCCTCGAGCACCGCGGCCTTGGCGGCGAAGTCGCCGTCCTCTCCGGCCTGGTCGGCTTGCTTGACGTGCAGGAAGAAGAAGTCGAACCGCTCCCAGTGCTCGGCGGCGGCGTCGAAAACGTCGCCGACCCGCTTGCCGCAGGGCACCACCTGCATGCCGCAGGCCGCGGCCACTCCACGGTAGAGCGGGTAGCCGGCGAAGGCGCCGCAGCGCAACCCGTAGAGCTCGGGCAGTGACCGCAGATGGGGCAGGGTGGAGAAGCCCCGCAGCAGCACCCGGTTGGCTCGCTCCTCGGCGGCCAGCGCCGCCTCGAAGGCGGTGACGAGCGCCCGCACCTTGGCCGCCGTCGCCTCCCCCTCGGAATCGGTGGCGCGGGCCGGCAGGGGTGGGACGCCCAGGCGCTGCGGATCGGTATCCGCGACCCGCGGCGAGGCGCCGCCGCCGCGCAGCAGCAGGACGAAACGATGCCCCTCGCCCGGCTCGAGCACCACCTCGATGCCGCCCAGGTCGGGGACCGCTCCGCGCAGCCCCTCGACCAGCCGCACGCACTCGCTGGTGGGGATGCGGCCGGCGCGCCGGTCGGTGAGGTTGCCGGCTGCGTCGGCGGTGGCGAAGTTGCCGCGCGCCGCCACGTCTGCGGCCCGCACTTCGAGGCCGGCTCCGAGGGCCTCGAGCACGCCGCGGCCGATGTCCGCCTCGGGCGCCAGAGGATCGTAGCCGAACAGGGCGAGATGCCCGGGGCCGCTGCCCGGGGTGATCCCCGGCGACACCGGCAGCAGGCGGCCCAGCGAGCCGCGTGCCGCCAGGGCATCGAGGTGGGGGATGTGCGCCGCCTCGAGAGGGGTTCGCGGTTGCGCCGCGGTGCGCACGTCGCCGACGCCGTCGACCACCAGCAGGACGATGCGCTGGGGGCTCGGCTGGGCCAGCTGCGAGAGGCGGTCGAGGTCGATCATCCGTTTGGGCGCGCGCCGCTACGCGACGAAGTAGCCGTAGCCGCGGATCTGCAGCCGCGCGCGCGGCTCGAAGCCGCTGCCGAAGAGCAGGAACGAGCTCGCCGCGGCCATTACCGGCAGCACCAGCCAACCGTCGAAGCTCTCGCCCCCCGAGTAGGCGGGCACCACCGGCTCGATCTCGGCCAGCTTGATCCAGTGGTCCTCCCCCGGGTCGAGTCGGGCGCGCAGCTCGACGTAGGCGCGGTCGAGGTCGATGGCTCGTCGCGGCGAGGGGTGCCAGATCGAGAACAGGAAGCGCACCTCGTCGTAGTCGCTGGTGACGACCTCGGAGCCGCCGCGCACCAGCAGGGAGAACTGGAACGCGCCGGATGCGTCGGTGGCGAAGATCTCCGGTGTGGGGTCGAACACCACCTGCAGCGGCTCGACCAGCGGCGTGTCGATGGGCTTCCTCCGTTGCATGGGGGGGTGGGAGCGCCGGGAGGGGCGTCCCGTGCCGGGGCGGCAGCATATCACCCGCCGCCGGTTGACACCGGCCCCGCCGCCGCATAGCTTGGGCGCATGACCGCGCCTCCGACCCCCCAGGCCTACCTCATCTTCACCGGCACCGGGCCGATCCTGGTGCTGTCGACCTACCCCCAGCTCACCGACGAGCGGCTGGTGGCGAAGCTGCGCTACAAGGGGATCGACAAGTTCATCGCCTACGCCGTCGACCT
>DATKEH010000183.1:0-3984 GCA_035546355.1 Thermoanaerobaculia bacterium
GCAGGGGGCGGTCGCCACCTGGGGCGACACGGGGCTCGACGGCGGCTGGGGCTCGCGCCCGATCAGCCTCTACGGCCGCAACTCGGCCTCGGGCACCTACGGCTTCTTCAAGGACCACGCCCTCTGTGGCGGTGACTACAAGGACGAGGTCAAGGAGCAGCCCGGTTCGGCCTCGGTGGTGCAAGGGGTGACCGAGGACCTCAACGGCATCGGCTACAGCGGCGTCGGCTACCGCACCTCGGGAGTCAAACCCGTGAAGCTGGCGGCCAAGGCCGGCGCCTCGGCTTTCGGGGTTTCGCAAGCCGAGGTCAACTCGGGCGAGTACCCGCTGTCCCGCTTCCTCTACGTCTACGTCAACAAGGCTCCCAACAAGCCGCTCGACCCGCTGGTCCGCGAGCTGATCGGCTTCATCTGCAGCCGCGAGGGTCAGGAGGTGGTAATCAAGGACGGCTACCTGCCGCTCGACACCCGCCTCTGTCAGGCCGAGCTGGCCAAGATCCAGTGAGGCTCGTCGGCGGCTGTACCGCCATCCACCGCCCCTTCTTCTGGCCCGGCGGCCCGAGGCCGCCGGGCCGTTCGTGGAGCCACTGATGGTCCTGCCCGAGCGTGACGCCGAAGCTTCCGAGCTGCCGCCGCCGCGGCCGGCGCCGGGGCGCACCGCGCGCCGGCGGCTGGTCGCCGACCGGCTGGCGCGCGTGGTGGTGGCGGCCGGTGGCATCGGCATCATCGCCAGCATCTGCGGCATCCTGATCTTCATCGTCATCGAGGTCTGGCCGCTGACCAGGGGGGCGCAAGTGGCGTGGCAGGGAGTGACCCCGGTCGCCGGAGCGCCCCTGGTGGCGGCCCTGGTCGACGAGTACCGCACCCTGATGGTGGGGCTCGACGCCGCCGCGACCTTGCGGGTGATCGGGACAGACGACGGAAGGGTCGTGCTGGAGCGGCCCCTGGTCGCCGCGGCGTCCGGCGAGCCGCCGGCTCCCGAAGAGGGCAGGGCGCACGGCGAGCCGGTGGCGGTGACCGCCGTCGCCACCGGGCCCGCGGGGCGGCTGCTCGCCGCGGCGACCGCCGACGGACGGCTGCTGGCGGTGCCGGTGCGCTGGCGGATCGAGCACGGCGAGGCGGGACGGGAGGTCTCTGCCGACCTCGGCGAGACGCTGCGGTTCGATCTCGGCACGGGGGAGCGCCCACTGTTCCCCATCGCCGTCGCCCTCGAGGACGCTGGCGGCGGCACCGCCGCCGCGGTCGCCGGCGACGCGCTGGTCGTGGTGCGGCGCGAGGCGCGGCTGCACCTGCTCACCGGCGAGGTCACCGAGAGCTTCGCGAGCTCGACCCAACCGCTGGCCGACGAGGTGACCACGCTGGTCATCGACCAGGCGCGGCGCAACCTCTACGGCGGCACCGCCGCTGGCGCGCTGCTGTGGTGGCAGCTCGCGGGCGAGGCGGCCGGCGCCCCCCAGCGAGTGGTCGCCGGCTCCGCGGTGACCGCGCTGACCCTGCTCATCGGCGACCGCTCGCTGGTGGTGGGGCAGGCCAACGGCTCGCTCTCGATATGGTTCCCGGTGCGCCAACAGGACGGCGCCTTCCGGCTGACCAGGGTGCGGGACTTCCCGCCACACCCCGCGCCGATCGACCTGCTCTCGCCCTCCCGGCGCAACAAAGGGTTCGTCGCCCACAGCGTCGACGGCACCGTCGGCCTCTACCATTCCACCAACCGCCGCACGCTGTGGCGCGGCCGGGCGCCGGCCGGTGGCGCGCGGGAGCTGGTGCTGGCGCCGCGCGGCGACGCCGCCTACCTGACCTCCCCCGACGGCGTCGCCGCCCTGGCGATCGACAACCCCCACCCCGAGGCCACCTGGAAGGCGCTGTTCGGCAAGGTCTGGTACGAGGGCTACGAGCGTCCCGAGCTGGTGTGGCAGTCCACCGGCGGCAGCGACGACTTCGAGCCCAAGCTGTCGCTCACCCCGCTGCTGGTCGGGACCCTCAAGGGGACGCTCTACGCCCTGCTGTTGGCCATTCCGCTGGCGGTGCTGGCGGCGATGTACACCTCGCAGTTCCTCCACCCGACCTACCAGCGCTACGTCAAGCCCACCGTCGAGATCATGGCGGCGCTGCCTACCGTGGTGCTCGGGTTCCTCGCCGGGCTGTGGCTCGCCCCGCGGCTCGAGCAGTTCTTCCCGGCGCTGATCCTCGCCGCCTTCACGCTGCCGGGGCTCAGCTGGCTCGGCGGCTTCGCCTGGAACCGCCTGCCGCGCCGCGTCCTCGGGCGGGTGCCGGCCGGCACCGAGGCGCTGCTGCTGGTGGCGGTCCTGGCGGTCGGTCTGTGGGGCTGCGTCGCGGCCTCGGCGGCGTTTGAGCTGGCAGTCTTCGGCGGCAGCTTCCAGGCCTGGCTGCAGCAGACGACCGGTCTCACCTACGATCAGCGCAACGCCATCGTCGTCGGCCTGGCGATGGGCTTCGCCGTGATCCCGATCATCTTCGCCATCTCCGAGGATGCCTTCTCCAACGTGCCCCGCAACCTGGTAGCCGGCTCCCTGGCGATGGGCGCCACCCGCTGGCAGACGGTGACGCGGGTGGTGCTGCCCACCGCCAGCCCGGGCATTTTCTCGGCGATCATGATCGGCTTCGGGCGCGCGGTGGGCGAGACGATGATCGTGCTGATGGCCACCGGCAACACCCCGATCATGGATTGGAGCCCGTTCAACGGCTTCCGCACGCTGTCCGCCAACATCGCGGTGGAGATCCCCGAGGCCCCGGTGGGCGGCACCCTGTACCGCACCCTGTTCCTGGCGGCCCTGCTGCTGTTCGCCCTCACCTTCGTCGTCAACACCGTCGCCGAGGTCGTGCGCCAGCGGCTCCGCCGGCGCTACGCACGGCTATGAGCGAGGCGAGCCGGTGACGGGGAGGATCGGCGACGCCGCAGCGACCGCCCGGCGCGAGGGGGCGATGCCGCCCCCTCCGGAGCCGGCGCGCCCGTCGCTGCTGTCCGCCGGCGGCGGGCGGTGGCGGGGTGATTTCCTGGGACAGAGCCTGACCTGGCTGTGCGCCGGGGCGCTGGCCTTCAACGTCCTGCTCATCCTCGCCCTGCTCGCTCTCATCGTCTATCGCGGCGCTGGCTACTACTGGCAGAAGGACCTCGAGCGCTTGCAGCTGGCCGACGGTTCGGTGGTGCTCGGCGAGGTCGACCGGCGCGAACGGCGCCCGGTCGCGGAATGGGACGACCCCGATCGGCCGCTCTACCGCATCCGCCTCGAGGTCGGCAACCGCGACGTCACCGGCAGCGACTTCGTGTGGGTGGACGAGACGGCGATCGTCGAGCGCGAGAAACCGCCCGACGCGGTGGTGCTGGAGCGGCTCGAATGGGGGAATTTCTACGGCTCGATGGTCGAGCTGCGGGCGGACGAGCGGGTGGTCGCCAGGGGATCGGACGCGGTGTGGCGGGACTTCGCGCCGCTGCATCGCGCCAAGCTGGCGCTACGCGAGACGATCCGCGCGCTGGAGAAGCGGGAGATCGGCGACATCAACTACGAGATCGAGAAACGCCGCCTGGCGCTGCGCCGGCTGGACCTCGCGGGGGGCGCCGCGGCCGCCCAGCGGCAGCGGCGCGCTGGTCCCGCGCAGGAGATCGCCGAGCTCGAGCAGCAGTACCAGCAGCTCGCCGAGCGGCTCTTCGCCATGCGCGGGGAGCTGCAGCGCGAAGTGCTGGTGATGGAGACCGCGGGCGGTGTCCGCAAGGAGATCCCGGTGGGGATGGTAGCGCGCGCCCTGCGCCCCAACGCGATGGGCGTTGGGGCCACGGCGCGGCTCTACCTGGCGAGGGTGTGGGAGTTCGTCTCCGACGACCCCCGGGAGTCCAACACCGAAGGAGGGATCTTCCCGGCGATCTTCGGCACCGTCCTGATGGTCTTCCTGATGACCTTCGTGGCCGCGCCCTTCGGGGTGCTCGCCGCCCTCTACCTGCGCGAGTATGCCAGGCAGGGACTGCTG
>DATKEH010000184.1:0-3836 GCA_035546355.1 Thermoanaerobaculia bacterium
AGTCGGGCCCGCTCTGGGCGCCGACTCGCGACCAGGCGACGCTGTCATGGGGAAACGCACCGCGACGACCACCGAGGTGGAGATCTACGGCGCGGTCTACTCCGTGCGCGGCGACGACAGGCAGGACGAACAGTACCTCCAGGAGCTGGCCGCCGACGTGGACGGGCGCATGCGGCAGATCGCCGAGCGCATGCCCGCGGTGGACACGGCCAGGCTCGCGATCCTGGTGGCGCTGAATCTCGCAGACGAACTCTTCCAATGCCAGAGGCGACAGGAAGGGGAACGGGCGGAGATCGGAGAGCGACTGACGCGCCTCACCGGCACCCTGGCGGACGCGCTGGCGGCCGCGGATGCCGGTGGGAATGCGGTCACCGGATAGTCGAGTCGAGGCAGTTTGCATCCCCTGCGCGGTTCGTGATGAGTCCAAGCGCTGCAGAACCAACACTCATTTCTCGGGAGTCCTTCTCCCATGCGGCCCGTGCCAGCCCCGCGACGACGGGGACGCTGACGGCTCACGGGGGGGACACCCACCTGGTAGGAGCCAGGTTCTCATAGCAGAGACTCACACGGCCGGGCGGGGGATGTACGTTGCGCCCCCGGGTCGCGTCGATCTTCCCTGACCCCTCCCCGCGCCCCCTCTGGCCAGACCGGGGGTGACTCGTGGACCTCTCATTGCTCTTGGGTGCGGCTGCCGGCGCGGCGGTGCTGGCGCTGGCCCTCTATTGGCTGCTGCTGCGACGAGCCGCCAAGCGGATCATCGCCCAGGCGCGCCGGCAGGCGGCGAAGGCCTTGGAGGAGGCCGAGCGCAGCGGCAGGGCGAAGCTCAAAGAGGCCGACATTTCGGCCAAGGAGAAGCTGCTCCAGGCCCGCACCGAGTTCGAGAAGGTGTCGCGGCGCGAGCGGCAGGAGCTCGAGGACCTCGAGCGCAAGCTGCGGGATCGCGAGGACGGGCTGCACAAGCGCCAGGAGGAGCTCGAGCGCCGCGAGCGCGAGACCGCGGCGCAGGAGAAGGGGCTGCTGGGGCGCGAGCGGCAGCTCGGCGAGAGCGAGCGGGAGCTCGACCGGCTGGTCGCCGAGGAGCGCGGCAAGCTCGAGCAGATCGCCGGCCTCACCGTCCAGCAGGCCAAGGAGGAGCTGGTGCGCGGCCTGGAGAACGAGGCGCGCCTGGAGGCCGCCCTCCTGGTCAAGCGGCTGGAGGACGAGGCCCGCGAGCAGGCCTCTCGGCAGGCGCAGCGGATCATCGCCATCGCCGTGCAGCGGGCCGCCTCCGACTACGTCGCCGAGACCACCGTGTCGGTGGTCATGCTCCCGTCCGACGACATGAAGGGGCGGATCATCGGCCGGGAAGGGCGCAACATCCGCGCCCTCGAGGCCGCCACCGGCGTCGACCTGATCGTCGACGACACGCCGGAAGCGGTGATCCTCTCCGGCTTCGATCCCTTCCGCCGCGAGATCGCCCGCGTCGCCCTGGAGCGGCTGATCGCCGACGGGCGCATCCACCCCGCCCGCATCGAGGAGGTGGCGGAGAAGGTCAAGGCCGAGTTCGAGGAGCGGATCAACCAGGAGGGGGAAGCGGCGCTGCTGGAGCTGAAGATCCCCCGCATGCACCCCGAGCTGATCAAGCTGCTGGGTCGGCTGCGCTTTCGCACCTCCTACGGCCAGAACGTGTTGCAGCACAGCAAGGAGGTGGCGTACCTGGCAGGTACCATGGCGGCCGAGCTCAAGTGCAACGTGGGCGTGGCGCGCCGGGCGGGGCTGGTGCACGACATCGGCAAGGCCGTCGACCGGGAGATGGACGGCACCCACCTGGAGATCGGCATCGACCTGCTGCGCAAGTACGGCGAGAGCGAGGACGTGGTGCACGCCATGGCCTGCCACCACGGCGACTACGATCCGCAGACGGTGGAGGCGGTGTTGGTGACCGCCGCCGACGCGCTGTCGGCGGCACGCCCCGGGGCGCGGCGCGAGGTGCTCGAGACCTACGTCAAGCGCCTCGAGAAGCTGGAGGAGATCGCCTCTACCTTCAAGGGGGTGCAGAAGTGTTTCGCCATCCAGGCGGGGCGCGAGATCCGCATCATCGTCGACAGCAAGAAGATCGCCGACGAGCAGGCGGTGTGGCTGTCGCGGGACATCGCGCGCAAGATCGAGAGCGACCTCACCTACCCGGGACAGATCAAGGTGACGGTGATTCGCGAGACGAGGTCGATCGAGTATGCGAAATAGGCACCCCGGCCGCAGTCGGCCCCGACTCGACTAGGAGCCCTTGCCGGTGAACCTCCTCTTCGTCGGCGATCTGGTCGGCAGCCCCGGGCGGCGGATCGTCGAGCAGCTCCTCCCCGAGCTGATCGACCGCCACGCCATCGACTTCTGCGTGGTGAACGTCGAGAATGCCGCCGGAGGGTTCGGCACCACGGCGGACATCCAGGCCGGGCTCGAGGAGCTGCCCATCGACTGTTTCACCTCTGGCAATCACATCTGGGACAAGAAGGAGACCCTGCCGCTGCTCGACGCCTCGGAGCGGCTGCTCCGCCCCGCCAACTACCCCGAAGGCAACCCGGGGCGCGGCCTCTACGTGGGGGAGACGGCGGCGGGGGTGCCGGTGGCGGTGATCAACCTCGAAGGGCAGGTGTTCATGCGCGCCGTCGACTCGCCGTTCCGGGTCGCCGACCGCCTGCTGGCGGAGCTGCCGCGCCACGTCAAGGTGGTGCTGGTCGATTTCCACGCCGAAGCCAGCAGCGAGAAGCAGGCCATGGGGTTCCACCTCGACGGCAGGGTGACGGCGGTGCTCGGCACCCACACCCATGTCCCCACCGCCGATGAGCGGGTGCTGCCCGGCGGCACCGCCTTCCTCACCGACGTCGGCATGACCGGAGCCTACGAGGGGGTCATCGGTTTTCGCGCCGATCGCGTCCTGCACCGGTTCCTGCTGCAGACGCCGTCGAGCTTCGAGGTGGCCAAGCGGGACGTGCGCCTGGCCGGCGTGGTGGTCGACGTCGACGAAGTGACCGGCCGGGCGCGAGCCATCGAGAGGTTGCTGATCGCCGATGGGGCGCGCTGAGCCTCGGCCCACCCTCGAGGAGCTGCGGCAGGCGCCTGGGCGGCTGCCGCTGTCGGTGATCATCACCACCTTCAACGAGCAGGCCAACATCGGCGAGTGCGTCGCGTCGGTGCTGTGGGCCGACGAGATCCTGGTGGTCGACTCCTTCTCCACCGACCGCACGGTGGAGATCATCCGCCAGTACCCGGTGCGCCTGGAGCAGCGCGAGTACTACGGCTCGGCGGCGCAGAAGAACTGGGCCATGGACCGGGTGGGGCACGACTGGGTGCTGATCGTCGACGCCGACGAGCGGGTGCCCGAGGCCCTGGCGCGCGAGATCCTCGGCGTGCTCTCGGGGGAGCCGCCGGTGGCCGGCTTCGCCATTCGCAGGGAGAACGTGTTCCTCGACAAGGTGATCGAGCACTCGGGTTGGTCGACCGACAAGGTGATCCGCCTGTTTCGCCGCGACAAGGGGCGCTACCCCAATCGCCGGGTGCACGCGGATCTGTCGATCGATGGCGCGACGGCGCTGCTCGACCACGCGTTCATGCACTACACCTTCCGCTCCTTCGACCAGTACTTCGACAAGTTCCTCAACTACGCCGAGTGGGGGGCGGCGCAGGCCTTCCGCGAGGGGCGCAGGGTGGGGCTGTTGGAGCTGGCGGGGCGGCCGTGGTGGCGCTTCGTGCGCACCTACTTCCTGCAGCTGGGGGTGCTCGACGGCCTGCACGGATTCGTGCTGTGCACGCTGCAGGCGTTCGGCGTCTTCCTCAAGTACGCGCGACTGTGGGAATATCGA
>DATKEH010000185.1:0-5355 GCA_035546355.1 Thermoanaerobaculia bacterium
CCCGGCTGCTACACTGCAGCCGAGCCTGTGACAGACGAGCTCTCGCTCACCGTCGCCTCCTTCGCGCGGGAGCTGGCCCTGGGGTGGAAGAAGCTGCTGCTCTACGGGCCGGGCCACCCGGCGCGGGCGGACGTCGCGGCCCGCCTGCAGGCGCTGCTGCTGGGACTCGTGGCGCCCACCGGCTCGCTCGCCTTCGGCGTAGGGAAGGGGGCCCTCCTCGACACCAGCGAGCGGGTGGAGGGACCCGCGATCGGCCGCTTCGCCGACGCCCTGTACGAGCGCAACGTTGCGGTGTTGCGCTTCACCGAGGGCGTCGAGGTGGCCGAGGTGGAGACCTTCCTCGGGCTGCTGCCGCGGGGCCGGAGCCAGGACGACGAGGAGCCGCTGTGGGAGCGGCTGCAGCGGCACGGCGTCCTCCACATCCAACTCGAGCCGGTCGACTTCTCCGCCGTGGTGGTGAGCGACGAGCTGCCGCAGGCAGGCGACGGCGGCGAGCCCGGCAGCAGCGTCTACGAGGCCATAGTGCAGCGCCTGCTCGCCGACGAGCGCTTCGCGCCGGGCGTCGGCGCGGGCGCCAGCGCGACGGCCCGGTCTCTCGCCGAGCTGGTGCAGGTGATCCGCCGCGTCCTCGAGCGACACGGCATCGAACCCGGCGCCGCGGCGCCCCCCGAGCCGGGCAGCTCGGCGGCCGAGACGCTGGCCGCCCTGACCCGGATGGTCGGCGGCACGGCCGCGGCGACGCTGCGCGAGCCGGCGACGCCGGCGGCGCGCCCCGCCATGGCCCACTACCTCGCCGACCTTCTCGGCGCCCTCCCCGAGGGCTTGCGCGACGGCGTGCTCGACGCCGCCCTGCGCGAGCTGGTGGAGGACGGCGACGACGCCGCGGCGGCGGCGGTTCGCGACCTCGCCGGATCGCTGTCGGCCGCCCAGCTGGTGACCTCGCTGCGCCGCCTGCGCGCCGAGCAGGTGGCGTTCACCCCCCGCGTGATCGGAGTCATCGAGGATCTCACCCTGCAGGCCGTGCCGACGCTCACCACCCGCCAGCCCCTCGACGATGCGGACGCCTTCACCGCCGGCCTGCGGGCGGTGCTCGCCGAGGACGGCTTCGACCGGCTGCGGCCGGGGCAGCAGGGGACCGACCGCATCGCCCTGGAGCTGCGCCGCCGCCCGCCGGCCCCTCACCCCCCCGAGGAGCTGATGGCGCGGCTGGACTCCCTCGACGAGGGGCGGGTCGTGGTGCAGCTGGGGCAGACCCTGCTCGACCTGGTGCAACGCGACATCTTCGACGCCGGCCAGTCGTCCGCCATCGTCACCCGCCTGGGCGAGGTGCTCCAGGCCCTGCTGGCCGGCGGCCGGCTGTCGACCGCCGTGCGCATGCTCCAGGCACTGCACACCGTCGCCGAGGGGGGCGGGGAGAGCCGGGCCGTCGAGCAGCTCGCCCGCGAGGCCCTGCGGAGCATGGTCGGCCCCGGGACCACCGCGGCCCTGGTCGAGGCGTTGGCGGAGCTGCCCGACGCTCCCCTGCCGCTGGTGCAGCAGCTCATCGAGCTGCTCGGCGACGGGCTGATCCGCGAGCTGCTCCTGGCGCTGTGCGAGGAGACCGATCTGGGCCGCCGGCGCCACACTTTCGATCTGCTGGCGTCCCTGGGGCCGGCGCTGGCCCCGCACGCCACCGAGCTGCTCGACGATGAGCGCTGGTACGTCACCCGCAACATGCTCGCGTTGCTGCGCGCCTGCGGCTTGCCGCTGCCGCGTGCGACCCTGCGCCGGGGCCTGGAGCACGCGGACCCGCGGGTGCGCCTCGAGGCCGTCAAGTGCCTGGGGGCCGTCGACGGGCCGATCCCGCCGCCGCTGCTGCAGAGCATCCTCCTGGGGGACGACGACAAGGTGGCGGAGGCCACGGTCGCCGCCATCGCCAGCCATCACGTCGAGGAAGGGATCGACCCGCTCCTCGAGCTGCTCCGCGGCGCCGATCCCCTGGGGCGCCACCGCCGGCGGCGGCTCAAGGCGCTGGCGGCGCTGGGCCAGTTGGGCCAGCCGCGAGCGCTGCCCGAGCTGGCGCACTTCTTCCGCGGCTGGTTCGCGGTGATCAACCCCGACGAGCGACGGGCGGCCTTCACCGCCCTCGCCGGCTACCCACCGGCGGCCCGCCGGTCCTGGCTGCGCAAGGGCCTGCGGTGCCCGGACGCGGAAGTGCGGCAGATCTGCCGCCGGCTGGAGCGGCAGGAGGCATAGGCAGTGATCGCCGGCCTCAGCGAGACCTTGACCCTGCTCACCGGCCTGTCGCGCGCCGTGGCCACCCGCGCGATGTATCCCGGAGACCATCCGTCCGTCCGCACCACCGTCGACGGCATGATCCAGGGCCTCGAGGCCTGCCTCGCCCGCCGCGGCGACGACGCCGTCACCTTCCTCGTCATCGACGGCGACGTGGTCCTCGACGAGCAGCGACTCGCCAGCAAGAGCATGTACCTGCGCCCCTTCGCGCGCACCATGGAGCGGCTGGGGATCCAACGGCTGACCCTGGCGCATGGGCTCGACGCCGCCGAGGCGCAGGGGTTGGTGGATGCGCTCGCCGGCATCTCGCCGGTGGCGGGGAGCGATCACGTGACCGTAGGCGTGGTGGCGCTGGGTGACGGCGCCGGCGCGGGCGCCGGCGCCGCCAGGGCGGCCCTCGACGAGGCGGATCTCGACCGCGGCGCCCAGGCCTTCCGGGGGCTGCGTGGGCCCGGCGCCGCCATCGAGCACCTCGACCACCTGGTCTGGCGGGTGGTCGAGGCCGTAGCCGGCTCCAGCCGCTCGCTGCTGCTGCTGGCGCCGGCCCAGGAGCTCGAGCCACGTCTCTTTCTCCACTCGGTCAACGTGGCGGCGCTGGCGGTGGCGCTGGGCCGCAGCCTCGGCATCGCCGGCCCGGCCCTGCACGCCATCGGCCTCGGGGCGCTGCTGCACGACGTCGGCAAGCTCGAGCTCCCCGAGGAGCTGTGGTCGGAGGAGGAGCATCTCGACGACGAGCGGGGGCACCGGGCGCAGCTGCATCCCGAGCTCGGCGCGGCCCTGCTCGCCGGCATCGTGGAGGTACCCCCGCTGGCGGTGCTGGTGGCCTACGAGCACCACCTGCGGTGGGACGGCAAGCCGAGCTACCCGCGCTGCACGCGGCTGCCCGGCCTGGCCAGCCAGATCACCGCCGTCGCCGACACCTGGGACGTGCTGGCGGGCCTGTCCGGCGACCTGGTGGCGGCGCGGCCGCAGGCGCTCGACGTGTGGCGCCGCCGCGCCGGCACGGTACTCGACCCCTTCCTGGTCGGTTCGTTCCTGCAGCTGATGGCCGAGGGAGGCGCCAGCCCCTCGTGAGGGGTGCCGCGGCATCCTGCGGCGGAACATCTCCGGCCAGCCGGCGTAGGATCGGGGCAGGAGGTACGACCATGCCGCTACATCGTTCCCGCCGCCACCGCATCCTCGCCGGAGTCTGCGGCGGCTTCGCCGACTGGCTCGGCTGGAGCCCGACGCTGGTGCGGGTGCTGTGGGTGATCCTCACCCCGACCACCTTCTTCGCCGGCTTCATCCTCTACATCGTGCTGTGGATCTTCATGCCCGAGGCCGAGGCGTGACGACGACACCCGCCGGCCTCGCCGGAGCCGTGGCCCTGGCCGTCGCCCTGGCCGGCAGCGCCGCGCCGGCGGCCGCCGAGGTCAAGGCGCTGGTCGGCGGGCGGCTGATCGACGGCTACGGCGGGCCGCCGGTCGAGGACAGCGTGGTGCTGCTCGACGGCGACCGCATCACCGCCGTGGGGCGGGTCGGCGAGCTGGCGGTGCCGGAGGGGGCGGAGGTGATCTCCACCGAGGGGATGAGCGTGCTGCCCGGGCTGTGGGACATGCACGTCCACCTGATGATCGTCGGCCACTCCGACTACGAGCACTGGGACCGCACCTACCCGCCGCTGTTCCGCGAGGTGATCATGCCGGCGGCGGCCCGCCAGCTGCTGCTCGCTGGCGTCACCAGCGCCCGCGACCTCGGCTCGACGCTCGACGACATCCTGGCGGTGCGCGAGCGGATCGCCAGCGGCGAGATCCCCGGCCCCACCCTCTACGTCTCCGGCCCCTTCCTCCAGCACCAGCCCTACCCGGGGACCGAGGCCTTCCGCTGGGGCGTCTCGGGGGCCGCCGACGCGCGCGCCAAGGTGCGGCGGCTGGCCGAGGCGGGAGTGGACGTCATCAAGCTGATCGACCAGGACCAGATGACCATGGAGGAGGTGCGGGCGGTGGTCGAGGAGGCGCACCGCCACGACCTGATGGTGGTGGCCCACGCCCACCGGCCGGAGGAGATCCGTCGCGGCATCGCCGCCGGGGTCGACAACTTCGAGCACACCGGCCTCGGCACCATGCCGGAGTACCCCGCCGACGTCTACGCGCTGATCGAGGGGCGCGCCAACACGCTGTGGTGGACGCCGACCATCGCCCCGCTGCTGCTCTACGAATACACCCGCGACAACCCCGAGCGCCTCGACGACCCGCGCTGGAAGGAGGGGCTGCCGGCCGAGGTGGTGGCCGACGTCGAGCGCTCGCTCGCGCACTGGGACCGCCTCGACTACTACCAGCTGATCCCGCGGCGGTCGCCGACCGTGCCGCGCAAGTTCCAGCAGCTGCGCCGGGCCGGTGTCGGGCTGCTGATCGGCACCGACAGCGGCGTGCCCGGCGTCTTCCACACCGACTCGACCTGGCGCGAGATCGACACCTGGGTGCGCCTCGGGGTGCCGGTGATGGAGGCGCTGCAGGCCGCCACCTACTGGCCGGCGGTGGCGATGGGGGTGCAGGAGCAGGTGGGCACCATCACTCCCGGCAAGCGCGCCGACTTGATCGCCGTGCGCGGCGACGTGCTGACCTACCCCAACCTGCTGGCCGACGTCGACCTGGTGATCAAGGGCGGCGTGCGGTACCGCTGAGCGTGCGCGGCCCGGCTGTCACGCCGCGCATCGCGGCGGCCTCGGCGCTCCTCGCGGTGGCGGCATCGCTGGGGCCGGCCGCCCGCGGCGTGCCGCTGGTGGGCCACGTGCCGCTGCGCTTCACCCCCGAGGCCGCCGACCACTACTATCACCGTCTTCCGCGAGCTCACCGGCAAGCCGATCGCCGTGGCCGAGACGGGCTATCAGGCCTTCCCCCTGCAGGAGGTCGACCCCGCGGATCCGGGAGAGTGCGTCACCACGCTGCCCTCGTCGCTCGTCGACCAGGCGTGGTGGATGCAGCGCCTGCTCGCCGACGGCGCAGCCGCCGACATGCCGTTCGTCGTCTGGTGGAGCGATCACGACCTGATGCCCGAGCACGCTGCGGTGCCCTGCCACTGCACGGTGCCGGACGACCCGTT
>DATKEH010000186.1:0-9033 GCA_035546355.1 Thermoanaerobaculia bacterium
ACTGTGCCGCACCGTCATCCACAGGATCTTCAGGTCCAGCTTCAGCGACCAGTTCTCGATGTAGTACAGGTCGTACTGGATGCGCTTGCGGATGGAGGTGTTGCCACGCCAGCCGTGGACCTGCGCCCAGCCGGTGATCCCCGCCTTCACCCGGTGGCGCACCATGTACTGCGGGATCTTGTGCTTGAACTCGCGCACGAAGGTCGGGCGCTCCGGGCGCGGGCCCACCAGCGACATGTCGCCGCGCAGCACGTTCCACAGCTGTGGCAGCTCGTCGAGGGACCAGCGACGCAGGAAGGATCCGACGCGGGTGCGGCGGGCGTCGTTGCGGATCGCCCATACCGGCCCGGTGGAGTTCTCCGCGTCGATGCGCATCGAGCGGAACTTCCAGATCATGAACGACTTGCCGTCCAGGCCCATGCGCTCCTGCTGATAGAAGATCGGGCGCCGGTCCTGCAGCCAGATCGCCGCCGCTAGGATCGGGAAGACCGGCAGGACGAAGGTCAGGGCGGCGATCCCGCCGGCGGCCACCCCCACGTCGATTACCCGCTTGATCAGGCTGGTCCACCCCTGCAGCGGCACCTGCGACAGGTTGATGACCGGGGTGCCGTCGAGATCCTCGAGGGTCGCCTTGAGCGTGGCGTACTGCAGGATGTCGGGTACCAGCTTGACCTCGACGCACTCGCGCGCGACGTTCTGCAGCGCCCGCAGCATCTTCTTGTGGGCCTCGAGCGGCAGCGCTATGTAGACCTGGTCGATGAGCTCCGAGCTCACCACCCGCTCGACGTCGTGGATCGAGCCGAGCACCGGGATGCCGTGGAAGCTCGACGCCGACTTGCCCGGGTCGTCGTCGAGAAACCCGACGACGTCGAAGCCCAGCTCGCGGTGGGCCTGCAGCTTGCCGGCTATCTCCTTGCCGAGACGGCCGGCTCCCACCACCAGGATGCGCTGCAGGTTGTGCCCCTGCAGCTGCCGGCGCTGCAGCGCCTGGCGGATGGCGAGCCGGGTGACCGCCACCAGCAGCAGGTCGAGACCGACGAACAGCCCCAGGAACCAGCGGCTGTAGGTGAAGTAGTCGGTGCTCCCCGGCTCCAGGGGGGGGCGATACCAGGCGCTGAAGCTCGACAGCAGGATGGCGCCGAGCAGCACGGCCACCACCAGCGTCAGCAGCTCGTCGACCCGGCTGCGGCCGCGGCGCATCTGGTACAGGCCGTGGAAGTAGAACACCAGCGGCCACAGCAGGAGCACGGCCGGCAGCAGCACCAGGTAGGGCTGGAACTCGGGCAACCCCTTGGTGAGGGGCACCACCGGCGACTCGAAGCGCAGGTACCAGGCGGCGAAGAAGGCGACCAGCGTGGCGACGAGGTCACCGGTCAGGTAGAGAGCCGACCGGGCACGATGCCGTTGCTGGATCAAGCGCGGAGTCCCTCCAACGCGCCGCCGTGGCGGGCCAGGCACGCTTCCAGCCCCGCTTCGAAGCTCGCGGCTGAGAAGGTCTCGGCTCGGCGGCGCAGGTTCAATGAATTGAATCGAAGTCGGCGGCATTTGTCAATGGCCGCGGCGACCGCCGACGGGTCGTCGCTCTCGCTGAAGAGCACGCCGTGCTCGCCGTCGCGGACGATGTCGAGGACGCCGCCGCTCCCGAGGGCCACCACCGGCGTGCCGCAGGCCAGCGCCTCGACGGTGGCGATGCCGAAGTCCTCGACGCCCGGCTGCAGGTAGCACAGGGCACCGCGATAGAGCTGCCGCAGCTCTTCGTCGCTGACGCGCCCGAAGATGCGTGCCGCGCCGCCGCAGCGGCCGGCCAGCCGCTCGGCTTGGCGCCCGCCCCCCACCACCCGCAGCTCGATCCCCAGGCTGGCGCAGGCCGCCAGCGCCAGGTCGAGCCGCTTGTAGGGCACGTCGCCGCCGAGCAGGAGGCAGTACTCGCCGCGAGCCTCCGTGCCGGGAGTGAAGAGCTCGACGTCCACCGGCGGATGCAGGACCTCCGACTGGCGCCGGTAGTAGCGGCGGATGCGCTCGGCGACGTGACGGGAGTTGGTGACGAAGAGGTCGACGCGGGCGGCGGAGGTGACGTCCCACGCCCGCAGGGCGCTCAGCACCAGGGCGCGGAGGCGCGCCGCCACTCCCCGCCGGCGGGGGAAGTAGACGTGCTCCTGGTCCCAGGCGTAGCGCATCGGCGAATGGCAGTAGCAGAGGTGAAAGGAGCCCGGGGGCGGGATCACGCCCTTGGCGACGCAGTGGCTGGTGGAGATCACCAGGTCGTGGCAGCCCAGGTCGAAGGACTCGATGGCCGCCGGAAACAGCGGCAGGTAGCGCCGGTAGTGGCGGCGCAGCGCCGGCGCCCGCTGCAGGAAGCTGGTACGCACCGGGTGCGTCTCGAGCTCGGCGCTCACCGAGCCGGGGAGGTGGAACAGCGTGTAGATCGGCGCCGCGGGGAAGCGGCGGGCGATCGCCTCGAGGACCTTCTCGCCGCCCCGCATCCCGGTCAGCCAGTCGTGGACCAGCGCCGGGCGCCGCCAGCCGCCTGAGGGGTTCACTGTCTCTTTCCTACGGACCAGACGCCCGAAGCGCGGACGTCGCCGGTGGTACGCGCCATCGGCTCGCCGGTCAACGCGCTGCGGTATACCTCCAGGGTCCGCCGGGCGGCGCGGTCCCAGCTGAAGTCGCGAGCCCGCTTCTCGCCGAGCTTCACCAGCTGCGCGCGGCGCTCCGGGTCGGCCATCAGGCTGGCGATGGCGCGCGCCAGCGCCTCGCTGTCGAGGGGGTTGACCAGATGCGCGTACCCCTCGGCGATCTCCTTGAGGGCGGAGGTGTTGGAGGTGATCACCGGCGTCCCCGAGGCCATCGCCTCGACGACCGGTAGGCCGAACCCTTCGTACAGGGTCGGGAAGAGGAACAGCGTCGCCCCCTGGTAGATGGCCGGCAGCGCCTCCTGGGCGACGTGGCCGAGCAGCTGCATGCGGTCGGCCACCCCCAGCGTCTCGGCCCGCTGCTGGATCTTGAGGTCGGCCTCCCGCGGGCTGCCGACGCAGACCAGCGACGCCTCGAAGGGATGGATCTCCTGCGCCCGGGCGTAGGCCTGGATGACGCCGTCGAGGTTCTTGTGCGGCTTGGGGTTGCCGACGAACAGCAGGTACGGGCGCTGCAGCCCCAAGCGCGCCAGCCAGCGCTCGAGGTCGGCCGCGGCCAGTCGCCGGTGGAACACGTCTTCGACGCCGTTGTAGATCACCTCGATCTTGCGCCCGTCGACGTCGAAGTAGCGCAGCAGGTCGGAGCGGCTGTTCTGCGACACGGTCAGGATCCGGTCGCCGCGCGCCAGGCTGCGGCGGATCATCTGCTGGGCATAGAAGAAGGCGAGCTTGGAGGGGAGGAATTCCGGGTAGAGCAGGTGGATGATGTCGTGGATGGTGACCACCGAGCGGCAGGGGACCACGGCCGGCAGCACGTAGTGCGTGGCGTGGTAGAGGTCGAGGCCGAGGCGCCACAGCCGCCAGGGGAGCGTCAGCTGTTCGCGGGCGCTGTACAGCTTCGCCTTCTCCGCCACCAGCTGGAAGTTGTCGGGCAGCGGCCCCACTGCCTCCTTACCGTGGCTGCCGACCAGCAGCAGGTAGCGGTTCTCCTCGTCGATGCGCGCCAGGCCGCGCACCAGGTTGCCCACGTAGGTGCCGATGCCGAAATCGCGGATCTTGCGCGCGTCGATGCCGATGGTCCAGGGCATGGCGTGGGTCAGCGGCTGCGGGCCTCGGCCGCCGAGGCGGGAGCGAGCGCTTCGCGGAACAGGGCGTCCATGGTCTCCGCGGCCCGCTCCCAGGTGAATGCCGCGGCGCGCCGCAAGCCGCGGGCGGCCAGCTCGCGGCGCCGGTCGGGGCGGTCGAGGAGGTGGCGGATGGCGCCGCCGAGCTCACCGGCGTCCTCGGGGTCCACCAGCAGACCGGCGTCGCCGACCACCTCCGGCAGGCTGGCCGCCCGCGAGGCGACCACCGGCACCCCACAGGCCATCGCCTCGGCCGCCGGCAGGCCGAACCCCTCGTAGAGGCTCGGGTAGACGAACACCGTCGCCGCCTGCATCAACTGCACCAGCCGCGCGGGCTCGACGCGCCCCAGGAGGCGCAGGCCCTGCGGCGCCAGCGCCGCGAGCCGCCGCACCAGGGCACGGCTCTTCCAGCCGTAGGGCCCGACCAGCACCAGCGGCAGGGCTCCCTGCTCCTCGTGGCGCAGCGCCTCCCAGGCCGCCACCAGCCGGTGGACGTTCTTGCGCGGCTCCAGGGTGCCTGCGTAGAGGAGGTAGCCGCGGGGGAGGCCGAGCTCGCGGCGGGTCTCGGCCACCGCCTCCTCGCCGGCAGGGCGGAACTCGGGGGCGACGCCATTTGGCACCACCCGCACCTTCGCCGACGCTTCGGGGAAGAAGTGGCGCAAGTCCTCGGCCGTCGCCTCGGAGACCGCCACCACCCGCCGCGCGCGCCGCAGGCTGCGCTCGAGGAACGGGGCCTGCGACAGCCGCACCTCGAGCCGGTGGGTCTCGGGGAGCAGCAGCGCCGTCAGATCGTGGACGGTGACCACCGCCGGCGTCCTGCCGGCCAGCGGCAGCGTCTGCAGCGGGGACCAGAGCAGGTCGATGTCGCCCCGCGCCAGCCGGCGAGGCAGGGCCAGCTGCTGCCAGAGGACGCCGGAAGGGGCCGGCTGCACCTCCACCGACACGCCGGCGCCGGCGGCCCAGCCGTTGGTCTCGGGGCTGCGGTGGGCCATCCCCACCAGCTCCCAGCCGCCGCGCCGCGACAGGGCCGCGAGCAGCGCCCGCGTGTAGACGCCGATCCCGGTCGGCGTACCGACCAGCGCGCGGACGTCGATGGCGATGCGGGGCATGGAGATGAGGCTCTCGCGGGCGCCGCTCCCGCAGCGGCCGCGGCATGGCAGGAGGGCTCGGCGGAGGAGTATACCGTCGGCGGGATATCCTTTGCGCCGTGGTCCAACAGCCCGCGCCGCCGTCCGATTCCCGCCAGGAGCGGGTGGCCGAGGCCCTCGCCCGGGTGCGCGCCGGCGTGCGCCAGCGGCAGGGGGAGCTCTCCACCGGCATCGGCAGCCGCGACGAGGTGCGCATGCGGCTGCTCGAGCTGCGCGCCCACGAGTTCCTGCAGCAGCCCCCGGGCTTCTCGCCGCGCCCGCTGGTGGGGCCGCTGCTGGTGCTCGCCCGCAAGGCCCTCTTCAAGCTGTTCCTCAAGTGGTACCTGCACCCCGTGATGCAGCAGCAGAACCGCTTCAACCAGGTGGCCAGCCGGCTGATCCAGGAGCTGGTCGAATCCAACGACCAGCTGCGGCGGCGGGTGGCGGAGCTGGAGGAGCGGCAGCGCGGCGGCGGTGGCGACGCGGCGCCATGAACGCGCCGCGCATCCTGGTCTGCGGCTCGCAGGTCCCCTTCGCCAGCGGCGGCGCCGAGGTGCTGGTGCGCACCCTCGCCGAGCGGCTCGCGCGCCACGGCTGCGAGGTCGACGTCGTGCAGCTCCCCTTCAGCTGGCGCACCCGGGTGCAGGTGCTGCAGAGCGCGCTGGCGTGGCGGCTGCTCGATCTCGCCGAAGTGTCCGGGCGGCCGGTCGACCGGGTGATCGCCACCCGCTTCCCGTCGTACGCCGTCGCCCACCCCTACAAGGTCGTGTGGCTGGTGCACCAGTTCCGCCAGGCCTACGACCTGCGGGGCACGCCGTGGAGCGACTTCGCCGACAGCGCCGAGGATCGCCAGGCGGCGGCCGCCCTGCGCTCCCTCGACACCCGCACCCTCGGGGAGGCGGCCGGGCGGTACGCGATCTCGCGCAACGTCGCCGAGCGGCTGCGGCGCTTCAACGGTCTCGACGCCGAGGCTCTCTACCCGCCGCCAGAGCACGACGGTGCCTACCGCTGCGACGGGTTCGGCGACTACGTCTTCGGCGTCGGCAGGCTGGACCGCTTGAAGCGCTTCGACCTGCTGCTCCGCGCCCTGCCCCACACTCGCCGTCCGGTGCGCTGCGTCATCGCCGGCACCGGGCCCGAGCGCGAGGCGCTGGCCGCGCTGGCCGAGCGGCTGGGGGTGGCGGAGCGGGTGGAGCTGCCGGGGTGGGTCGATTCCGACCGCCTGCTGGAGCTCTATGCCGGCTGTCTCGCCGTCTTCTACGCTCCCTACGACGAGGATTACGGCTACGTGACGGTCGAGGCGTTCAAGTCGCGGAAGCCGGTGCTCACCGCCGCCGACTCGGGCGGCGTCCTGGAGCTGGTCGAGGACGGGGTCAGCGGCTACGTGGTGCCGGCGGAGGGGGCACGCCGCCTCGCCGCCCGGCTGGACGAGCTCCACGCCGAGCCGGCCCGCGCGCGTGCGCTCGGCGCCGCCGGCGAGCGGTCGGTGCGCGGCATCGGCTGGGAGCGGGTGCTGTCCCGCCTCGCCGGGCTGGAGTGAGGAGCGGGCGGTGCGGATCGGCTGGGTGAGCCCGCTGCCGCCGCAGCAGACCGGCATCGCCGACTACTCGGCCGAGCTGCTGCCCTACCTGGCGCCGTTGGCGGCGGTGGAGGCGTTTACCGCTCCCGCCGCGGTGGCGCCGGCGGCGGCCCGGCTGGGCCTCGAGGTCCGCCCCTATCGCGAGCTGGCGCGGCGCGCCGCGGCGCTCGACGCGGTGGTCTACCACCTGGGCAACAGCGCCCCCTTCCACCAGGCGATCTGGCGCCTGCTGCAGGAGGTGCCCGGGGTGGTGGTGCTGCACGAGTATCTGTGCCACCACCTGGTGCGCGAGATCACCCTGGTGCGGGGCGACGTCGAGGGGTACGTCGAGGAGCTGCGCTACGCCTACGGCGACACCGGGGTGGCGGTGGCCCGGCGCTTCCTCGACGGCGGCGTCCCGGTCGATCCCTGGAGCTTTCCGCTGTTCGAGCGCGCCGTCGATCAGGCGACGACCGTCGTCACCCACAACCGCACGACCCGCGAGCGGGTGCTGGCCAGTCGTCCCACCGCCGCCGTGACGGTCATCCCGCACCTCTTCGACCCGCGGCTGCTGCCCGCCGGGCTCGACCGCGCCGCCGCCCGGCGCACGTTGGGACTCCCCGAAGAGGCGCCGCTGCTCGGCACCTTCGGCCACGTCACTCCGGCCAAGCGAATGGACGTGACGCTGCACGCCTTCGCCCGACTGCGGCAGGAGCAGCCGGCAGCCCGCCTGCTGGTGGTGGGCGAGGTGTCTCCCCACTACGACCTCGACGCGCTGCTCGGTCAGGGTCTGCGGCAGGGGGTGGAGCTGATCGGCCGCACCGAGCTGGACCAGCTCTTCCGTTACATGGCCGCGGTCGACGTGGCGGTGAACCTGCGCCATCCGAGCGGGGGCGAGACGTCGGGGACCTTCATGCGGCTGCTGGGGATGGGGCAGGCGGTGGTGGTGAGCGACGTGGGCTCGTTCGCCGAGACGCCGGACGGGTGCTGCGCCAAGGTGCCGGTGGACGCGTTCGAGGAGGAGACGCTGCTCGCCACCCTCAGCCTGCTTGTCGCCCGACCGGACCTGCGGCGGGCGATGGGCGAGAGCGCGCGGCGCCACATGCACGCGCGGCACCGCCCGCAGGATGCCGCCGCCGCCTACCTCGCGGTGTGCCGGCGAGCCGCCGCCGAAGGGCGGCGCGAGCCGCTGCGCCCGGTGCCGCCGCTGGCGCCCTTCCCGCCGTCGGACGTGGCCACCCGGCTGGTGCAGGCGGCGAGCGCGGCCCTCGCCGACCTGGGGGTGGGCGAGGGCGACGACGAGGTGCCGCGGGCCCTCGCCGAGACCCTGGTCGACCTCGACCTGGACGGCGGCTGGCGGCGGGAAGGCGAGCGGTGAAGGGCAGCACGGGGGAGAGCGCCGGCTTCGACCCTCCCCTCGGCGCGGCGGGGGAGAGGCAGCGGCGCCGTCGCCGCCGCGCCTGGTGGCTGGGGTTCGGGTTCCTCGCTCTCCTCGGGGCGGTCGCTCACTGGCGCTACTGGTACGCTGCGCGCGCGCACCCCCTGGGGGAGCGTGCCAGCCGACTCCTGGAGGCCGCGCCACCGCTGCCGGTGTCTCTGTGGATCCCCTTCCCGCACCAGAACCTGCGGGCGGTGGGCGGCGCGTCCGGCGACCCTCGCGCGCTGCTGGCCTCCGCCGCCCGGCTGGCGGGTACGCCCGAGCCCGTCGTCCCACGGCTGGCGCCTTTCGGGCTGCCGCCGGCGCGGGAGCTGCTGTTCGCCGCCGACGAGGAGCGGCAGCGGCTGTGGCTGGCGGTGAGGGTGTACCCCGGCCCGGCGCTGGTGGCGCGCCTGGCCGGCCTGCTGGCCGGCAACCGATGGCTGGCCGGAGGGGAGGTGGAGCTCGCCGGCGCTCCGGCGTGGGTGCGCTGGGAGGGGCTGACCTGGCGGGTCGAGAGAGGGGTTTCCGGCGCCGGCACGGCGGCGCCTCCCGGCGGGTCGGTCACGAGCACGCCGCTGCTCGCCCGTCTCGACCTGCGGCACCCGCACTCGTCAGTCCCCGCCGGCACCTATCGCCTGGCGAGGCTGGGAGGCGACCTGGTGGCGTACCGCGGCGAGGAGCCGTCGTCGCCGCCTGCCGCGCTCGCCGAGCTGGTCGAGCGGGAACAGCTGGTACTCCTGCTGCTCCGCGCCCAGGAGGGAGCGGCCGCCCCGCCGGCGGTGTCACCGCTCGTCGCGCTGATGCTCTTCGACAGCGACGGCGGCCTCTTGCCGGGGATGCCGGCGGCGGCCGCGTGGGTCTCGGCCGGCGAGGCGGAGGCCTCGCTGCTGCCCGGCGGCAGCCTGCTGCGCGCCCTCGGCCGCCTGCGCCGGGATGCCGGCGGGTCGGTGGTGGCCACCGGCCGCGAGGCCGGGGAGAGAGCGGCCAGGGCGGCCGAGGTCCTGGCGGCGACCCTGTCGCCGCAGCCGGGCCGGGCACCGCAGTGGGCCGCGTGGCTGGTGGTGGGGCCCGCGAGCCGTCGCGCCGGCCAGCTGGCGGCGGCGCTCGCCGCGCTGCCGTTCGCCAGCGAGGACGAGGTGCGCCGCTGGCGGGACGTGGCCATCCTGCTACA